>CAYOKN010000075.1:11296-11542 GCA_964404545.1 uncultured Rhodospirillaceae bacterium | reverse complement strand
AGGTGACCGGGCGGGTCGAACTGATTGGCACCGAGCTGGAGCATCTGGGCTTCGCCATCATCCCCCGCAAGTACCTGGCGGCGATCCGCGAGGCAATGCGCCGGGATGCCATCGACCGGCTGAAGCGCGAGGCCCTGGCGGATCGCCGGGAATGGAAGGGTGCGCCATGAGAAAGGAATGGTTCACCGCCGCCGAACTGGCCGACCAGCAGCTGCCGGAAGTGCCGAGCAACCGCACTGCGTTCAT
>CAYOKN010000075.1:0-11250 GCA_964404545.1 uncultured Rhodospirillaceae bacterium | reverse complement strand
TCCGAGGCTGCGCCCCGTGGCGTGTGGCGGCGGCGCCAGGGCCGGGGCGGTGGCATCGAATTTCATTACGCTCTGCTGCCCGCCCGCGCCCGGGCCGAGATCGTGCGCCGGTTCTCGGCCCCCGAGGAGATGCCCCCGGGAGGCAAGCGGAAGAAGGTCAAGAAGCTGCTGGAGCGCAGCGCCGCCTGGGACCGCTTCGAGCGGCTGCCCGACAGGGCCAAGGAAAAGGCCCAGGGACGCCTGACGGCGCTGGCCGAGGTGGAAGACCTGGTCATCGGCGGCACCGCCAAACACCTGGCGGTGATGCTGGTGACCGATCGCCTGCGCATCCCCACCCGCACCTATTACGACTGGGAGACGCGGGTGCATGGCGTGGAGCGGGCCGACTGGTTGGCCTATCTGGCTGACCACTATGTGGGCCGCACCGTCACGGCAGAGATGAGTTCCGAGGCTTGGGAGTATTTCAAGGCGGAGTACCTGACGCTGTCCAGGCAGCCGCTGGGGACCGCCTACATCAAGACGGTGGAGACCGGCGCCGGCAAGGGCTGGGTCGTGCCCAGCAAGAAGACCTTCGAGCGGCGCCTGCAGCGCGAGGTGCCGGCCGAGGTCGTGGTGCTGATGCGCGAGGGCGAAGAGGCTGCGGCGCGGATGTACCCCGCCCAGCGCCGTGACCGTTCCAGCCTGCATGCGCTGGAGGCCGTCAACTTCGACGGCCATACGCTGGACGTGTTCGCCCGCTGGCCCGATGGGAGCGAGGGGCGACCGGTCATCTGCGTGTTCCAGGATTTGTATTCCGGCAAGATCCTGTCGTGGCGGATCGACCGAAGCGAGAACTCCGATTCCTTCCGACTGGCCTTCGGCGACATGGTCGAGAAGCACGGCATCCCCGACCATGTGGTGATCGACAACACGCGCACCGCCGCCAATAAGGCGATGACCGGCGGGACGCCGAACCGCTTCCGGTTCAAGGTCGACCCCAACGAGCAGCACGGCCTGTTCACCATTCTGCGGGTCAAGGTGCACTGGACCCAGCCCTATCACGGGCAGTCCAAGCCCATCGAACGGGCCTTCGGCGACCTGTGCAACCACATCTCGAAGTCTTCGGACTGCGTGGGCGCCTATACCGGCAACAGCCCCAGCAACAAGCCCGAGAACTACGGCGCCCGCGCCATTCCCATCGCCGAGCTGATCGGCATCGTCGACCGCGAGATCCGCCTGCACAACGCCCGGCCGGGGCGCGAGAGCCGGGTGTGCGGCGGCTTGATGTCCTTCGACCAG
Source organism: uncultured Rhodospirillaceae bacterium (assembly GCA_964404545.1). Classification (GTDB taxonomy): domain Bacteria; phylum Pseudomonadota; class Alphaproteobacteria; order Rhodospirillales; family Magnetospirillaceae; genus CAYOKN01. The sequence goes on along the minus strand of CAYOKN010000075.1, from coordinate 9,972 downwards.
GCGTTCGCGCAGAGCTACGAGCAAGCGCCCATCCGCAAGGCCGGGCCGGATCATCGCTGGCTGTGGCTGCTGAAGTCCCAGCAGGTCACCGCCCGCAAGCCGGACGGCCATGTCGAATTGCACCGCAATCGCTATTGGTGCCCGCAGCTGGCCCGCCTGATCGGGACAAAGCTGGTGGTGCGCTACGACCCCGCCAACCTGCACCAGCCGGTTCGCATCTATCGCCTGGATGGCAGCTTTGTCGCCGTCGCCGAGCTGCATGAGGACACGGGGTTCTTCGACGAGGCGGCGGCAAAGGATCGGGCCAAGGCCGGTCGCGATTATCTGAAGGGCACCAAGATGGTCGCCGATTCCGTGGCCCGCATGTCGGCTGCCGAGGCTGCCGCCATGCGCCCGGCGCCGCCCGAGGAAGTCAACCCGGAAACCAAGGTGGTGCGGCCCGTCTTCGGCAATCTGGCCATGAAGCCGATGCCCGAGGAGGAGGCCGCGCAGCCTAAGGCCCAGACATTCAATTTCGAGGATTTTGCCCGGGGCGTCGCGATGCTGCGCCAGGGGCAGGAGTAGGGCGCGGCCCGCCGGCAAGCATCGGCCGCGCCCAGGTCAACAACCAGGTCAAGAACCAGGTCAACCAAAGGGGAACCTAGCATATGAACGCCATCACCACCACGCTCACCGACGAGCAGGTCGATACCATCCGCGCCGAGGCCAAGCGGGTCGTCGCCGAGCATTACCCCAGCCAGGCCGCTGCCGCCCGCGACGCCGGCATCGCCGAGAGCACCTTCGCCGCCCTGCTGTCCGGGACCTATGCGGGCAAGCTGGAGACCCAGATCCCCAAGCTGCAGGCGTGGCTGGCCTCGCGCGCCGAGCGGGCCAAGACCGCCGCTACCCTGCCCAAGGCGCCCGGCTTCCAGATGCTGCCCAGCGCCCAGAAGATCCTGCCCGCCCTGACCTGGGCGCAGGTGGCGCCGGCCTTCGTGCCGATCATCGGCGCGCCGGGCGTCAGCAAGACCACCACGGCCGAGCACTACCGCGACTCCAATTCCAATGTCTGGATGGTGACCATGACGCCCTCGACCGCCAGCGCCTCGGCGCTGCTGGCCGAGATCTGCATGACCATGGACATCGACGAGCGATCGACCACCCGGATGAGCCGGGCCATCGGCCAGCGCGTCAAGAACATTCAGGCGCTGATCATCATCGACGAGGCCCAGCACCTGACCGTGGCAGCGCTGGAGGAGGCCCGGTCGCTGGTGGACCGCTTCAAGGTGGGCGTCGGTGTGCTGGGCAACCGCACCATCCATGCCCGCCTGTACGGCAAGGGCCAGGAGAATCACGGCCAGCTGTTCAGCCGGGCCAGCATGAAGCCCAAGCTGTTCGCGCCCATGGCGGGCGACATCTGCCAGATGGTCGCGGCCTGGGGCGTCACTGATCCGGCCGAGGTGTCCTTTCTGAAGGCCGTCGGCCGGAAGATCGGCGCGCTGCGCAACATCGACACGGTGATGAAGCTGGCCGGGATGCTGGCCGCCGGCGCCGGCCAGCCGCGCTCCCTGGCGCATATCCGCGCCGCTTGGGAACAGATCGACGTCGACCTGGCCACCGACGCCTGAGAGGAGCCCGCCATGACCATGATCGACCCTCGCGTGGCCATCCAGCTGCAGGCCCTGCAGCGCGAGATCCACCAGATCGCCAAGGCGTGGTCCGAGGACGCCGCCAGGGGCAATGACGCCTATTTCGATCCCGACGAGGTGCGGGCCACCGCCGAGCATTTCCGGGTGATGGCCCGGTGCATCGACACCCTGGCCGAGCTGCTGCCCAAGGCGGCGGTGAGCACCGTGGCGCTGGATCTGCTGTCGCTGGCCCGCACCATCCGGGAGCAGGCCACCCACGGCCTGTTCCTGTCGGCGGCGGGCTGCCAGACCATGGCCGGCAGCCTGGAGCTGATGGCGGCGCGCATCTGCCAGTCCACCGAGGCGGCGCCGGCCAAGCCCCAGCGCACCTACGACCAGGCCGCCGAGATCCAGGGCCGCCGCCGGTTCCGGGTGCTGGAAGGAGGGATGGCCGAATGACCACCGACTACGGCCCCCAGATCCGCAACCAGGTGCGGGCCATCCGCTCGGTCGAGGGCGGCGCTGGGACCGATGCCGCCACCGTGCGGATCGCCCTGCGCAACCTGGACGCCCTGGCGGGCAAGGTGGAGCGACTCGAGCAGGCATGGGCCCGCCGCCAACAGCAGCAGAAGGGAGGAACCGAATGCGACCGCGCCTGACCGTCGAGCACATCATCCACGAGGTGGCGATGGCGTATGGCATCTCGACCGCGCTGATCCTGTCCGAGCGGCGGGCCCGCAAGGTGGTGCGCCCGCGCCAGGTGGCCATCTGGCTGGCCGGCGAGCTGACCAGCCTGAGCTTGCCCCGCATCGGCCATGCCTTCCGGCGGGACCACACCACGGTGCTGTACGCCCTAAAGGTGGTCGAAGACTTGCGGGCCCATGACCGGGCCTTCGCCGCCCTCACCGACAGTCTGCGTGAGTCCATCGAGCTGGGCACCCAGCCGCCCCTCGACCCGCAGGTGGCCAAGGACGCCCGCGCCTTGGCCGAGACCATGGCGGTGGACATCCGCCGCCGTCTGCGCGACTTCGCCGCCCGCGACCCCATCGGGTTCTTCAAGGCCGTGGCCGAGATCGAGGGAGGCGCCGCATGTCCGACCGCCTGATCGAGATCGACGCCGACCGCCTGGCCGGCATGGCGCAGGTGGTGGACGCCGCCCGCCACCTGATGCTGGCCGTCGGCGCCGGCTGCGACACCCGCGCCGCCATGGCCGAGCTGCTGGAGGCGACCGCCCGCCACCTCGGCCTGCCCGTCACCACCCCTGAGAGGAGGCTGAATTGATCCGCCGCCTGATCGCCTTCCTGCTGGGCCGCCGGTCCAGCCTTCCCAGCCCGTCCGAGCGCCTGTGGCTCGGCAACGCCATCCACTGAGAGGACCGTAAGAGATGACCGAACAGATCAACCAGATCCCCGCCGGCTGCGTCCAGATGGGCGAGGCCCTGTACATGCGCGATGCCAAGGAGCGCCTGGTGCCCCTGGCCCAGGTGAGCCAGGTCGACCAGCTGGAAGACCAGACCGTGCGCAAGATCCTGGACTATGCGGCCGAGCTGAATGCCCAGATCAGCCGGTTCAAGGGCCACTGCTTCGATGACGTGGGAGCCTTCATGGCGCTGATCGCCGAGAAGTACGGCGCCAGCAAGGGCGGCGCCAAGGGCAACATCACCCTGACCAGCTTCGACGGGTGCGCCAAGGTGCAGATCCAGGTGTCCGACAACCTGACCTTCGGTCCGGAGCTGCAGGTGGCCAAGACCCTGGTGGACGAGTGCATCGCCGAATGGGCGGCCGATGCCCGCGCCGAGATCCGGCTACTGGTGGAAGACGCCTTCCGGGTGGACAAGGAAGGCCTGGTCAGCCGCGAGGCCATCTTCCGCCTGCGCCGCATCGAGATCGACGACGAACGCTGGCGCCGCGCCATGGATGCCATCACCGACAGCATCCGCGTGGTGGGCAGCCGCACCTACATGCGCTTCTACCAGCGGCCCAGCCCCCGCGACAGCTGGAAGGCCGTGACCATCGACCTGGCCTCGGCCGAGATGCCGGCCGTCCAGGCGGCCGAGTAAGGGAGGGGAACCATGCAGACATTCGCCCGTCACAAGACCCTGGCTGAAATCAAGACCGCTTGCGAGGTGTCCGGTTTCCCGATCAACACTCAGAAGTATGACCACGCCGGTTCCGACTTCATCACCGTGGGCTTCGAGTTCAAGGGTGCGGTTCACGAGGTGACCTACAACACTTGCAATGGTCGCTTCTTCGGCAAGCTGGTCCTCATCGACAAGCTGTCCTGCTGCGGCAAGTTGTACACCGAGATGAGCACCTACCTGGACAACGAGGACTGGTACCAGGCTCTCCTGGATTTCCTGTACGTCCTGCTGCCCGATGCCCAGCCCGCCGCCGCCTGCTCCGAGGGCTGCCTGCAGCCGGAGGTGGTCCGCGAGTCCGATGATGAGGCTGCCGCCCGAGAGGCAGCCCGCCGCGAGCGCGAGGTGGACGGCCATGAGGAATGATCGGTTCGACCTCACCCGTCACCAGGGCCAGCAGGTGCTGACCCTGGTGCGTCGGTACCAGGACGCGCCGGCGGCGCTGGCTCGCTTCGCGCTTGCCCTGCTGGACCCCGCCAACCGCCCGCTGGCCGAGGCGTTTATCAAAGCGTGGGAGGGGGCCGAGCCGGTGCGCTATGTGCTGGCGCAGCCGGGCTTGCAGGAGATGCATCTCCGCACCCTGGTTCTGCTGGCCCACGACCTGCTGGACGCCACCGGCGACAGCTATGAGGTCCTGGCCGCCAGCCTGGCCGGCCGCGCCCTGGTGGCCCTGGCCATGGGGCCCCTGCAGCCGCCCACCGATGGCCATGCCCCCGACTGGCCCACGGTGGTGCCCGAGATCCTGCTGGCCGCCTGGCAGCGGGCCGACGCCAGCCGCCAGTTGCAGGTGCTCGATATCCTCGGCCTGGACCCCGAGCGCTTGCATGTGGCCCGCCAGGCCGCCGCCATCGGCGCCACCCGCACCCATGCCGCGCACATGGTGCAGGCCCAGCTGCCCGAGGAGGCTGCGGAATGAGCACCAGCAAAGTCCGCATCCGGTCGGTCCGCGATCAGAAGACCGGCGACTGGACCCTGCAGGCCGGCCCGGTGGCGATCCAGCTGCCCAAGGCCGAGGCCGAGGCGATCGCCCGCGCCATCCTCCGCTGGGCCGTCGATCCGGCCTCGCCGGCGGCGGCTGCCCAGGCGGTGGAGCGGGCCTACCGGGGATAGGCGAAACAGTCCGGACCGGGAGCACCGGTCCGGGTTGTCGGCGGGACAGTGGCCAGCCCGCCCTGATGAGCCAGGCCATGACGAAGAGGTAGCCATGCTGGACACCACCACCGCGATCTCAGGTCCGGCGCTGCGCATGCGCCTGCTGGAGTTGTTTCTTCCCCATGCGACGGGCAATCCGAACCTGGCGCTGGACCTCGCCGTCGAGGCCGAACGCTGGGTCATCGGCAAAGATATGCCGGGCTTGGTGCCGGCCCGTCATCCGAATGCGAGCCGCGACGTTCCTGTCGGTGAGAGCTTGGCTTTCAAACACCATCAGCCCGCCGACAAGGTGATGGTGTCTGAGGACGAGGTCTCGCCGCCGCAAGTGGGTGAGGACACCGGGGACAAAGCACCTCACAAACCGGCACCCAGGGGATTCTTTGAGGCCAATAAGTCTGCGTTGGAGGTGTTCTGGCGCGACGGCAAGAGTCCCGAGGAGATCGTTGAGCTGGCGCCCTTCAAGGGCGCGACGACCGCCGGAAGCATTGCCCAGGCTGCCCGCCGATTCGGCTTCATTAAGAAATATCCGCGCCGGCGTCATGTAGGCCCTGGGATCGTCGCATTCAACGTGAAGGTGGCAGCCCTTCAGGAGAACTCCCGCGACGACTGGCCGACCGCCACGGACCGCGACCTTGTCGCCAAGATGATCGACGAGGGCTTGGGGTTCGTCGAGATCGCCACCGCGATCAGGGCACCGAGCTGGACCGCCGTGAGGGACCTTGCCGCCGAGTTGGGGCTGCTGGCCAAGACGGCCGATGGCAGTTGGACCACCCCGAACAACCCGGCCGCCGTGACCATGCCCCGCCATCCTCCGAAGCGGCGCAAATGCATCACCTGCGGGACTGATTTCCTTTCCGAAGGGCCGCACCACCGCATGTGTACGCCCTGTCGCACCAACGCCTCCGACCCGCTGGAGGCCGCCTATGGTTGAGACCGACCTCCTGGCCCTGCATGCCGACCTGTCCCGGGTGGCCCAGGCCCTGCCCAAGTCCGGCCGCCTGTCCGACTGCGTCCGCAAGCTGCGCCGCACCACGGCCCAGCTGGCCCTCCTCGATGCCGACCGCTTGGTGGCCACCACCGACCCGGTGAGCGCCTTCGCCCAGGCCGTGGACCTGGCGATCGCTGCCGGCGCCAGCTGGCAGGACCTGGCGGTCACCCTCAACCGAGCGTCCGATCGGCGGACCCTCTGAATCCTCCCCCATGGAGATTGAACAAATGGACATTCTCGACCGCCTGCGTGGCGCCGCCACCGGAACCCACGGACTGGATGAGGCCGATGAAAAGGCCCTGATGGAAGATGCCGCGGCCGAAATCGTGACCCTGCGGAACAAGCTCCAGGTCGCCAAGACTTGGGTGGCGGCGACTGATCGGCGCATGTCGCGCGGGCAGCGCGAACATATGGACCGCGACTATCGGCGGCCTGAGTTCTGACCCGCCTAACCTTCGGTTTGACTGTTACGAAAAAGGACCACCGCCATGTGCGACTGCATCGGAAATATTAACAAAATGCTCGAAGCCAACGACCAAGAACTGCCCATCGGGTTCCGCATCGGGGGCGGCAAGATGGACCTGCAGCTTTCTATCCCGCTCATGCGCAAAGACACCGGCAAGGCGGAAACCCGCAGGAGCGTCCCGCACTTCATCGTCCCGTCCTACTGCCCCTTCTGCGGGGCACAGTATGACGGCGAGCCCGCCTAACCTCGAATTGACGGACTGCCCATATGCGAACCCTCTGCAACGCTCATTGCCCGCATTTCCAGGTGACCCCCATGGGCCGCGCCTGCCGGTGCAGGAAGGCTGATCGCTCGTTCGGCGCGAAGGACGCTGGCCGCGTGCCGGCTTGGTGCCCGGAGAATAAGGCTGCGGCGGCAGATGTTGCCATCTGCCGTGGGCCAGAAAAGGGCTGCTCCGGCAAAGCCGAACCCTGCCCGGACTGCTACCGCGTCAGCTCGAATGATCCCCGCTCCACCGAGGAAATCCTCGGCGCCATGAACCGGGGGGATGCATGACTGCCCCCGCCCGCCGCGCCGCCCTGGCCAAGGTCCATGCCGGCCGCAAGGAGCTTGGCCTGGACGAGGACACCTACCGCGACCTGGTGGAGCGGGTCACCGGCCGGCGCTCGGCCGCCGACTGCACCGACGCCCAGCTGGGCCTGGTGATCGACGAGCTGGCACGCAAGGGGGCGTTCAAAGGCGTCTCAAGAGGCCGCTCAAAGGCCTCTCGGAACCCTCTGGCCCGGAAGGTCCATGCCCTGTGGAAGTCCTGTGCGGAGGCCGGGGCTGTCCGCAACGGCAGCCGCGAGGCCCTGCGCGCGTTCTGTGGCCGCATGGTCCACCCGGGCAGTAAGGACGGGGTGGCGGTGGATCCCGACATGCTGGCCGGCGACGACCTGATCAAGATCGCCGAGGCCCTGAAGGCCATGGAACGCCGGGCGAAGGGGACATCACGATGATCTACGGTTTCAAGCAGCGCTTCGTCGCGCCCATCCTCGCCGGCACCAAGACCGGCACCATCCGCGCCCCCCGGGCTGGCCGGCAAGGCCACGCCCGGCCGGGCATGGCCTTGCAGCTCAAGCACGGTCCCCGGATGCGGCCGGTGTTCTTTGCCGACACGGTCTGCACTCGCCTGGACGATGTGAGCCTGATGGACATGGGCAAGTCCAGCGCCATGGTGCTGGTCCGTGAGGTCCATGATGGCCCCATGGTCATGCTGTACGAAACCGCCGCCGCCCTCGATTCCTTTGCCCGGGGTGACGGGTTTGCGGATTGGGAGGATCTGTGCGCCTTCTGGCAGGACACCCACCAGACCAAGGATTTCCATGGGGCGTGGATCCAGTGGGCGGGTGCCGAGGTCAACCCGCGATGAGCACCGGCGCCGACCTGCAGCTGACCGGGATCCTGGCCGTGATCGCCGAGATCGCCGGCCCCACCGCCGCGTTGCAATTGGCCCATGCCAAGGGCGGGGCCAAGATCTACTGGCCGCAACCTGCGAACCTGGATGGCCATTGGCTGGTCGAGGTAGTAGGCCTGGAGGCCGCCCGGGCCCTCTGCAAGCGTTTGGGTGGTGGCCGCGACGAAATCCCACTAGGTCTGTTCGGGGGTCGCGGCCGGGCTTGGCGAATCATGCGCGAGGCTCTGGCGGAAGGCGCCACGGTGACCGAGGCGGCGCGGCGCGCCGGCGTCTCATCCCGCACGGCCAGACGCCACAAGAACGGGCATGCCGGCCCACGCACGGACGGCCGCCAGGGCTCGCTGTTCTAGCCCCTTGGCGGATCAGGCCGGTTCGCATACAGTTTCATGCGGCCGCGGCTGCCACCCCGGACATCTGTCCGCCTGAATCCTCTCTCCCCGTCGCGCAAGAGTGGTGCACCTGTCCACTGACCAGGATGCACCGCCGTGTCTCTCCCCGACCTGCCCATCGACTGGCGCTGGCCCAATTTCCGGCCGGACGAATTCCGCTGCAAGGGCAGCGGCCGGTTGGTCATCGTCCCCGGCTTCATGGACCGCCTGCAGGCTTTGCGGGTTGCCTATGGCCGCCCCATGGTCATCACCTCGGGCTATCGCTCCCCGGACTATAATGTTCGGGTGTCCAGCACCGGGCCGGGCGGCCCGCACACCACCGGCCGGGCGGTCGATGTGGCCGTGCGCGGCGCGGACGCGCTGGAGTTGCTGCAACTGGCGCTCAGCCACGGCTTCACCGGGATCGGGGTCCAGCAGAAGGGCCAGGACCGTTTCATCCACCTGGATGATCTGGATGCCCGCACCGACCGCCCGCGCCCCTGGATCTGGAGCTACTGACCATGGCGCTGCCCGCCCTGGCCGGCTTGGCGGCCGCCGTCCTGCCCTCCCTGATCGGCCTGTTCGACAAGGACGCCGGCGCGACCGCCGAGAAGGCGGCCAAGATCGTCACCTCGGTGGTCGGCACCGACGATGAGGCCGAGGCCCGCCGTCGCCTGGAGGCCAATCCGGAGTTGATGATCCGCCTGCGCGAGGCCCTGCTGGGATTCCAGGTGCGGGTCCTCGAGGAGGAGACCAAGCGACTGGAAATGGTCAACGCCACCATGCGGGTCGAGGCCCAGTCGGACAAATGGTGGGTCAGCGGCTGGCGCCCGTTCTGGGGTTTCGTCTCGGCCCTGGCCTTCGCCTTCGTCGCCGGCCTCGTCTGCTGGCTGGGCTTCAAGGCCGTGGCGGCCGGCGATCAGGCTGCCATGCGGATGATCCCCGACCTGGTCAGCGCCATGGCCCTCCTGTTCGGCATCCCGGGCGCGATCCTGGGCGTGGCCAGCTGGCACCGGGGCAAGGAGAAGCGCATCCGCGCCGGCGAGCGTGCCGATGGCTGACATGGCCGACCAGGCGCAGACCGCAGAGGAGTTCTTCCGAGCCCTGGCCATCCAGCGCGCCCTGAAGCGTAAACCAAGACCGGCCCCCGATCGGGGCGAGGATCGCCAACCGAGCGACAAGGGGGAACAATGACGCCGCTGGCTGAACTGAAGGAATGGGCATCCTGGATTGGGCTGTCCGCCCCGTTGTGGGGCTATTCTGTGGTGGCTTTCGAAGTCGTTCGCCGCCAAGACGGCCGTCGAGGATCTGGCCAGGGCCCATGCGGAGGCTGAACGGAAATTGGCCGCCGGCGAGACCCGGTTCGCCCTCATGGACGCCTCCATCAAGGCTGCCGCCGCTGCCGCTCAGGCTGCCAAGGACGCTGCCGACAAGGCGCTGGAAGCCGCCGAGGAGGTGGGCGAGGTCCAGGTTGCCATCGCCACGTTGACCGGCGAGATCAAGCTGCTGACCGAGCTGCTCAACCGTGTGGAACGCGACTCCTCCGTCATGTTGCGGGGGCACCTGAAGCTGGGAGACAAGCCGTGAGCAACGAACAGGTCCGCCGGGCCTATGACGCACAGCGCCGCCTGGTCGAGTTGCGGCTGCTGGGGGAATACGGTGGGGCTCTCAACTCGGCCACCATGGAAACCGCCGTCCGCGCCTGGGGCTTCGCGGTCGTGGATCGTGACCTGGTCAACGGTGATCCACCCCGACGACAATCTGGCTGGGAAATCGCTTCCGCCCGGTGAGCTCATTC
>CAYOKN010000074.1:0-11816 GCA_964404545.1 uncultured Rhodospirillaceae bacterium | reverse complement strand
CGCTCTGGTTGACGTCGTGCTGGTACTGGCCCACGCCGATGCTCTTGGGGTCGATCTTGACCAATTCGGCCAACGGGTCCTGCAGACGCCGGGCGATGGACACGGCGCCGCGCAAGGACACGTCGAGGCCGGGGAACTCCTTGGCCGCCAGCTCCGAGGCGGAATAAACCGAGGCGCCGGCCTCGGACACCACGATCTTGGTCAGCTTCAACTCGGGATGGCGCTTCATCACGTCGGCGGCCAGCTTGTCGGTCTCGCGGCTGGCGGTGCCGTTGCCGATGGCCACCAGTTCCGCCTTGTGCCGGTGCGCCAGGGCGGCGATCACGGCGATGGAACCCTCCCAGTCATTGCGCGGCTGGTGCGGGTAGATGGTGGTGGTCTCGACCACCTTGCCGGTGGCATCCACCACCGCCACCTTGACGCCGGTGCGGATGCCCGGGTCCAGGCCGATGGTGGCGCGCATGCCGGCAGGGGCGGCCAGCAGCAGATGCTTCAGATTGCGGGCGAACACCTGGATCGCCTCGTCCTCGGCGGCATCGCGCAGCCGGCCCATCAGCTCCATTTCCAGATGCAGGTGCATCTTCACCCGCCAGGTCCAGCGGGCGGTGTCCAGCAGCCAGCCATCGGCCGGGCGGCCCAGGTCGCGGATGCCGAAGCGGGCGGCGATGGCCTGTTCGGCGGTGGTCAGCACACGGGCTCCGCCCTGCGCCTCCAGCTCCTCGGGCAGCTGCAGCTTCAACTGCAGGACCGATTCGTTGCGCCCGCGGAACAAGGCCAGCGCGCGATGGCTGGGAATGTCCTTGATGGCTTCGCGGTAGTCGAAATAGTCCGAGAACTTGGCGCCTTCGGTCTGCTTGCCCTCGGCCACCACCGAGGTGACGATGCCCTCGCGCCAAAGCTTGTCGCGCAGATTGCCCAACAGTTCGGCGTCCTCGGCAAAGCGTTCCATCAGGATCTGGCGGGCGCCGTCCAGGGCGGCCTTGACGTCGGCCACGCCCTTTTCCGCATCCACATAGGCGGCTGCGGCGGCTTCGGGCTCCTGGCCGGGGTCGGTCAGCAGCAGGTCGGCCAGCGGCTCCAGCCCCGCCTCGCGGGCGATCTGGGCCTTGGTACGGCGCTTGGGCTTGTAGGGCAGATACAGGTCTTCCAGGCGGGCCTTGGTATCGGCCACCAGGATCTGGCCCCGCAGCGCGTCGGTCAGCTTGCCCTGTTCCTCGATGCTGGACAGGATGGCGGAGCGGCGCTCCTCCAACTCACGCAGATAGCGCAGGCGTTCCTCAAGGGTGCGCAGCTGGGTGTCGTCCAGGCCGCCGGTCGCCTCCTTGCGGTAGCGGGCGATGAAGGGCACGGTGGCGCCTTCGTCCAGCAGTTGGACGGCGGCTTCCACCTGGCGCTCGGCCACGGTCAGTTCAGCGGCGATGCGGGCGTTGACGGACGGCAGGGTCTGTTGGGTCATGCTTCCAGCGGCAAGGATGAGACGGGCCTCGTGGTTTACTCCATTCCGGGCGGCGGGGGGAACCCCCCAAGCGGAGGGGCCGCATCACGGTCGCCCAAAGCCTTTGCCCCTGCGTCAGACCCTGGACGAAAGTCATTCTGTTTGTTACACCTTTGGCTATTGCCACACCTTCCGGCGGCGCCGCCCTCGCGGGCCGTTTCGATCCGGGGGGCAAGGGCAAGCGTCCTGACCTCAACGAGGTTTTTTGCCGGGCGGGGCCACCCCGGCAGCATGTCATAATTCCCCCACAATCAGAGGGTACTCCTCTCGCCTATTCATGCGCGCGGGGTGCGCTCCCCTGACCCTGTGCCGGAATACGGACAAGCGCGAACCGCCCCGTCCCTTGGAACTTTCTGGGCCACATCGTCCATGCGTCGCACTCGACTGAACGGTCTTTTCGTTCTCCTGCTCATCATCATCGGCAACCTGGCGGTCTGGGCCTGGCTGAACCGTCCGCATTCGGACGTGGCTTGGCAAGGCGTGATCCGCAGCGTCTCCTTCGCGCCTTATCAGAAGGATGACAACCCGCTGGAAGGCCGCCTGCCCTCGGTCGAGGAAATCGACAAGGACCTGCAGGTCCTGGCCGGCAAGGTGGCCGCCGTGCGGACTTATACCTCGCTGCAAGGCTTCCACCAGGTGCCCGAGCTGGCGGCCAAATACGGCATGACGGTCACCGCCGGCGCCATCGTCAACGGCGTGCCGCCGGGCGCCTATGCCGCCGCCGGCGGCGACGAGAACCGGATCAAGGAGTTGGACAACCTGCAGCTCCGCTTCCTGGTCGAAAACGAGCAGGACATCAACAAGGTGATCCAGGTGGCCCGGTCCCCCAATGTGGACCGGGTGATCGTGGGCAACGAAGCCGTGCTGACCGGCAAGGCCACCGTGCAGCAGATGATCCGCTATCTGGAGCGCGTGCGCGAAAAGGTGCGCCAGCCCGTTTCCACCGCCGAGCCGTGGCATGTGTGGATCGAGCATCCCGAACTGGTCAATGCGGTGGACTTCATCACCATCCATACCCTGCCCTACTGGGAAGGCATGGGGGTGAACGAGTCGCTGGACTATGTGATCGACCGCATTGCCGACGTGAAGGCGGCCTATCCGGACAAGCACATCTATATCGGTGAAGTGGGCTGGCCCTCGGCCGGCAAGGGCCGCAAGCAGGCCGAGCCCAGCCTGGTGAACCAGGCTTCGTTCCTGCGCCGCTTCCTGAACGTGGCCGCCTACGAGGACCTGGACTACAACATCATCGAGGCCTTCGACCAGCCCTGGAAGAAGGAGAGCCTGGATTCGGGCTCGGTGGAAGCCTATTGGGGCCTGTTCGACGCCGACCGGAACCAGAAATTCAGCTGGACTGACCCGGTGCTGGAGTTCAAGGACTGGCCGCTGCAGGCCATCGCCGCCACCTTCCTGGCCTTCCTGCCGCTGGTGATCTTCGTCTGGCGCTGGGAGAACCTGCGCACCATGGGCAAGGTGTTCTTCGCCGTGCTGGTGCAATTCGCCATGAGCCTGATCATCTGGACCATGTCGGTCCCCATGATCAAGGACTTCGCCCCGGCCACCGAAGTGATGTTCAGCTTCCTGCTGCCCTTGCAGGTGATGCTGCTGGTGGTGGTGCTGATCTCGGGCTTCGAGCTGACCGAGCTGACCTGGGCGCGCAGCATGAAGCGCAAATTCCTGCCCTTCACGCCCGACACCCCGGCCCGCTTCCCCAAGGTTTCGCTGCATCTGCCCATCTGCAACGAACCGCCCGAGATGGTGAAGATCACCCTGGATAGCCTGGCCCGCCTGGACTATCCGAATTTCGAGGTGATCGTCCTGGACAACAATACCAAGGACCCAAATGTCTGGCGTCCGGTCCAGGAATATTGCAAGCAGCTGGGCCCGCATTTCCGCTTCTTCACCCTGGGCAAGTGGCCGGGCTTCAAGTCGGGCGCCCTGAATTACGGCCTGCAGGTGACCGCCAAGGACGCCGAGATCGTGGGCGTGATCGACGCCGACTATGTGGTGGACAAGAACTGGCTGCGCTCGCTGGTGCCCTATTTCGACAATCCGAAGACCGGCTGGGTGCAGGCACCGCAGGACCACCGCGAGTGGGAAAACGATGCCTTCAAGGAAATGATCAACTGGGAATATGCCGGTTTCTTCCATATCGGCATGGTCACCCGCAACGAAGCCAACGCCATCATCCAGCACGGCACCATGACCCTGATCCGCAAGGACCCGCTGATCGAAAAGGGCGGCTGGGCGGAATGGTGCATCTGCGAGGACGCCGAGCTGGGCCTGCGCCTGCTGGCCGACGGCTACGAGTCGGTCTATGTGGCGCACAGCTTCGGCCACGGCCTGACCCCCGACAGCTTCCAGGCCTACAAGAAGCAGCGGTTCCGCTGGGCCTTCGGCGCCTGCCAGATCCTGAAGGGCCATTGGCGCGCGCTGATGCCATTCCGCAAGTCGGGCCTGGATGCGGCGCAGAAATATCACTTCATCGCCGGCTGGCTGCCCTGGTTTGCCGACGCCTTCTATCTGCTGTTCACCCTGCTGTCGCTGGTGTGGACCGTTGGCCTGGTCTATGACGCCGTCTGCGCCATGCCCTGGATGGACGCGATCCTGCCCTACAAGGCCCAGGTCTGCTCCACCAAGCCCATCTTCGACTTCCCGCTGGCCATGTTCGTGCTGCCCACCGTGGGCGTGTTCCTGGCCAAGGTGGTGCACCACATCTTCCTGTACGCCACCCGGGTCCGGACCACCTGGCGGCAGACCATCGGCTCGGCCATCGCCGGCATGGGCCTGACCTATGCCATCGCCCTGGCCATGTGGCAGGGCATGTACAAGAAGAGCACCCCCTTCCTGCGCACGCCCAAGGCCGCCGACAAGGCCGCCCTGCGCGCCGGATTCGAGATGGCCCGCGACGAGACCATCCTGATGCTGCTGCAGTGGGCCGCCGCCCTGTCGGTGCTGTTCCTCTACGGCCGCGACGACCCCGATGCGGTGCTGTGGGCCATCGTGCTGTTCGTGCAGTCGGTACCCTATGGCGCGGCGCTGGTCACCTCCATGATCAGCGTGATGCCCTCGGGCGGCCTCAAGGCCCTGGTGAAGCAACTGACGGCGCCCAAGAAAACGGCGCCTCAGTAAGCCCTTAAGGGGGAGGGAGAAATCCCTCCCCCTTTTTCATTGAACCGGCGCCCAGCTTCGCTATATCCCGCAGGCTTGTCATTCTGGGGGTTTCCGTGAAGCACATCCGTTCCCGCCTGTTCACCGTCCTGCTGGCCGCCGTGGTGGCTGGCGGACCGATCCTGATGGCCTTCGACGCCGAGGCCCGCGCTGGCAAGGGCTCCAGCTTCGGCAGCCGCGGCAGCCGCACCTTCGACAACAACGGCGCCGCACCCATGCAGCGCAGCGTCACCCCGGCGCCGCAGCAGACCGCGCCGGCCCAGCAGGCCGCACCGGCACAGGCGCAGCCCGGCCCTGCCATGCAGCAGCCCGCCGCCGGCATGGCCGCCAAGAAACCCGGCATGTTCGGCTCGGGCTTCGGCGGCATGCTCATGGGCGGCCTGATCGGCGCCGGCCTGGGAGCCCTGATCTTCGGCGGCAATTTCCTGGGCGAAGGCTTCGCCGGCTTCCTGGGCTTTGCCCTGCAAATGCTGCTGGTCTTCTTTGTGGTGCGCTTCGTCATCGGCCTGATCCGCCGCAAGATGGCCACCCCGCAGCAACAGCCCCCGCGCCCCGAGCCCTATGCCTATGCGGGCCAGGCGCCCCAGAACCAGCCCCAGAACCAGCAGCCCATGGGCGGCCTGGGCGGCGGGGGCCAGGGCTTCCGCGTCACCCGGGTGGAAATCCCCATCGGCCAGGATGACCTGAACCGCTTCCAGGCCGTGCTGACCGAGGTGCAGACCGCCTGGAGCAATGACGACGAAGCCGCCCTGAAGCGCCTTTGCACCCCCGAACTGGCCGGCTATTTCGCCGAGCAGCTGGCCGAGAACCGCGCCCAGGGTGTGCGCAACGTGATCGGCAATGTGGTGCTGCTGAAGGGTGACCTGGATGAGTCCTGGCTCGAGGACGGCCAGGAATTCTGCACCGTCACCATGCGCTACAGCATGACCGACCATGACGAGCAGGACGGCAAGGTAGTGTCGGGCAACGCCGACATCCCCACCGAGGCCACCGAGGTTTGGACCTTCACCCGCCCCAAGGGCGGCGAGTGGACCTTGAGCGCCATCCAGCAGGCCCAGTAAGTCTCGCCGGTGCCGTCAAGAAAGAAGCGCGGAGGGTTCGCCCTTCGCGCTTTTTCTTTATCGAGGCGACTGTTTGCAGCGGTCAGAGGCAACCACAGACGCCCCCCTCACCGCCCCAAGAGCTTCAGCGCCCCTTCCATCTGCTTGTAACTCATGCCGGTCAAATCCAGGCTGGTGAAGCCCTTGGGCATCTCGAAGCGGCTTTGGTCCACCTTGGCGATGCGCAGGTTGCGCAGGCCGGTTTCCACGGGCATGGTGCGGCCGTCGAAGGTGCCGGTGCCTTCCAGCTTCATCAGGATGCCGTGCTTGGCGGTGAACCAGGCCAGCCCCTCGAAGGTGCCGCCGCGCGGGCTGGCCGCGCTGACCTTGTAGCGGTCCACCTGCTGGCCGCCTATGGTCTCGCGGCCCAGCTTGGTTCGGGTCATGGTCATGCTGTCGATGCCGCCCACCAGTTCGCCCACGGCGGCCCAGGACAGACCCACCGAGATGCGGCGGTCAGGCATCAGCATATGGGCCTGGCCGATATCGCGGCGGAGCAGCAGGGCCTGCTGGCCCTTGGCGGTTTCCCACTCGCGCCATTCCTTGCCGGGCGAGTGATAGACCATCCCCTCATACTCGCCCTTGGGGCTGGCCACATAGAACTGGGCGGAATAATCCACCTTGGCGTCCAACAGGTCGGCCACGGCCTCGGGCTTCGAGGCCCAGGCCGGCAGGAGGGTCAGGAGGCTGAGGGCGGCAGCGATCAGGATACGGCGCATGGCAAGGCCTTGCAGTGGAGAGGGCTTTGCGGGTTCTATACGCGCACTTTGTCGAAAGTTTGAAGCCCCATGATTCTGACTCCCATCGATACCGTCCGCCTGCCCGAGATCCTGGCCCGTTTCGACGCCTGCCTGGAGGGCACCCATCCGGGCCAGGCCGTGTTCCGCCGCATCGCCGCCACCAACCCCACCGGACCGATCCCGCCGGCCGAAACCGCCCGCCACCATGCCCAGGCGGTGGCCCTGTGCCACGCCTTCGAGATGGTGACCTGTGACGAGGAGCCGCAGCAGGCCTATAGCTGGGACGGACGGGTGGTGCGCACCCGCACCGAGCCCTCGGTGCTGATCCACGAGGTGGCGCACCTGCAGTGCTGCGCGCCAAAGCGCATCACCGCCAAGGATTTCGGCCTGGGCGCCGGGCCCGAGACCGGCCTGCGCGAACTGGCCGACGCCGAGCAGACCCTGTTCGGGGCCAGCCGCGAGCTGGAAGAGGCGCTGACCTCGCTGTTGGGAATCATCTGGGAGGCGCATCTTGGCCAGCCCGCCCTGCTGGCCTTCCTGGAGCAGAACTGGCTGGAGGGGGTGGACAGCCCGCAGAACCGCGCGCATTTCCTGAAATGCGTCGATCTGCTGCTGGCCATGGGGCTGATCGACGCCGACGGACAGCCGCTGATGTCCCAACGCTGCCTGGACGACGCCGCGTATATCGCCCTGGCCGGCACCGACCCTACCGACATGGATGACCATACCACGGTATAGGTAAAACACCCGTCGGCTCGCTTCCGCGCCCGGCGCGAAAGGAGTAGGCTTACCCGAAATACCAAGATGGTCAAGGCCGCCCGCCCAGAGGCGGCCACGGGGAGTGGGAGACGGGATGAGCGCGCGCCCTAGCCAGGGAAGCCAGACAACCATGCTCGCGGACGACGACTTCCGCCGCCTGAAGCGGGCCATGACAGCGTTCACCCAGGCCACCGAAGCCTTGATGCGCGCCACAGACGAACAGGCGCTGCTGGAAGAAGTCTGCAAGATCGTGGTGGATGTGGCCGGCTACCCCCTGGCCTGGGTGGGCTATGCGGCCCACGACCACTATCACAGCGTGATTCCGCGGGCCGTCTCGGGCCAGGACAACGGCTATGTGGAAACCGCCCGCATCAGCTGGGACGAAGGCAATCCCCGGGGCCGGGGCCCCACCGGCACCGCCATCCGCACCGGCGAGATCGTGGTGGCCCACGACACCACCAGCGACATCAATTTCGGCCCCTGGCGCGCCGCTGCCGCCGAGCGCGGCTTTTCCTCGACCATCAGCCTGCCCCTCAGCGACCGTGACCGCGTGTTCGGCGCCCTGTGCATCTATGCGACCGAGACCGAGGCCTTCGACCAGGAGGAGACCCGGCTGCTGGCCGACCTGGCGCGCAACCTGTCCTATGGCATCACCGTGATCCGCGCCCAGACCGCCCAGCGCCGCGCCCAGCGCCAGTTGGAGGAGTCCGAGGAACGCTATCGCAGCCTGGTGGAACTGGCCCCCGACGCCATCATGGTGCATGGCGACGGGCGGGTGCTGTTCATTAACCGCGCCGCCGAGCGCATCTTCCGGGTCAGCACCGAACGCCCCGTGCTGGACCGGCTGGTACTGGAACTGATCCATCCCAAGGACCGGGCGCTGATCACTGCCCGCCTGCGCGCCCGAGTGGTGCCCAATGAAACCGCCGCAGTAACCATGCTGCGCACCGACGGGACCACCTTCGAGGCAGAAATTCGCTCCTCGGCCACCACCTTCAACGGGGTGCCGGCGCGCCAGACCATCATCCGCGACGTGTCCGAGCGTAATGCGGTCCAGGCCCAGCTGATCCAGACCGCCAAGCTGGCCACCCTGGGCGAGATGGCCGCCGGCATGGCCCACGAGCTGAGCCAGCCCATCAACATCATCCGCATGGCCGCCGAGGCCACGCAGATGTTCATCGCGCGTGGCAAGGCCACCCAAGACTATCAGGAAAAGCAGTTCGACCTGATCGCCAGCCAGGCCGCCCGCATGGCCGAGATCATCGACCATATCCGCATCTTCAGCCGGTCGGATTCCGGCCAGCCCTGCATCTTCGACGCGGTGACCACGGTTCGCCAAGCCATCGAACTGCTGGAGCGCCAGTTCACCACCAGCGACATCCGCCTTGAGGTGGACCTGCCCAAGCGCCCCTGCCCCGTGTCCGGGCGGCCGGTGCAGGTGGAGCAGGTGGTGATCAACCTGTTGTCCAATGCCCTGGACGCGGTGCGCGAACTCAAGCCGGCAGCCCGGGCGCGCGAGCCCGGCTGGCAGGGCCGGGTCAAGGTGCAAGGCAAGCTGGAGGGGCGCGGCAAGCGGCTGGTCATCGCCATCAGCGACAACGGCCCCGGCATCCCGCCGGCCATGCAGGACCGCATCTTCGAGCCGTTCTTCACCACCAAGGAGGTGGGACGGGGCACCGGCCTGGGGCTGTCGGTCAGTTTCGGCATCATCAGCTCCATGCAGGGCAAGCTGGAAACCCGCAACGCCCGTGAAGGAGCGGTGTTCGCCATTACACTTCCGGTGGCGGCCGGCACACGCGTGGAGGTCACCGAGGAGCCGCACCGGGCCAGCCAGCCCGCACCGCATGCCAATGGGCGCCATGTCCTGGTGGTTGATGACGAGCCCGAGGCGGTGGAGGCCATGGCCGGATTCCTGAAGGAAATGGGATACCGCGTCAGCCTGGCGGCCAGCGGGAACTCAGCCTTCAAGCGATTCCTCATGGACCCGGCGGATGTGGTGGTCACCGATATCCGCATGCCCAATGGCGACGGCACCGAGTTGGTCCGGCGGCTGCGGGAAGTCCAGGGGGATCTGCCGATCATCGTAGTCACAGGTCATATGGGCATGACCGAAGATTTAGCCTATCTGGCCGATGATCAAGCAGTTGTGTTGAAAAAGCCATTATCCCTCAAGGCCTTGAGGGACCATGTGGAACGCTTCACCGCGACCAGGGCAGCAAACGGTCAATGATGCTGTTGTTTGCACCACCCGTAATCGTTATAGTTTTCGCCAACTCATGGACATCGCTTCCGGTGTTCCGGGTGGTTCGAAGGGGTAAGGTGCATGCGCATTCTTTTGGCCGACGACCATAATTTGGTCCGAGAAGGCCTGAAGCCGTTCCTGATGGAACTGGATGAGAGCGCCGAAATCGTTGAAGCCTGCGACTTCACCGAAGCCTTTGCCATTGCCGACGCCCCCGGCGAACTGACCCTGATCGTGCTGGACCTGAAGATGCCCGGCATGAACGGCGTTACCGGCATCGAGACCATCAAGGCCCGCCGCCCTGAGGTGCCCGTGGTCATCATCTCGGGCTATGTCAGCCGCGAGGATGTGATGAATGCCACCCGCGTGGGGGCTTCGGGCTATATCCCCAAGACCATCACCGGCGCCGCCATGATCAATGCCCTGCGGCTGGTGCTGTCGGGCGAGACCTACCTGCCCTCGCAGGTGTTCACCGATGGCGAGGCCGCCAAGGCCACCGAACCTCAGCCGCTGAATTCACTCAGCGCCCGCGAGCGCCAGATCCTGGGCCTGCTGATCGACGGTCACACCAATAAGGAAATTGCGCGCCAATTGGACCTGCAGGAAATCACCATCAAGATTCACCTGCGCAACGTCTATCGCAAGATCGGCGCCGCCAACCGGGCCCAGGCCGTGCGCATCGCCCTGATGGCCGGCTGGGCGCCCATGCCCGCCACCGCCTGACCACCGACCGGTCCGCGTCAGTCCTCGCAAAACTCCTTACAATTATTCTCAAATCTGCTGAAAATAGCGGAAATACTTATACTTTTTTCCATTCCGCTGCTACTTCACCCCTCCCCCTGCCTCTTTAACCATTTGGTAATACTGTCCGGAGGGACGGACTGGTCCGACCGCCGTTGTCAGACCAGGGAGTACGGAGAGGAGAGGACCCATGAAGACCACCGCCACCGCCATGACGCTGGAAAGCGTCAGCATGCTGGGTCAGGAAAGCAACGCCCTGATGGCCCAGGCCTCGGCCTTGCGCCTGCAGGCCCAGCAAAGTGCCGCCGATATCCGCGCCGTCGCGGGCCAGCTTGAGCAACTGGACCTGGGACGCGCCATCCGGGGCATGCGCCGTTTCGCCGAGATCGCCCGCAAGCACGGCTAACCGTCAAGGGCCCCGCCCCTGTTTGACCAGGCCCAAGGCCGCCGGCGTTCCCCCGCCGGCGGCCTTTTCCATGGGCGTTTTCTTCCGGTGACGCTGACGCCGGCCCGCGCTATAACCCTGGGCTGACCAATGCTTTTGGAGTGGCGGGTATGACCTATTGCGTGGGCGTGATGCTGGATGCCGGCCTGGTGCTGGCCAGCGACACCCGCACCAATGCGGGCGTGGACAATGTGGCCGTGTTCCGCAAGATGAGCATATTCGAGGTCCCCGGCAAACGGGTCATCACCCTGTGCTCGGCCGGCAACCTGGCCATCACCCAGGCCGCGATCAATGTAATCAGCGAATGGCGCGGCGGCGAGGACAAGTCCCTGGACATCGACCGGGCCAAGAGCATGTTCCGGGTGGCCCGCATCGTGGGCGAGGCCCTGCGCGAGGTTCACCGCACCGACGCCGAACATCTGCGCAAGCACAATGCCGACTTCATCGCCACCTTCCTGCTGGGCGGCCAGATCAAGGGCGAACGGCCCCGGCTGTTCATGGTGTATGGCGCCGGCAATTTCATCGAAGCCACGCCCGAGACCCCGTTCTTCCAGATCGGCGAGACCAAATACGGCAAGCCGGTGTTCGACCGCCTGCTGTCCATGGGGATGAGCCTCGAGGAAGCCACCAAGTTGGTGCTGATCTCGTTCGATTCCACCATGCGCTCGAACCTGTCGGTGGCACTGCCCATCGACCTGATGTGCTACGAGACCGACAAGCTGAAGGTGACCCACCTGAAGCGGCTGCAGGATGGCGACACCTATCTGATGGACTTGCGCCGGCAATGGGGCGAGGGCCTGCGCAAGGTGTTCGAGGGCATCAAGCCGCCGGTGCTCTGACCCACGCGCAGATTACCGCTTCCGCGCCGCCACCTTCTTCAGGCAGTCCTCCACCTGGGCCCCCTCGGCGGTCACGTCGAGGGTGTACAGGCCGCCCTTTTCCAGATCGGGAAACAGATGCACGTCCAGCACGCAGCCGGGCGCCGCATAGCGCAGGCGCTTGCCCGGCGGCATGGCCTGTTCCTGCTTGGGCTTGCCCAATTGACCCAGGGTCTCGGCCTCGGTCAGGCCGATCAGGGTGACGGGCAGGCGCGCGGGCGCCGGACGGGCGGCGGTGGCCGCCGGCG
>CAYOKN010000073.1:0-11862 GCA_964404545.1 uncultured Rhodospirillaceae bacterium | reverse complement strand
GAGCGCCACGTTCGGGACGTGGAGGCCGGAGGTTCGAATCCTCTCACCCCGACCATAAAATTCAAGCACTTAGGCCACGCCCCGGCCTAACTCAAGCCCCCCAGCGTGACCAGATCGTGACATCCGATCCAGCACATGCACAACGGCCTTGAGGTTCTCCGGCGCCAGGTGCGCGTATCGCTCGGTCATCTGGATGCTGCCGTGGCCCAACAACTCCTGCACTTCCCGCAACGGTATCCCCGCGCTGACCAGCCATGACGCGCAGGTGTGCCGGAGGTCGTGGATTCGGAAATCCGTGATCCCGGCCCGCTTGCACAGGCTGGAAAAGCCGTGGTGTACCGCTTCGATCCGGGCCCCGTCCTTGTGCGCGAACACCCACGGCGAGGCCGGGCAGTGTTCGGCCCGGAAACGGGCCCGGTTCAACAACGCCTGACGCGCTTCCTCGGTCAGTGGCACGAATCGCCGCTTGCCGCTCTTGGTGTGGTTGCCGTCGAGCCGGATGTGGCGGTCGTGAAGGTTCACGCGCGTCCATTCCAGCCCGAGCAGTTCACCTTTGCGGCAGCCGGTGTTCACCGCCAGGCGGATGAAGTCGGCCAGATGCACCGTCTTCCAGCCCTGTTCCGCCAAGCGGATCAGGGCTTCCACTTCCGCCCGGGTGATCCAGCGCAAGCGGCCTTCCGGCTGCTTGAGCGACATTCCGGATACCGGGTTGGCGAGGTTCCAGTCCCACCGCCTGACCGCGTAATTGATGGATGCCGAGAGGACATCCAGCTCGCGGTTGATGGTGGCGGGTCCCACACCCTCGTCTTTGCGCATCGCGATGTAGGCCGTGATGTCGGCACGCTTCAGCGTTTCCATGGCGCGGCCTGCGAACATCCTCGAAAGATGCTTGATCGCGAGCGCCACCGGCGGCAGCTTGATTTCTCCTTCGCGTGCTTTTAGGTAGGCGATCATCAGTTCTTCGAAGATGTGCGCGGGCTGTTCTCCCCACTTCTCCGCCTTGTAGGCTTCGAGTCTCCATTTCGCTTCAAGGGCTTCGGCTTCTTTCCGGTCAGTTGTGCCAGTAGATTGCCTAACTCGCTTGCCGCGCGGGTCGGTGAAGCTGACCCACCAAACGGGACTATCTTTGCGCTTGTATGGCATGGTTTCGTTACTCCTTTCCACGCCTCTGGTACCGCGCATTGCGGATTATGCGCGGCTCCCATGTGCTTCTCCACCCACGCCCGGCACGCCTCCGCCGGGATCGTGACCCTTCGCCCAACCCGGACAACGGGCAGTTCGCCCCGATCCACCATGCGGCGCACGGTGCGGGATGACACGCCGCCAAGCTGGCGAGCGGCTTCGTCCAGGCTCCAGAGCAGGGCGCTCATTGCCGTCCCAGGCGCGTTCTCCACGCCTTCCTGGTGTTGGGCTTCACAGCGGTGCATCCCTGATCCCAATCTCAGACAGTAGCAGCACCGTCGCGCCGTGCGGGTGCTCGACCAGTTCGCACAGCCCACGCTCTTGCAGCCATTCCACCGCCTCGATCAGGGGCGTGTCTGCCTCGCTCAGCGTCGATGCGTCGCCGCCGTCCGCATCGCATAGCGCCCACATCACGCCGTGTTCGTCGATTCGCTTCGCATGAGCGCACAGCAGCTCGGTCATGGCCTCGTCGGCAATCTCTAGCGCGCGCGTAAACATCCGTTCTCGGTAGTCGTAGGCGCGTTCATCCTCGGTGGGCGTCCGGGTCATGGCGCGGGCTCCCGCATGGCTTCATCCTTGAGGCCCATGCGCAGGTCCTCGATGCCGCCAGGGCCGATCTCGACATAAATCAGGCCCATGGCGGCCAGCATGACGATGCAGTCATGCTCCCGCTTGATCTTGCCGCACCACTCCAGCCAGACAGGCGCGTCCTGCCAGAGCTTCTCCGGGCTGTCGGCGCGGATGGCCCGGCAGAGGTTGCGGGCCTGTTCATGGTCGAAGCCTTGTTCCACAAGCCAGTCGATGCTGGACTCGATGGGGTTTTCCTTGTCCAGGTCGTTCATTGTCCATGCCTTTCATTGTGCGGGGGTTATATCCGGTGGTTATAATAACCACCATGAACAGCAAGCAAATCATCCAGCAACTGGAGGCGGACGGCTGGTTTCTGGCGCGGGTCAAAGGCTCGCATCACCAGTTCAAGCATCCGTCCAAGCCGGGCTTGGTGACGGTGAAGCATCCTGACAGCGACATCCCCGCCGGTACGCTGAACAGCATTCGCAAGCAGGCGGGTTGGAAGTAGGAGGCGATCATGCGTTTTCCCGTGGTTCTGCATACCGATGACGGCGTGCGCTTTGGCGTGACGGTGCCCGATCTGCCCGGGTGCTTCTCGTCGGGCGATACCTTCGACGCGGCGCTGGATTCGGTGCTGGAAGCCATCGATCTGCATCTGGAAGGGCTGATCGAGGCCGGCGGCGATATTCCCGTTCCCCGCCCCATTGCCGAGCATCGCGTCAATCCCGATTTCGCGGACGGCGTGTGGGCTGCGGTGGAGGTGGATACGTCTCGCTTCGAGGGCCGCGCCGAGAAAATCAACATCACCCTGCCGCGCCGTTTGCTGGCGAAGATCGACAGCTACGCCAAGGCGCGCGGCACGACGCGCTCCGGCTTTCTGGCCGATGCGGCGCGGGCGGCCATGCGGTAGGGTCGCTGTCGTCATCGTTTCATCCTCCGGGGTCGAATTCGGCGATCGCTCCGATCTCACCTCGCGTCCGTCCATTGCACCCGGCGCGCGGCTTCGCCCAGGATGCGGATCACCACCGCGCGGGCGGCGTGGCCTTCCTCCACGGCGCGGGTGGCGTGCTCGCGCGCCCGCTCCAGGTCGTCCGTGGCCAAATCCTCGATTTCGGTGAGGTCGGCGCTGTCGATGAGGAGCAGGGCCAGGCGGCCGGTCCGCGTAGCCTCCGGCGCCGGCTGGGTGAGCGCCCGCGCCGCCCTCGCCGACGCCAGGGAAATCCTCGACCTGTGCGCCCTGGCGAAGCTGCCAGAGCTGGCGCCCGGCCTGATCCGCCGCCGCGCCACCCTGGCCGAAGCCCGCCGCGCCCTGCTGGATGCCCGCGCCGGCGCGGACGAAGCGCTGCATGTCGACGCCCACCCTCCAGGCAATGCCCGCGCCCCGGCACCCCCTCGTGACCAGGCGGTGCGCACCGCCAGCATCTGGTCGCACCGTCGCGCCCAGCGCGCTTGATTCCCGCCCATCAACAGGAGAAACACCATGGCACTCACTGAAAGCACCCGCGCCGGCGAATTCCTGCTGGCCGAAGGCAACGGCTCCATCAGCCGCGCCGAAGTCACCATCGCCGCCGCCGCCGCGGCCCTGCCCGCCGGCGCCGTGCTGGGCAAGCTCAGCGCCAGCGGCAAGTACGTGGCCTACAACAACGCCGCCAGCGACGGCAGCCAGACCGCCGCCGGCATCCTGTACGAGAGCGTCCCGGACGCCGCCTCCGACCAGAAGGCCGTGGCCATCGTCCGGCATGCCGAGGTGATGGGCGCCATGCTCACCGGCCTCGATACCGACGCCGTCGCCGACCTGGCCGCGTTGCAGATCATCGTCCGCTGAGCGGGCGCCGCCAACCCGATAGGAGACCCCCATCATGCCCGCCATGGACATCTTCAACCACGACGCCTTCAGCGTCGCCGCCCTCACCAAAGCCATCAACGAACAACCCCACGTGCCCGGCCGCCTGGGCGCCCTCGGCCTGTTCGCGGAAGAGGGGATCACCACCACCTCCGTCATGGTGGAAAAAGTGGGCGAGACCCTGTCCCTGGTCCCCGCCGGCGAGCGCGGCTCCCCGGCCGCGCCGGTGGGCGGCGACAAGCGCCAGGCGGTGAGCTTCAACGCCATCCACCTGCCGCAGCGCTCCACCATCCTGGCCGACGCCGTGCAGAACGTGCGCGCCTTCGGCAGCGAAAGCGAGCTGGAAACCGTGCAGGCCGTGGTGAACCAGCGCCTGGCCAAGCAACGCCGGCGGCTGGACGCCACCATCGAATTCCAGCGCATGGGCGCCCTCAAGGGCACCATCGTCGACGCCGACGGTTCCACCGTGCTGGTCAACCTGTTCACCCAGTTCGGCGTCAGCCAGCAGACCCATGCCATGGACCTGGGCGGCGCCACCGACCTGCGCGCCAAGGCCCTGGGCGCCAAGCGCAAGGTGGAAGACGCCCTTGGCAACGCCACCTATACCGGATTGCGCGCGTTCTGCTCGGCCAGCTTCTTCGACGCCCTGGTGGCCGACGCGGACGTCAAGAACGCCTACGACCGCTGGATGGATGGCGAATTCCTGCGCAACGACCCGCGCGGCGGCTTCTACTTCGGCGGCATCTACTGGGAAGAGTATCGCGGCAGCATCGGCGGCGTCCCCTTCATCGCCAGCGGCGAAGCCTATCTGGCGCCGGAAGGTGTGCCCGACCTGTTCGTCACCTACTTCGCCCCTGCCGACTACATGGAGACCGTCAACACCATCGGCCTGCCCTATTACGCCAAGCAGGAAGAGCTGCGCATGGGCAAGGGCATCGACCTGGAGAGCCAGAGCAACCCCATCTCCCTGTGCACCCGTCCCCGCGCCGTGGTCAAGCTCACCGCCGCCTGATCCAGCCATGGCCGCGCCATTCGCCGCCCTCGAAGCCGCCGTCCACCGCGCCGTGGTCCGCCGCCTGGCCAATGCCCGGATGGAATTCTCCACCGGCTCGGTGGCGGTGGTCTTCGAGCTGGCCGCCCCGCCGGCCTCGATGCCCGAAGCGCTGGGCGGCAAGCGCGCCCTGCGCGA
Organism: uncultured Rhodospirillaceae bacterium; assembly: GCA_964404545.1. GTDB lineage: Bacteria > Pseudomonadota > Alphaproteobacteria > Rhodospirillales > Magnetospirillaceae > CAYOKN01. The sequence goes on along the minus strand of CAYOKN010000073.1, from coordinate 7,078 downwards.
ATGGACCGCGGCCGCCCCCGCTGCCGACTTCGCCCCCCATGCCCCGGAGCGGGGCATGGAGGTGACGGTGGAAGGCGTCGGCTACAGCATCACCGACACCCATGTCGACGCCTCCGGCTGGCATGCCCTGACCTTGAGGAAAGCCTGATGGGCCGCGCCGGAAGCTTCGTCGTCAACGTTCCGGGCTTGCCTGCCGAACTTGGGAAACTACGCGCCCTAGGCGTCGAGCTGGATCGCGTGGCCAGCCGCGCCGTGGCCCGGGTCACCCGGGAGGCCGGCGCCACGATCCGGCGTCGGCTGGCCGACGCGGTTGGCGCCAAGGAATCCGCCATCGCCCGGAAGAAGCGCGTCACCGCCAAAGCCCGCCGCGAAGCCGGCCTGATCTGGATTGGCCTGCAACCGCTATTGCCCACCCACCTGGGCGGCCCGGTCCAGCAGACCGAAACCGGCGTCACCGTCGCCGGCAGAACCTATATCGGCGCCTTCCATGCCGCCGTTTATGGACCGGAAAGAAAGGTCTGGATCCGGCTGCGCAGCCGGCACTACGACGCCGATCTATATCCCTATCGACCCCGCGCCGCCGGCGCCATCGATGCCGAGCGGCGCCACCGCTTCCCGGTGGTGCTGGGGCGGGTGAAAGTGGATACCGCCGCCGTGCGCGACATGCTCGAAGACGAAACGCGTACCGCCCAAGACCGGCTGTCCGACCTGGTGGCCCACGAGCTTGGGGTAAGCCTGTGAGCACCGTCCTCTTCGCGGAAAACCGCCTGGCCCTCGAACCGCTGATCCGGTCCAGGCTCTCCGCCGTCATGCCGGACATCCACGTAGGTGGCCTGATCGAATACATGGAACTGCTGGATGGCGCCGAGACCTCCTTGCCGGCCGCCTTCGTCTACCTCGATGGCGACGCCCCCGGCAACGGAACCGGATCCCCGCACCAGATCACGGGCGTTCAGACCTGGGTGGTGGCCACGGTCGCCCCGATCGTCCGCGACGCCCAGGGCCGCGCCGACATGGCCCCCACCGGCATCCTGCTGGCCAGGGTGGTCAACACCCTGTCCGGCGAAAGGCTGGCCGCAGGACTCAAGCCCATGGCCTGGACGGACAGCCACCTCAAGGAACGCGGCGGCCTGCTGTTCGCCTACGACGTCTTCACTCAACCCTTCGATTGGCGCTGAAATGAGCCCCATCACCATCGACCAATACTTCGGCCCCTTTCTCGGCCACCCCTTGGTCAAGCCCGAGCACCTGGACCACGCCCGCGAACTGCTGGCGCGGGTCAATGCCCTGCTGGCCCTGGCGGAACAAGAAGGCGTCACCCTGGAGATCAACCCCAAGACCGGCAGTCTGATCTCCGGCGCCGGCGCGGGAGGCTGGCGGATGCCAGACGCCGTCGTCGGCGCGGCCTACTCCAGCCATAAGGAAGGGCGTGGCATCGACATTTACGATCCCTTCGACGGAGATCTGGACGCATGGTGCCTGGCGCATCCCCGTCACCTCATCGGCCATGGGCTCTACATGGAGCATCCCGCCGCCACCAAGGGCTGGTGCCACCTCACCACCCGGCCGCCGCGCTCGGGCAATCGGGTGTTCTACCCATGAAGCTCTTGCCCGCCATCCGCGACTCCCGTGGCCGCGAGAGCCACACCCTGCTGTTCGTCGCCCTCGCCGCCCTGGTGCTCATCGGCAAGTTCGCGCTGGCCGGCCTCACCGTGCTGGGCGTGGCCCAGCCCGCCATGAGCGCCGGCGAGTTCGGCCTGGCCTTCGCCGGCATCATGGCCGTCTGGCTGGGGCGCGAGTGGACCGAGAAGAGCGCGGCGCGATGATGCCTTGGCCCCTCTCTGCCCCCACGATGATCGCCGCTGCCCTTGCTGCATGCATAGGCGCTGCCCTGACTGGCTGGAAGATCGCCGACTGGAAGTGTCAGGCCCAACAGGAGAAAAGCCTGCGCCGCCTGATCGCCCAACAGGCGGCCATTGCCCGCCAGGATGCCGAGATTCTGGCCACCACCGAAACCCGCCTGAGGACCCTCTACCGTGACCGCCACCATCTCCACCTGGGCCTGGCCGAGCTGGCCGCCGCTGGCCATGTGCCTGACTGCGGCCTGGATGACCACGGGCTGCGCCTCATCCGCGCCGCCTATGGCGAACCCGATGCCGCCCATACCGGCGCATCTGCTGACGCCGTGCGAGCCGCCGGTGGCGCCGCCGGATGGCCGCCTGACTACGCTCTCCCACGCCCTGATCGAAGCGGTCACGGCCTGGCGGCTGTGCGCCACGCGCCAGGCCGCCCTGGCGCGGATGAGCAAAGCCAGATGGACGGAGAGTGAATGATGGCATTCCAGGCCGCCGACAACCCCGCCGTGGGCCTGCTCGACGCGCTTGGCGGCCGGTGGAGAGGGTGATGGACGCCGAACACCTCCAGGCAAGCCAAGCCAAGCCCTACGACGGCCCGGAACGTCGCCATCCCGCATTGAGCGAAGCGATGATCGACGAAATCGCCGAACGTGCCGCCGTCAAGGCCATCAGCAAGCTCACGGCCACCGTGTACCAGGAAATCGGCAAAGGGGTCGTGAGCAAATTCCTGACCTTAATCGGCGCGCTGTCCGCGGCCGCCGCCCTATGGGCCGCCAGCAAGGGCCTCATCAAACTGTAACGAAAGGAGCAACACCATGTCTGGACTCATGATCGCCGGCGACGTGTACATCGACCGCCTCACCGACGCCGGGGTTTCCACCGGCTATCTGGACCCCGTCAACACCACCAAGCTCGCCATCACCCAGCCGGACCCGGACGTCAAGACCCGGATCAGCAACATGAAGGACACCCTGGGCCAGGCGCTGGACTCCGTCAGCCTACCGAAACCGTCCGAGCTGGTCATCGCCATCGATGAGCAGCCCGCCGAGATCCTGGCCATGGCCCTGCTAGGCTCCATCGAGACCTACAGCCAGGGCTCCGGCAGCGTCACCGACGAAGCCGTCACCCTGGTTCCAGGCCGCTGGATCGCCATCGCCAAGCGCAACATCAACCAGAGCGGCTTCGTGCTGGCCACCGCCGCCGCCCCGTCCACCCCTCTCGCGGAAGGCGTCGACTACCAGGTCAACCGCGCCGCCGGCCTGGTCAAGGCCCTGCCTGGCGGCGCCATCGCCACGGCCACCGCCTGTCTCGTCGACTACGGCTACGCCGCCGTCTCCGGCCAGCGCATCACCGGTGGCACCCGGCCGATTTGCAAGGCCCGGATCCTGGTGGACGGCAAGAACCTGGCCACGGGCAAGGCGTGCACCCTGGAAATCGACGAGGCCACCCTGAGCCCCACGGGGGAGATCGACCTGCTCAATGGCGAGTTCGTCACCACCGAGCTCAAGGGCGCCATGAAGACCCTGCCCGGCCTGTCCAGCCCCTACCGCTACGTCGAATACGACGCATGACGCCAGCCCGCTCAGGCGGACCCGCGTCAGCGCCGGATCAGCCAGGCGATGAGATAGAGCGGCAGGGCGATGGCCAGAGTGGCGAACAGCCCGCCGGCCAACAGGTTGAGCAGGACGCTTGCCGGGTCGTGACCCAGGGCGACACAGCCAAATACCCAGGCCAGCACCCCGCCGATCACCGCCAGGGCGATCGCGGCATCTGAACGCAAGAGGTTGAGCAAGGACATGGGCAACAAGGAGAGCAATCTCAGGATCCGGCTTGGGTTGGAAACAGGCGACGCCAAATCCAATCTAGCCGAATTCAGCCACGATTTCAAAGCCAGGCTCCAAGCCCTGGGCGCGAAGGGCGAGGACATCCGCTTCTTCGTCGACATGGCCCGGGCCCTCGATGAGGGCAAGGTCGCCCTGGCGGAGTACGACGCCAAGACCCAGGCCCTGCTGGCCACCTTCCGCCAGGGCCGCGACCTGGCCGCCGCCCGGGATTTCCTGGGCGTTCCGGCCCATTCCCAGGTGCGGGAGGAAATCGAAAGAACGCGGCAAGCCTACGACGTTCTCAAGGCATCCGGCCGGCTCACCGGCGCCGAACTGGCCCAGGCCGCCCTGCGCGCCGAAGAAAAGATCCGCGAGCTGAAGGCCACCACCAATGGCTGGGCGGAAAGCCTGGCCAATGCAAAAGGCGCCTTCCTTGGCCTCGCCGGCGCCGGCGCCGGCATCGCCGCGGTGGCGCGCCAGGCGATGGGGTTCGAAGAGGCCATGGCCGACGTGGCCAAGGTGGTGGACGGATCGGCCGGGCAGATCGATGCGCTGGCCAGGCGCATCAAGGAACTCTCCACCGAGCTGCCCATCTCCGCCGGCGGGCTGGCCCAGATGGCGGCCGCGGGTGGGCAACTCGGCATCCCCATCCAGAACCTGGAACAGTTCATCCGCCTGTCCGCCCAGATGGCCACCGCCTTCAACCTCTCCGCAGAGCAGGCCGGCGAGGCGGTGGCCAAGCTCATGAACGTATTCGGCCTGAGCCTGGAGGAGGTATCCAGCCTGGGCGACGCCATCAACGTGCTGGGCAACACCACGGCGGCCAAGGAGTCCGACATCCTGGACTTCATGACCCGGGTGGGCGGCGGCGCCAGGCAATTCGGCCTGGCCGGCGCTGAGGCCGCCGCCCTGGGCGCGGCCCTCATCTCCATGGGCACGGCGCCAGAGGTGGCGGCCAACGGCATCAACGCCCTGCTCTCCAGGTTGCAGACCGCCAACGCGCAAAGCGATGGGTTCAAGGCCGCCCTCGCCAGCATCGGCCTGTCCGCGGAGGATCTGGCCCGGTCGATCCGCGCCAAGCCCCAGGCCGCCCTGCTGGAATTCCTCAAGACCATGGAGCGCCTGGACGGACAGGTCCGGGCGGAGGCCCTCACCAAGCTGTTCGGCCTGGAATATCAGGACGACATCGCCAAGCTGGTGGGAAGCCTGGGGCTCTACGAGCAGGCCTTGGGCCGGGTGGGCGACCGCGCCCAGGTGGCCGGCGCCATGAGCGAAGAATTCAAGAAGCGCATGCGGACCACCGCGGCGCAGCTGGACCTGTTGCAGAACGCCGCGCAGACCGCCGCCATCAACCTGGGCGCGGTATTCCTGCCGGCCATCAATGGCGTGGCGGGCCCGCTCACGGATGCCGGCGCGGCCCTGGCCCGGTTCGTGGAGCAGTTCCCGGAGATCTCCGGCCTTGCCGCCACCCTGGCCACGGCAGCGGCCTCCGTCGCCGCCCTCAAGCTCGGCTTCGCCGCCCTCAGCGTGGTGGGCGCCAAGGCAGGCGAGCAGTGGTCGGAGAAGTGGAGCCTCGCCAACCAGTCCCTGGGGGACGCCACCCGGCAAATCGGCAAGCTCAACCTGGCCCTGTCCGGCCTGTCCGCCTTCGTCATCGGCTGGGATATCGGCAAGTACCTGCGGGAGAACTTCGAGACCGCCCGGGTGGCTGGCGTGGCCATGGTGGAAGCCCTGGTCAAGGGCGCGGAATACGTGCAGGCCGGCTGGGAAGCCGCCAAGGCCGCCATGCCCTGGTCCGACGACACCGTGGAGGCGGCCATGGCCCGCCACCAGGCGCGCCTGGCGGCCATCCAGGCCAATCTGGACGGCATGTATGAACAGGCCAGGCAGGGCGCCCAAGGGACGGCGGCAGCGGCGGACCAGGCCAGCGCGGCCCTGGCCGGGATGGGCAATGCAGGAGAACGGTCCGGCGCGAAGATCGCCGCCGGCCAGGAGAATGCCGCGGCCGCCATGCGGCGCACCGAGGAACAGGCAAAGCGTCTGGCCGATGACCTGAAGACCCTGGGCATCGACCCGGAGGAATTCAAGTCCGGCCTCACCACCGCCGAAAAGGAACTGGTCGACGCCTTCGGCCGCATGCTCGCCCATTCGGACGCATCGGCCGATCTGCTGCTGTCCGGCTTCGCCAACGCCGTCTGGAAGGTGGGCATCCGCGGCCTGGAAGCCTTCGAGATGGCCGCCCAGGATGCCTTCCAGGCGGGCAAGTGGTCCGCCGATCAGCTCGACGCGGCCATGCAGATGGTCGAGCTGCGCCGCAAGGAACTGACTGCCGGCGCCGACGAGCTGGAAGCGGCCTACAAGAAGCTCGGCCTACAGTCGCAGGCCGCCCTCCAGGCCACGGCGGCGGAAATGCAATCCGCCTACGACACCCTGGTCAGGATGGGCGCCCCCCTGGCGGACCAGAACGCCGCCTGGGCCAAATACGCCGAGGCTGCCATCGCCGCCAACGGCGGCGTGGCCGACAGCACGCTCGTCAACGCCGCCGCCATGCGCGGCTATACCGTGGTGGTGGACGATGCCGGCAAGGCCCATGTAGCGGCCATGCAGAAGGCCAAGGACAGCACCCGGGGCCTGATCCTGGAGCAACAGGACCTGCATGACGCCATCGGCGCCGCCAATCTGCGCCTGGCCGAACAGATCCTGGCCAACGACAACGTCATCGGCTCCACCCAGGACAGCGTCGACAGCTTTCACGCCCACCTGCGGGACCTGGGCGACGCCATGTCGAACTACTGGAACCATGTCCACGCGGAAATGCGTTCCCTGTCCGAGCAAGCCGCCTCCTATTTCAACGCCGCCCTCAAGGACATTGGCACGCAAGGTGGAACCCTGGCCCTGCTGTTCGAGGATGTTGGCCGGCTGACCGACCAGATCAAGTTGGCGTTCCGGGAACAGGCCGCCGCCGCCGCCGATCTGAGCGGGCAACTGGCGGCCAGCGGCAACGCGGCCAGGGCGATGGCCGAAGCCGAAGCCTTCCTGACCGGCCAGGCCCAGGAAGCAGGCAGCATCCATGCCCTGCTGGGCAAGGAGCAACTTGAACCCCTGCGCGCCGCCCTGGCCGCCGCCTCGCGGCACATGGAGGAACTCAAGAGCGGCGCCCAGGACACCCTGGCCACCATCCAGGACGAATGGGACCAGCTCAACAACCATCTGGACGCGATCGAATCGCGCCGGGCAGCCAAGCGCCGCGACGAGATCGAGGCCCGGCTCGCAGCGGCCAAAGCCGCTGGCGATGGAGAATCCATCCAGCAACTGCAACAGTCCCTGGCCCTGCTGGAAAAGATTTCCGCAGCCCGCATCCGCGACGCCAGACAGCGGGAGGCCGCCGCCCGCGCCCAG
>CAYOKN010000072.1:0-11905 GCA_964404545.1 uncultured Rhodospirillaceae bacterium | reverse complement strand
GCCGCTGGCCTTGCGCGCCCGGGTGTCGGCGCCGGCCCGCTGCGGGCCGGTCAGCCATTGCCCGGACTGCGGGCGGCTTTACTGGCAGGGCGGGCATGTGCGGCGCATGGCGGCCTCGCTGGCGCGGTGGGAGGCGCCGCGCTAGACTATGGACCAGCACCTGCCTCCGGGGGATCGCGGCGCGGCCATGTCAGAGACCGACACCCACCTGCGGGCTTTTCGTCTGGCCCATATTTCCGACCTGCATTTCGGCCGCACCGACCATCGGCTGGTGGAGGCGCTGCTGCACGACCTCGAAATCCAGCGGCCTGACTTGGTGGCGGTGTCGGGCGACCTGACCCAGCGCGCCCGCATCCTGCAATTCGCCGAGGCCCGCGCCTTCCTGGAACGGCTGCCGGCGCCGGCCATCGTGGTGCCGGGCAATCACGACCTGGCCCCGCTCTACAAGCCCTTGTCGCGCCTGTTGCAGCCGCGTGAGCGGTTCCGCCAATATCTGGGCGGCGACGAAACCCCGCTGTTTTGGGGCCGCAATGTGCTGGCCATCGGCCTGGACAGCGCCCGGCATCTGCGCTGGGTGGGCGGCGGCCTGTCGCAAGAGCAGATGTCCCACTTGGCCACGGTGCTGCCCGACTATCGGGCCGCTGATTTCCGGGTGCTGGTGATGCACCATCCGCCGCGCCCGCCGCCGCACCCCAAGGCTCGGCTGGTGGACCATCTGGGCGCCCTGGGCGTGGACCTGATCCTGACCGGGCACGCCCATGTCACCCGCGCCCGGCCCGGCGGCATGACCCATCGGGTGCTGCTGGTGCAGGCCTCCACGGCGGTGTCCACCCGGGTCCGCGCCGAGGGCAACGGCTATAATCTGATCCTGCTGAGGGCTGCGGGCGACCTGACCATCCTGCGCCGAGGCTGGCTGGCCGGCGAATTCGCCACCACCGCCCGCCGCGATTTCGCCCGCTCGGCGGCGGGACGGTGGGAGGTGGTGTGAGGAAAAAAGAGGCGGCGCCGTGCGGCGCCGCCCCCCCCTGACATCTTAGCCGATCTGTTCGACTTTCTTGGCCGGGCGCATGGCGCCGGCGGCACGGAGCATCAGGTCCTTCAACTTGCCCACCGCGGCGTTCTCGATCTGGCGCACGCGCTCGGCCGAGATGCCGTAGAGGCGGCCCAATTCCTCGAGCTTGGCCGGCTTGTCGCGCAGGCGGCGGCCGGCGATGATGCCCCGCTCGCGCTCGGTCAGGCCCTTCCAGGCTTCCTTCAACAGGGCCCGGCGCTGCTTCTTTTCCTGGGCTTCGGCCACGATCATTTCGGGATTGGGCCGGTCGCAGGGCAGCAGGTCCTGGAACGAGGTGGGCGAGTCGGCGGCCACCGGGTCGCTCAGGCTCTTCATGGGGTTGGACATCAGCCGGTCCATCTCCTCCACCGTCTCGGGCTTCACCTTCAGCTCGGCGGCGATGATGTCGCGCAGGGCGGGCTCCATGGAGGCATAGGGATCCGGGCCCAGCTTGTTCTTGGCGGCGCGCAGCTTGAAGAACAGGCGCTTGTGCTCGGTGGACAGGGACACGGTCAGCGGCGTCCAGTTCTTCAGCACGAATTCCAGCACCGAGGCGCGCACCCACCAGGCGGCGTAGGTGGCGAAGCGCAGGCCGCGCTCGGGCTCGAAGCGGTTCATGGCGCGCATCAGGCCCACATTGCCCTCGGCCACCAGTTCGGCGATGGGCAGGCCATAGCCGGTGAACTGCGACGCGATGGCGATCACCAGGCGCTGGTGACGGGTGGCCAGAAGATCAGCCGCCTTGCGGTCGCCGGTGGCGATCCAGCGGTTGATCAGCTCCAGTTCCTCCTCGGCCGACAGCACGGCCGTGCCATGGCGGCGGGGCGAGGGCTTGGCGGCGACCTTGGGGAAAGGAGTCATCATGGTGCATCCTCCAGGTTCAATTGGCCGACCTCTCGGCCACACCCATAGGATGGTTTGTAAACATTGATAGGTCCAATGGATTTAAATTGTCGCATTGATAAGAAAAGGTTATCGTTGTCGCCATGGTGACCTTGAAGCAGTTGCGCTGCCTGGTGGCGCTGTCCGACACCCTGAATTTCCATCGTGCGGCCGAGCGGCTGCATGTGACCCAGCCGGCTTTTTCCAATCAGATCCGCCTTATGGAGGAAATGCTGGGCACGGTGGTGGTGGAGCGGACCAGCCGGCGGGTGATGCTGACCCCCCTGGGCCGCGACCTGGCCGAGCGGGCGCGGCGCATCCTGGCCGACGTCAATGACTTCACCGAGGCGGCGCGCCAGGCCCAGGGACCGCTGGGCGGCATGCTACGACTGGGCATCCTGCCCACCCTGGGGCCATATCTGCTGCCGCACATCCTGCCGGAGCTGCGCGCCACCGCGCCGGATCTGCGGCTTTATCTGCGCGAGGAGCCGGCCCGGCGCCTGTTGGGCGAGCTGAAACATGGCGAGCTGGATCTCTTGGTGGTGTCGCTGCCGGTGGAGGAGACGGACCTGGTCAGCCTGCCCCTGTTCGCCGAGCCCTTCTGGGCCGCCCTGCCGGCCAACCATCCGCTGGCCGCTTCAGAGAGCGTGACGCCGGCCCAGGTGGCGGGCCTGCGCCTGCTGGCGCTGGAGCGCGGCCATTGCATGCGCGACCAGGTGCTGGCCTGGGCCCGCGCCCTGGGCGGTGACGAGAACCCGGACTTCCGCGCCACCTCGCTTGATTCCCTGCGGCAGATGGTGGCCACCGGGCTGGGGCCCACTTTGCTGCCGGCGTTGTATGTGGCGGCCGAGGCGCTGGAAGACGAGCAGCTGGCCATGCGGCCGGTGACGCCCCAGCCGCCTGAGCGGGTGATCGGCCTGGTCTGGCGCCGCACCGGGCCCCGGGCCGATGAGTTCCGCCGGCTGGCCGGCCTGGTGCGGGCCCGCCTTCCCGGAGAGGTTGTCCGGCCACTTGACTAATTTGGGTCTTGGGTTGCCGCCTCAGGGCGGCTATCCTGCGGCCAGGGGAGGCCCGGCAGGCATGAAACCGCAGAACACCACCAACGTCCTGTTGATCGAGGACAATCTCGGCGACGCCCGGCTCGTGGCGCGGCTGCTGGAGCGCGGCTCCACGCGGTTCGAGGTGGCTCATGTGGAATCCCTGGCCCAGGGCCTGCGCAAGCTGGCCGAGGGCGGATTCGACGTGATCCTGCTGGACCTGCATCTGCCCGACAGCCACGGCTTGCACACCCTGACGGCGGTCCTGCGCGCCGCCCGCGACCTGCCCGTGGTGGTGCTGACCGGCCTGGACGACGACGAGTTGGGCATGACTGCCGTGCATGCGGGAGCCCAGGATTATCTGGTCAAGGGATCGGCTGATGGCCCGCTGCTGGCCCGCTCGCTGCATTATGCCAAGGAGCGCAAGCGCGCCGACCGCACCATCCGCGAGCTGTCGCGCCGCAATGAGGTGATCCTGACCGCCTTGGGCGAGGGGGTGATCGGGCTGGACATCCAGGGCGTGGTCACCTTTGTCAATCATGCGGTCACCCGCCTGACCGGCTGGCGCCCCGAGCAGTTGGTGGGGGTGCGGCTGTGCGAGACCCTGTTCCGCCAGGTGGGCGAGGACTGCTCGGTGAGCGCCACCCTGCGTGACGGCCAGGTGCGCGAGGCCTTTACCGAGATCATCTGGCATTGCGAGGGGTTCGGCTTTCCCGCCGAGCTGGTGGTCACTCCCATGATCGAGGACGGCACCATCACCGGCGCGGTGCTGGCCTTCCATGACGTCTCGATCCGCCAGGAAGCCTCGGAAATCCTGCGCGACCAGCTGGAATTCCAGCAAAAGATGATCGACGCCCTGCCGATCCCGTTGTTCTACCTGGACACCACCGGCATGGTGATGGGCTGCAACCGCGCCTTTGAACGGCTGGTGGGCCGCTCGCGCGCCGCCATGGTCGGGGAACTGGTTGATGACGTGTTGCCGCCCAAGGCGGCCCTGTGGTTGCTGGATGGCCACGAAGGCGGCGACTTGCCGCAGGGCGAGCTGTCCTTCACCCTGCCGGGCCCCGAGGGCGAACGTCCCATGGTGCTGATCCGTGCCCTGTTCAGCCGCATGGATGCAGTCTCGGTCGTGCTGGCCACTATCCGTCCGGCATAAAAGTTTCCCCTTGCGCCACTAGGCGTTCCGCTGGATCGTTGGCACGGGGAATCGGGTTCCGAGCAGGGACCGGATTCAGTTGGGGGGAATCGTGTCTGCGCCTGAAGGCATCGCCAACCCGTTGTCCGCCGGGGACCGGGAAGCCGAGCTCAAAGTCTCGCCTCCGGAGCCGGTGGGATTTTCCATCCGCCTGAAGCTGATCGTGCTGGTGGCGGTGGTGGGGTTGATGACCCTGGCCGCCGGCGCCATCAGCTGGCTGACTTATGCCCGGGTCGAGCCGCTGCTGACCCTGGTGACCCGTGACGCCTTTCCCGGCTTGACCGACAGCCTGCGTCTGGCGGAATCCTCGGCCCGGCTGGCGGCGGCGGCGCCGGCCCTGGATCAGGCTTCCAGCCAGGCCGAGCGGCAGCGTCTGTTCATGGAATTGCGTAAGCAGTCCGACCGGCTGTCCGCCCTGATCGAATCCCTTAGCCGCTCGCCTGCCTGGACCGCCGAGATGGCCGAACTGCGCGGTCAGGTGGCCGCCCTGGACGCCAATCTGCACAGCCAGAACAGTCTGGTGGAAAGCCGCCTGGCCCTGGCGGCGCGGCGCATGCAGCTGAAGAGTGGCCTGCTGGTTCTGCAGGGCTCCTTGCGCATGGCGATCGAAACCGCCAACCCCAGCCGCGAACTGATGCAGGCGGTCAGCCTGGGCACCTTGCTGGCCGGCCAGGTGGGCACCCTGGCCTCGGTGGACGACCTGGCCGGGGTGGATGCGCTGCAGGCCGATTTCCGGCGCGGCGCAGAGCCCTTCAAGGCGGCCCTGGACGGCCTGGGCCGTCCCGGGGACGAGGCGGTGCGGCAACAGGGCCTGGCCCTTTTGGCCCTGGCCGAGGGCGAGGATGGGGTGTTCGAGCTGCGCCGGGCTGAATTGCGCATTCAGGCCCAGGTGGCGCAACTGGGCCGCCATAACCGGGAACTGACCGCTGCCTTGTCCCTGACCGTGGCCCAGGTGGTGCAGGCGGTGGAGGACATGGCCGCCCGCGCCACCCGCCAGGCCGAGCAGCGCCTGGCCGAGGGCCGGCACATGACCGCCGCCATCGCCATCGTGGCCGTGGGCGGTCCAGTGATGTTCCTGTGGTGGTTCGTGGGCGGCAGCATCGTGGGGCGGCTGATGGGCCTGTCGGCCACCATGCGCAGGATCGCAGCCGGTGACCTGAGCGCCGAGGTGGAGAAGAGCGGCGCCGACGAGATCACCCGCATGGCCGAGTCGCTGGAGGTGTTCCGGGATGCCACCCGGCATCTGCATGCCAGCCGGGCGGCGCTGCAGCGGTCCGAGGACCGGCTGCGCTCGATCCTGGAGAACTGCCCGTTCCCCATGTTCATTTCCCTGCCGGTGGAAGCGCGAATCGTCTATGCCAATCCCGCCGGCGCCCGCCTCCTGGACCTGCCTCCGGGCGAGCTGGACTGCTATCGCTCTTCGGAGTTCTTCGCCGAGCCCAAGGACCGGGGCGAGCTGTTGGGCCGTCTGGCGCGCGAGGGCCGGGTCGAGGGGCTGGAACTGCGCCTGCGTACCCGCACCGGCCGGGCCATCTGGGCCCTGGCCTCGGCGGTGACCATCCCCTATGAGGGTGAGCAGGCCATGTTCACCACCCTCATGGACATCACCGAACGCAAGCGGTTCGAGGCCGAGATCACCGCCGCCAAGGAGGAGGCCGAAGCCGCCAGCCGCGCCAAGTCGGAATTCCTGGCGGTCATGAGCCACGAAATCCGGACCCCCATGAATGGCGTGCTGGGCATGACCCAGCTGGTGCTGGACACGCCTCTGACCGCCGAGCAGCGGGACTGCCTGGAGACGGTGCAGCAGTCGGGCGAATCCCTGCTGGTCATCCTGAACGACATCCTGGACTTCTCGAAGATGGAAGCCGGGCGGGTCGAGTTCGAGTCGGTCAATTTCGACCTGCAGCGCACCTTGCGCTCGGTGATCGGGCTGATGTCCAGCCATGCCCAGGACAAGGGGCTGGCGGTCAGCTTCTCGGTGGAGCCGGGGGTGCCGCAGCAGATCACCGGCGATGCCGCCCGGCTGCGCCAGGTGCTGCTGAACCTGGTGGGCAATGGCATCAAGTTCACCGAGGCCGGGGCGGTGGTGGTGCGGGTGGCGCCGGTGGCCTTGGACGGGCCCGGGGTGCGGCTGCGCTTTTCTGTCACCGACACCGGCATCGGCATCGCGGCCGAGGCCCGGGACAAGCTGTTCAAGGAATTCAGCCAGGCCGACACATCGGTCTCGCGCCGCTTCGGCGGCACCGGGCTGGGGCTGGCCATCTGCAAGCGCATCGTCACCCTGCAGGGCGGCATCATCGGAGTCGAGAGCCAGCCGGGCCAGGGCAGCTGCTTCTGGTTCGAACTGTCCTTTGGCCTGGCCACCGGCGAGGCTCCGGCGCCCAAGCCGGCGGCGCCCGAGCCGCTCTGCATGCCCGGCTGCCGGGTGCTGCTGGCCGAGGACAATCCGGTCAATCAGCGGGTGGCCATGGGCATGCTGGGCAAGCGTGGCGTCGAGGTGCTGGCGGTGGACAACGGCCAGTTGGCGGTGCAGGCGCTGCAGACCCTGGAGTTCGACCTGGTGCTGATGGATGTCCACATGCCTGTGATGAACGGGATCGAGGCCACACGCGCGATCCGCGCCCTGCCGGCGCCCAAGGGCGGCATCCCGGTGATCGCGGTGACCGCCGCCGTGGGGGCCGGGGACCGCCAGGACTGCGTCCAGGCGGGCATGAATGATTTCGTCACCAAGCCGTTCAACCCCGACGACCTGATGGCCGTGATCGCCCAATGGGCGCCCAACTGCCGGGACGGGGGGCGGGGAGCAGCACAAGGGGGAACAGCCATGATGACACACGCGTCCGAGACCGCACCCGTATTCGATCCGCAGCCGCTGGAGGATCTGCGGGCCAGCCTGGATGACGAGATGGTGGACGAGATCCTGGGCGAATTCCGCCGCACCGCGCCCCAATTGGCGGCGGCGGTGGCCGATGCGCTGCAGCAGGACGACTTGCCGCGCTGCCAGCGCGAGGCCCACGGCTTGAAGAGCGCCGCCGCTTCGCTGGGCTTCATGCGCCTGTCGGCCCATTGCCGGACCATGGAGATGGCGTGCAAGGACGGCGTGCGTGACGGTCTGGCCGGCATGGCCGACAACATCCGCACATCGGTGGACGAGGCGGTGGCCCGCCTGCAGGCGCTTTAGTGTTGGTTGAGCGAGATATTTGTAATATAACGAAGTTCTGGTAGGACCGCACACTATGGGTAGTGGAACCTTTGGGGGGTTCCCTTATCCTAAAAGATAAAAGCGGGTCATGGCCGACGGGATGACGGCCCGACTGGGGGGTACGATGCGCGTGGGGATCGCGGCCAAAGTCGCCGCTCTCTTTTCGATTCTGGCTTTGGCCGGCACCATTGTCGGCGGCGTGGTCGTGTTCCACACCTCGAGCCGCCTGCTGACCCATGGCGCGTCCGAGCAACTGGGCCAGGTGGCGCGGGTTGTGGGCGTTCGCCTGGAAGGCGACGAGAAGAGCCTGCAGGACGATGTGCGTTTCCTCGCCAACCTGCCGGAACTGCACAGCATGCTGCGTGCCCGGCTGTCCCCGGACCGCCAGGACCCGGTGAAGGGCCAGAGCGACACCGCCTGGACCACCCTGGTCACCACCGCCTTCGACGCCTTCCTGCAATCGCGGCCCGACTTCCGCTCCATCTCTGTGGTCGCCGTGGACCGGCTGGGGGGCGAATTGCTGCGGGTGGAGCGCCGCGACAACAACATCTTCTGGCCGCCGCAGCAGGATCTGGAGCGGCTGGCGGGCACCCCGCTCTTTGCCGCGGCCTCGACCTTGCTGCCGTGGGAATATCACGTGTCCAACTATCACCTGCTGCGCCAGGACGGCCAGCTGGTGCAGCCCCCCGTGCCGGTGGTCGAGGCCGCCGTGGCCGTCTATGTGGGCGAGGAGCCCCGGGCGCTGGTGGTGGTCACCATGGACCTGACCCGCAGCTTCGGCGGGCTGCAGGGGTTGGCCGGCGGCGGCAAGCAGCTGTTCCTGGCCGATGCCGACGGTGACACCCTGATCAATCCGATGTCGCCCGAGCGGGTGTTCGGTTGGGAATTCGGCGTGCCGCAGCGGCTGCAGGACATGTTTCCCAGCCTGGGCGGCTTTGCCCTGGGCGAGGGCACCAGCGCCAGCCTGGACACCGATCCGAGCAGCGCCGAAGGGCATCTGGTGGCCTTCCGCCGCATCGCCCTGCCGGGCGCGGCAGACCGCAGCCTGCTGGTGGGTGTGGCCGCCCAGAAGTCACTGATCCTGGCTGATGCCGAGGTGTTGCGGAACCGCTCGGCTCTGGCCGTGGGCATCATCGGCCTGGCCACCATCCTGGCCGCCGTGCTGCTGACCGGCCTCCTGATCAAGCCGCTGGTGCTGGTCACCCGTGCGGTGGGCTCGTTCGAGGCGAACCGTTCGCTGCAGAACCTGCCCAGCCACCGCCAGGACGAGATCGGCACCCTGGCCCGCGCCTTCGCCGCCATGAGCCACCGCATCAGCAGCCAGTTCGAGGCCCTGCGCGACCGCGAGCATCGGCTGCAGAATGTGTTCGACACGGCCATGGATGCCATCCTGATCACCGACAGGCAGGGCATTATCGAGACCTTCAATCCGGCCGCCGAGCGGTTGTTCGGCTATGACGCCGAGGAAGTGATCGGCAGGAACGTGGCCATGCTGACCGACCTGGGGCTCAAGCAGCATGACGAGTTCGTGCGCCGCTACCGCGAGACCGGCCGCAGCGTGATGATCGGCAAGGGCCGCGATGCCCTGGCGGTGCGCAAGGACGGCGTGCGGGTGCCGGTACATATCGCCCTGTCGCGCTTTGGCACAGACCAGGACCTGCGCTTCACCGCCATCGTCCACGACATCACCCAGCACAAGGAGGCCGAGGAGGCGCTGCGCCAGGCCAAGGAGGCCGCCGAGGAGGCGAACAAGCAGAAGTCGCGCTTCCTGGCCAATATGAGCCATGAGCTGCGGACGCCCCTGAACGCCATCATCGGCTATTCCGACATGCTGGTCGAGGACGCCCAGGAGGCCGGCATGCTGGAGCAGGTGCCGGACCTGAAGCGCATTCACGACGCCGGCCGCCACCTGCTCAGCCTGATCGACGACATCCTGGACCTGACCAAGGTGGAGCAGGGCCGCATGACCTTGCGGGTCGAAAGCTTCGACGTGCGCACCATGCTGGACGAGACCACCAGCGTGGTCCGTCCCCTGGTGGAGCAGAACCGCAATCAGCTCTGCCTGCTGTGTGCCGGCGATGTGGGCATGATGACCGCCGATGTGGGCCGCATCCGCCAGTGCTTGATCAACCTGGTGGGAAATGCCGGCAAGTTCTGTCATGACGGCCATGTGATCCTGAAGGCCAGCCGGGATGGCGACTGGATCAACTTCTCGGTGGCCGACACCGGCATCGGCATGACCGTGGAACAGCAGGGCAAGTTGTTCCAGCCCTTCACCCAGGGCGACGACTCGGCCACCCGCCGCTATGGCGGCACCGGCCTGGGCCTGGCCATTACCCGCCATTTCGCGCGCATGATGGGCGGCGACGTCAGCGTGACCAGCGACCTGGGCAAGGGCTCGACCTTCGTGCTGCGGATGCCTCGCGACTGCCGCCCCTATCTGCCCGAGGAAACCGTGCCGGACGTGGCGGTGGCCGAATAACCACCGCCCCGGCTCCGGGCAGCCGCCTTTAGATCAGCAGCGGCAATCTGGGCGCCAGCAACAATCCGCCGGCAGCAATGGCCACCCCATAGGGAATGGGGGCCCCATGCCGCAGCAATTCGCAGCTGAGCGGACCCGGCAGGGCCGGGCGCAGGCGCCGCGCGCCCCACAGCAGCAGGGCGAACAGCCCCCCCATCATGGTGGTCACCAGCAACAGCTCGATCAGCTGGCTGATGCCGGTCCACAGGGCCAGAGCGGACAGCAGCTTGGCGTCGCCGCCGCCGATCCAGCGCATGGCGAAAAAGCCGGCGGTGACGGCAAAGGTCAGCGCCCCCCCCCGCCAGATGGTCGAGCCAGTCCACTGGCAGGGGCGCCAGCAGCGCCGCCACCGGAAACAATGCGGCCAGGATGCCGGTGATCACATTGGGGATCCGGTATTTCGCCAGGTCGAACACAGCGGCCGCCAGCAGCGGGCCACAGGCCAGGGCCAGCACCAGCTGGCCGGCGAAACTGTCGGGCAGAGGCATCCGTCAGCCTCCGGTCTTGAGGGCGCGCAGGCGCAGCAGATTCTCCGACGCGGTCGAGAAATAGGCCGGGCTGGCCTCCAGCGCCTGGGACAAATAGGCCTCGGCCTTGCCGTGGTCGCCGCGCACCATGGCCACATAGCCCACATTGTTCAGCACGTCGGGCAGGGCAGTGGGGCGGGCGCCGGCCTGGGCCTCGCGGTACTGGCCCTGGGCGGCCAGGGCCAGGCGCAGATTGGCCTCGGCCCGCGGCATGCCGGGCCGGGCCCGCAGCGCCTTGATGAACAGGGCCGCCGCCTGGGTTGGCTGGCCGCGCAGCAGGCGGGAATAGCCGTGGTTGTTCAGCACCTCGGCCGCCCCGTGCGAGGCCAGCAGGGCCTTTCCATAGGCCTCGTCGGCCAAGTCCCAGGCGCCATCGGCGTCATGCAGCAGCCCCAGGCCGTTCCAGGCCCGCCACAGGCCGGGATCGGCGGCCACGGCGGCCTTTAGGGGCTCCAGCGCCAGACGCGGGCGGCTGCCGCGCAGCAGCGACAATCCCTTGCCCTGGTGGGCACGGCCCAGCACCTCGGGCTTGCCAGAGGCCAGCACCTCGTCGAACAGGGTGCGGGCCTGGGCATCGTCGCCCACCGCCAGGGCGGTCTCGGCCAGGCCCAGCCGGTGGCGGGGCTCGCCGGGCTGCATGGCCACCAGCCGTAGATAACGCTGCCGCGCCTCTTCAAACAGGCCGTCTTCAAAGGCCATCTCGGCCAGCCGGACCATTTCGGGGGTGACCATGGCGGGGCCGGCGGCGGCGGCCGTGGGCGGCTCGGTGCCGGGCGCGGCGCAGGCGGACATCGCCAGGGCCAGGGCCAGCAAGGGGGCCGCCAGGGCGGCAGGGGTGCGGCGGGAGGCAGGCTTAGGCATCATCTCGGGACTCCTTGGCAAAAGGCTGGGCAGCCAAGAGGGAGGACGACAGGGACTTGTCGAGGGCCAGCAGGTCCCGGCCCAGGATCAGCTGCAGTTCGTGCCGCTGCTCGGGGTCGGCTCGTAGTGTGACGGGCACCGGCAGCAGGGCGGCCAGGGCGCGGGCCTTCTGGGCCTGGGCTGGGTGGTGGCGCAATTGGGTGCTGGCAATGTCGAAGCTGGGGGCATTGCCCAGGCATCCCACCGCATGGCCGCGGGCCTGGAAGAAGCTGCGCAGCCGCGCCGCCATGCCGGGCCGGCCAGCGCCATTGTCGATGGCGAAATGGCAGATCGGGCCAGCGTGGACGGGGGGCTGTCCGGGCTCATTCAGCGGAAAGGCCACATTGTCCAGCTTCACTTCGATCGAGGGGCGGCTGAGGTCGATCACCGGCGGCGGCTCGGCGGCGGGCTTGACCGGCACCGCCAGGGGCGAGGTGAAGGGCGTCGGCGCACCCAGGGGCTGCACCGCCACCGGCGGCACAGGCGCCGCCTGGGGTGGCGGCGGCTCGGGCGCCGGTGGAGTCATTGCCTCGGCTTGGCCGCTGCGGGCGGGGGCCTGGTCCAGATCGATCTTGTTGATCATCACCAGC
>CAYOKN010000071.1:0-11965 GCA_964404545.1 uncultured Rhodospirillaceae bacterium | reverse complement strand
TGCCGCCCTCGGCGGGGGGCGGCGGGGCCGGGGCCGCGGCGGGTTGCGGCTCGGGCTCTGGCTCGGGCGCCACGCGGATCACCATGGGCGGCTCGGCCGGCTTCTTGGCCTTGGTGCCCAGACCCACGCCGATCACCACGCCCACCACCAGCACGAACACCGCGCCCACGGCAGGCAGCGCCCATTTCGGCAGTTCGCTGGAGCCGCGCTTCCCGGCCATTGATCCCTCGGACAAATCTCAGTCGCGGCCGGTTATACCGCCCGGCCGGGAAGCGCGAAAAGGGTTTAGTCGCAGCAGCCGGCCAGATTTTCCAGGATGGGACAATCGGGGCGGTCGTCGCCATGGCAGCGATGGGTCAAGTCCAGCAGCACCCGGCGCATCTCCTCCAGTTCGGCGATCTTGCGCTCGATCTCGGCCACATGGCCCAGGGCCACCGCCTTGACGTCCGCCGAGGACCGCTCGCGGTCTTGCCACAGTGCCAGCAGCTCGCCCACCTCCTTGACCGAGAAGCCCAGCGAGCGGGCCCGGCTGATGAAGCGCAGGGTCTCCACCTCGCGGCTGCCATAGGTGCGGTAATTGCCCTCGGACCGGCCCGCCTTGGGGATCAGGCCGATGTCCTCGTAATAGCGGATGGTCTTTGCGGCAACGCCCGAAGCCTTGGCCGCCTGGCCGATATTCATTTCGCCCTCCAACGCTTCAGCAGCAGCGAATTGGACACCACCGACACCGAGGAAAAGGCCATGGCGCCGCCGGCAATGGCCGGGGACAGCATGCCCGCCATGGCCAGCGGAATGGCCACCACGTTATAGCCGAAGGCCCAGGCCAGGTTCTGGCGGATCTTGCCATAGGTGGCGCGCGAGGCCGAGATGGCCGCCGGCAGCAGCGCCGGGTCGCCGCGCATCAGGGTCACGCCCGCCGTATGCATGGCCACGTCCGAGCCGGTGCCCATGGCCAAGCCGATATGGGCCGCCGCCAGGGCTGGGGCGTCGTTCACGCCGTCGCCCACCATGGCCACGACGCCGCCTTCCGCCTTCAGCCGCTCCACCTCGGCGGCCTTGTCCTGGGGCAGCACCTCGGCCACCACCTGGTCGATGCCCAGCCGCGCCGCCACGCTGTCAGCCACCCGGCGGTTGTCGCCGGTCAGCATCACCGTCTTGACGCCCAAGGCATGCAGCCGCTTTACCGCATCGGCCGCCGTGGGCTTGATGGGATCGGACACCGCCAGGAAGCCCAGCAGCCGCGCCCCCTCGGCCAGCCACATGACCGTGCGCCCCTGCCCCTCCAGGTCGGCGGCGCGCTCATCCAGCGGCGTGGTGTCCAGCCCCTGCTCGCGCATCAGCCGGCGGCTGCCCACCAGCAGGGCGCGCCCCTCCACCTTGGCCGACAGGCCGCGCCCGGGCAGACTCTTGAACTCGGACACCGGGGCGAGGTCCAGGGCGTCGGCCTTGGCCGCCTGCAGCACCGCATGGGCCAGCGGATGTTCCGAGCCCTGCTGCGCCGAAGCCACCAGCCGCAACAGCTCGCGGGAATCGCCCGAGGCCAGCACCATGTCGGTGACCGCCGGCCGGCCCTCGGTCAGGGTGCCGGTCTTGTCGAACACCACCGTGGTGATGCCATGGGCCAGTTCCAGCGCCTCGGCGTCCTTGATCAGCACGCCCGCCTTGGCGGCCACGCCGGTGCCCACCATGATGGCGGTGGGGGTGGCCAGGCCCAGGGCGCAGGGGCAGGCGATCACCAGCACCGAGACCGAGGCCACGAAGGCGGTCATCCAGTCGCCGGCCACCAGACCCCAGCCCAGGAAGGTCAGGCCGGCAATGGTCACCACCACCGGCACGAAGATGGAAGAGATGCGGTCCACCAGCCGCTGCACCGGGGCCTTGCTGGCCTGGGCGCCCTCCACCAGTTTGATGATGCGGCTGATGGTGCTTTCCGAGCCCACGGCGGTGGCGCGGATGCGCAGCAGTCCATCGCCATTGATGGCGCCGCCGGTCACCGCGTCGCCCGGGCCCTTGGCCACGGGCAGGCTCTCGCCGGTCAGCAGGGCTTCGTCCATCTGGCTCTGGCCCTCGATGATCACGCCGTCCACCGGCACTTTCTCATGCGGACGCAGCACCACCACTTCGCCGATGGCCACGCTCTCGGCGGGCACCTCGACGACGCCGGCGGCGCGCTCCACCCGCGCGGTGTCGGGCCGCAGATTCATCAAGGCGCGGATGGCCGAGGCGGCGGAGCGCTTGGCCCGGCCCTCCATCCATTTGCCCAGCAACACCAGGGTGATGACCACCGCAGCGGCTTCGAAATAGAGATGGCCGTGGTCGCCCTGACCGGTCAGCACATACCAGGCCGACAGGCCATAGGCCGCCGAGGTGCCCATGGCCACCAGCACATCCATGTTGCCGGCGCCGCCCTTCAGGGACTTGTAGGCGCCCTCATAGAAGCGCCAGCCGATGACGAACTGCACCGGGGTGGCCAGCAGCATCTGCAGCCATCCCGGCAGCATGATCGGGCTGATCATCTGCAGCACCAGCGGCAGGGTCAGCACCGCCGCCGCAGCCACCGCCAGCTTGGCCGAGCGTTCCGACCGCCGGCCTTCCTGCTCCATGCGGGCGGCGCGCTCGGCCGCCGTCTCCAGGGGCCGGGCGGCAAAGCCCGCCTTGTCCACGGCCACCACCAGCGCCTGGGGGTCGGCCAAGCCCTGCAGCACCTCGATGCGCGCGCTCTCGGTGGCGAAATTGACCACTGCCGACACCACGCCCGGCTGCTTGCCCAGCACCTTCTCGATGCGGGCGGCGCAGGCGGCGCAGGTCATGCCCGAGATGGCCAGGTCCACCACCTCGTGCGGGACGGTGAAGCCGGCCTTCTCAATGGCCTCTGCGATGGCGGATGGGGTGGTGGCCTTGGGGTCGAAGCGGACCTCGGCCCGCTCGGTGGCCAGGCTGACGGAGGCCCCTGCTATGCCCGGCTGCTTGCCCAGGACCTTTTCGATCCGAGTGGCACAGGCGGCGCAGGTCATGCCGCGCACAGGCAGGCCGATCTCCGGAAATTCGTTCTTGGTCAAGGCGATATCGGTCATTGTTGCCTCTTTGCCAGAGGGTGCGTGAAAGCTCATGCTGGTTAGAATTGGGCTTCCAGTCACTGGAAGGTCAAGGGCAAATCCGACCCCCCGCGTCCTTGACGCCAGGGGGCCGTCCCGGCATTGTTTCCGCTTACCTTTTTCAGAGCGGCGCCCCATGTTCCTGCTTTTGGACAATTACGACAGCTTCACCTACAACCTGTGGCACTATCTGACCGAACTCGGCGCCCAGGTGGAGGTGCGGCGCAATGACGTGCTGACCGTCGAGGAGGCGCTGGCCATGGGCCCCCAGGGCGTGATCCTGTCGCCCGGCCCCTGCGATCCCGACCGCGCCGGCATCTGCCTGCCCATGATCACCGCCGCCGCCGAGCGCCGCCTGCCGCTGCTGGGGGTCTGCCTGGGCCATCAGAGCATCGGCCAGAGCTTTGGCGGCAAGGTGGTGCGCGCCCCCCAGCCCATCCACGGCAAGGTGGCTGAGATCAGCCATGGCGGCAAAGGCCTGTTCGCCGGCCTGCCCAGCCCGTTCAAGGCCACCCGCTATCACAGCCTGGTGGTGGAACGCTCGAGCCTGCCCGACTGCCTGGAGGTCACCGCCGAGACCGACGGCCTGATCATGGGCCTGCAACACCGCAGCCTGCCCATCCATGGCGTGCAGTTCCACCCTGAAAGCATTGCCTCAGAACACGGCCATAAGATGTTGAAAAACTTCCTCGATTTGTCTCACGGCTTTGCGAGCGCCGCATGACCGCCGCCGTCTCCATGAAGGACATCCTGGGCAAGGTCGCCGCTGGCGAGCGCCTGGACCAAGCCACCGCCGAACAGGCCTTCGAGCTGATCATGTCCGGTGACGCCACCCCGGCCCAGATCGGCGCCTTCCTGATGGGTCTGCGGGTGCGCGGCGAAACCGTGGACGAAATCTCGGCCGGTGCCCGGGTCCTGCGCTCCAAGGCCCATCCCATGGATGCCCCCCTGGGTGCCATCGATACCTGCGGCACCGGCGGCGACGCCTCGGGCACCTACAACATCTCCACCGCCGCCGCCATCGTGGTGGCCGCCTGCGGCGTTCCGGTGGCCAAGCACGGCAACCGCGCCCTGTCCTCCAAATCCGGTTCGGCCGACGTGCTGACCGCGCTGGGGGTCAAGATCGACTGCGACTTCGAGCTGATGCGCGAATCGCTGTACGAGAACCATATCGGCTTCATGATGGCGCCCCGCCACCACTCGGCCATGCGCCATGTGGCCGGGCCGCGTGTGGAAATGGGCGTTCGCACCATTTTCAACCTGCTGGGCCCGCTGGCCAATCCCGCCGGCACCCGGCGCCAGGTGCTGGGCGTGTTCTCGGCCCATTGGCTGACCCCGCTGGCCGAGGTGCTGGGCCGCCTGGGCGCCGAGCGCGCCTGGGTGGTGCATGGCAGCGACGGCCTGGACGAGCTGACCACCACCGGCCCCTCGCAGGTGGCGCAATTCCACCAGGGCCAGGTGACCCAGTTCGAGATCACCCCGGACCAGCTGGGCCTGCGCCGCGCCGATCCCAAGGAACTGAAGGGCGGCGATGCCGAGCATAATGCCGCCGCCCTGCGCGAGCTGCTGGACGGCATGCCCGGCGCCTACCGCGACATCGTGGTTCTGAATGCCGGCGCCGCCCTGGTGGTGGCCGACAAGGCCGCCACCCTCAAGGACGGCGTGGCCTATGCCCAGCGCGCCATCGACGACGGCGCCGCCCGCAACACCCTGGACCGCCTGATTGCCATCACCAACCGGCCCATGGCCGAGGCCGAGGCCGAGGCGCAGCAATGAGCGATATTCTGGCCCGCATCAACGCGGACAAGCGCACCCATGTGGAGGCCTGCAAGGCCCGCCTGCCCCTGGCCGAGGTGACGGCCCGAGCCAAGGACCAGCCGCCGGCGCGCGGCTTCGCCAAGGCGCTGTCGGCCAAGGTGGCCGCCGGCCAGTACGGCTTGATCGCCGAGATCAAGAAGGCTTCGCCCTCGGCAGGCCTGATCCGCCCCGACTTCGATCCAGCCGCCCTGGCCCGGGCCTATGAGCGGGCCGGCGCCGCCTGCCTGTCGGTGCTGACCGACCAGCCCTATTTCCAGGGGGCCGACGACTACCTGCTGCAGGCCCGCGCCGCTGTCGGCCTGCCGGCCCTGCGCAAGGACTTCATGGTGGATGCCTACCAGAT
This sequence comes from uncultured Rhodospirillaceae bacterium, assembly GCA_964404545.1. Lineage (GTDB taxonomy): Bacteria > Pseudomonadota > Alphaproteobacteria > Rhodospirillales > Magnetospirillaceae > CAYOKN01. The sequence continues at coordinate 6,709 of CAYOKN010000071.1, read as the reverse complement.
CCATGAGGCCCGCATGCTGGGGGCCGACTGCATCCTCTTGATCATGGCCTCGCTGGCCGACGACCAGGCCGCCGAGTTCGAGGGCTTGGCCCTTGAGCTGGGCATGGACGTGCTGATCGAGGTGCATGACGCCGAGGAGATGACCCGGGCCCTGCGCCTGACCTCGCCCCTGATCGGCGTGAACAACCGCAATCTCAAAATCATGAAGACCGACCTGGCCACCACCGAGCAGCTGGCGCCCATGCTGCCGCCGGGCCGGGTGCTGGTGGCGGAATCGGGCCTGAACAGCCCCGCCGACCTGGCCCGCATGGCCACCGTGGGGGCGCGGCGCTTCCTGATCGGTGAAAGCCTGATGCGCCAGGCCGACGTGGAAGCCGCTACCCGCGCCATCCTGGCCGACCCCATGGCCGCCTGATGAGCGACTTCACCCATTTCGACGGCAGCGGCAATGCCTGGATGGTGGATGTCTCGGACAAGGACGAGACGGAACGCCAGGCCACCGCCAAGGGGTCGGTGCTGATGGCCCCGGAAACCCTGGCCCGCATCGCCGACAAGGGGTTCAAGAAGGGGGACGTTCTGTCCATCGCCCAACTGGCCGGCATCATGGGGGCCAAGAAGACCCCGGACCTGATCCCGCTGTGCCATCCCTTGATGCTGACCAAGGTGACGGTGGAGCTGTCCCTGGACCCCGCCCGCTCGGCCGTGGACATCACCGCCACCTGCAAGCTGAAAGGCCGCACCGGGGTCGAAATGGAGGCCCTGACCGCCGTGTCGGTGGCGGCGCTGACCGTCTATGACATGTGCAAGGCGGTGGACAAGGGCATGCGCATCACCGATGTGCGGCTGGTGGAGAAGACCGGCGGGCGCTCGGGGCACTTCACCGCCGCCTGATCCTAATTTCGGGTTGACGGACCACTGGAACAACCGTAGAACATGAACAGCATGTTTGCCGTTTGTTCCATATGTGGTGGTCCTCCAGGTCCAGGAGCCCGAGATGCTGACCAAGAAGCAATATGAGCTGCTGCTGTTCATCGACCAGCGCCTGAAAGCCTCCGGTGTCTCGCCCTCCTTCGACGAGATGAAGGAAGCCCTGGACCTGAAGTCCAAGTCGGGAATTCACCGCCTGATCACCGGCCTCGAGGAACGGGGGTTCATCCGCCGCCTGCCCCACCGCGCCCGCGCCCTGGAAGTGCTGAAACTGCCCGAGAACCTGGGCAGCTTCGCCGGCGATGCCGATGCCGGCCAGCGGTTCAATCCCACCGTGATCAAGGGCGGCTTCAAGACCGCCCTGGCCGGCGCCCCGGTGGCTGCCGCCGCCGAGGCGGTGCAACTGCCGCTCTATGGCAAGATCGCCGCCGGCACGCCCATCGAGGCGCTGCGCGACGGCGGCAGCTATATGGAAGTGCCCGCCAGCATGCTGGGATCGGGTGAGCATTACGCCCTGGAGGTGGACGGCGATTCCATGATCGAGGCGGGTATCCAGGACGGCGATACCATCGTGGTGCGCCGCTGCGAGACCGCCGAGAACGGCACCATCGTGGTGGCCCTGGTGGACGACAACGAAGTGACCCTGAAGCGCATCCGCAAGAAGGGCGCCTCCATCGCGCTGGAGCCGGCCAACCAGAAATACGAGACCCGCATCTTCGGGCCCGACCGGGTCAAGGTGCAGGGCCGCCTCGTGGGCCTGATGCGGCGCTATTGATGCCGCGCCTCCCCCTTCTCCCCCTCGGCCTGGCCGCCAGCCTGCTGGCGGCCTCGCCCGTTCTGGCCCAGGGCTCCAAGCGCATCGCCGATTTCCCCGATGCGGTGGTGCAGGAAATGATGGTCACCGCCCTGCAGGGCCGCCCCGGTGAGCCGCCGCTGAGCCTGGAGACCGCCCGCCTGGTGGTGGACGCCGGCACCCTGTCCGCCTTCGCCGACCACTGCGGCGTGGAATGGGAAAAAAACAATCTGGGCATGCTGCTGGGCGCCGCCCGCCTGCTGGGCAAGCCGCCCGCCGTGGTGGACTACATGGCCGCCCTGCACGGCGTGGCCATGGGCGTCACCGACAAGGGCATCGACAAATCCCAGCCCTGCCCCGACCGCCTGCGCAGCCAGGTGGCCGCCATCATCCAGTCGCGGATGCCGCGCTAGGGGCCTGCTCAAACCGCAGATTTTTTTACCGTCATGCCCGCGCTTGACGCGGGCATCCACGTGTCTCCGCCTAAGTCACTCTTTCCAATGGATTTCCTGGCCCCGGCACGTGGATCGCCGGGTCAAGCCCGGCGATGACGAACCGGGAGAATGCAAGTCGAGGCATGACGACGGGAGAGCATATCCCCTACTCTTCCTCGCCTTTTCCCCGCCGCCGGGACCAGGGGCGGTCGCCGCGCCCTTCGGCCACGCTTTCCACCCGCACGCTGGCGCCGTCCAGCCATAGGGCATGGGCACCGTTGCGCCAAAGGTCGAAGCGGTCCACGGTGACGGGCGCGCAGGGCCCGCGTACGGGCACGGCGCTGACCACCACTTGCGCGGCGGCGCAGTCCTCGGCCAGGGCGTCTGGGGCACGCACCAGGGCCACGGTGGTGCCGCGCGCGCTGTAGAGGCAGCCGGACCAGTCGCAGGACAGCGGCCCCTCGGCGCCCAGGGCCGGGAAGCGGCCCTCGGCCCCGGCATAGGCATAAAGCTCGCCCCAGCTTTCCCGGTCCAGCCGGTCGCCCTTGCCCAGGGACAAGAGCAGGCGGCCGTCCTCGGCCCGCACTGCCATCAAGCGGCCGTCCTCATTCACCAGCACATCGGGCGGCCGGGCGATGGCCATGGAGGCCAGCCCCAGGGCCATGCCCGCCAGACCGGCCCAGCGCCAGGGCCGCTGCCACAGGCAGAGCCACAGCCCGCCCAGGGTGAAGACAGCCATGCCCCAAAGGGGCAGCACGGGCATGGCGATGGCCGCACCCGGCCAGGCGGCCACACCCCGGGCCACCTGGTTCACCAGAGCCAGGCCCCAGGCCATGGGCTGCAGCGCCACGGCCTCGAGCCCCATCGGCATCAACAGGAAGGCCAACAGCGCCAGGGGCATCACCCAGAAGCCGGTCAAGGGCACCGCCACAAGATTGGCCGCCAAAGACCAACTGGCGAAGCGTCCGAAATGATGCACCGCATAGACCGCCGTGACCGATCCAGCCACCAGGGTGGACAGCGCCACCCCGGCCAGATAGAGCACCGCCTTGCGCGCCAGTCCATCCTCGCGGTGCGCCACCATGCGGCCGGCGGCGGCCTCATAGGCCGCCACCAGGGCCGCCACGGCGGCAAAGCTCATCTGGAAGCTGGGGCCGGTCAGCGCCTCGGGGCTGGTCAGCAGCACCGCCACCGCCGCCCAGGCCACCAGCCGCAGGGAAATGGCGGTGCGGTCGGCCAGCACCGCCAACAGCACCACCGATGTCATCAGGAAGGCCCGCTGGGTGGGCACCGGCGCCCCGGCAATGAGCAGATAGCCGAAGGTGGCCGCCATCGCCGCCACCGCCGTCCATTTCTTGATGGGATAACGCAGCGCCACCGCCGGCACCAGGGCGAGCCCGCCGCGCACCGCCAGGAAAACCAGCCCGGCCACCAGGCTCATATGCAGGCCCGAGATGGACAGCAGATGCGCCAGGCCGGAGTCCCGATAGGCCTGCAACAATTCCTCGGGCACCGCCGCCCGTTCGCCTGTCATCAGGGCGGCGGCGATGCCGCCCTCCTCGCCGCCGCCTGCCCCGGCGACGATGCGTCGGGTCAGGCCATGGCGCAGGGCCGCCAGGCCGCGCTGCCAGCCCGACGGATCGGGCTCGGCCAGGATGCGCGGCGCCCCCAGGGTGAAGCCCACGGCGCCGATCCCCTGAAAATAGAGGGAGCGGCCGAAATCGAAGCCGCCCGGCACCGAGGGCCCGCCCGGCGGCTTCAACATCACCATGGCGGCGATGCGGTGGCCTGGCGCCAGGGCCGGCGCCTTGGCGGGCAGGCGCAAGCGCGCCCGCTGCACCACCGCAGCGCCCCGGGCCTCATAGGCCAGGTCTTCGAGCAGAACCCGCTGGCTGCCGTCCAGTTCCTCGACCGCCGCCACCGTGGCTTCCAGGGCCAGCGGCCCCAGGTCACGCTCCAGCACCGGGGCCGCGACCCAAGCGGTCCGCGCGACGCCGGCGGCCAATCCCAGGGCCAGGCAGCCCACGACCCAGGCGGTGATCCAGACCAGAGCACTGTGCCGCCGCACGAGAACGGGGAGCGGTGCGACCAGCGCCGCCCCAAGACCTACCCAAATGGGCGGCTCGACGCGAAGAGAGAAATAGAGTGCTATTCCCAAGCCGAGGAAAACCGGGATGAACAGCGGCCATCTCTCCCGTTCGGCCAGGACCTGTTCACCTATCCTAATCAACAGGGGGCCTCCTATCCCATCGGGCAGGTTTTCGCCCATCCCGGTGAATAGGCATGCTGCACACGCGTGAAGAATATGCTACACAAGGCGCCACCTGCCAAACGAAGGAGTACCACGGGAGGATCATGTCCGTCGTAACCCGCTTTGCACCCTCTCCGACCGGCTTCCTGCATATCGGCGGCGCCCGCACGGCGCTGTTCAACTGGCTGTTCGCGCGGCACCACGGGGGTAAGTTCCTGCTTCGGGTCGAGGACACCGATCGCGCCCGCTCCACCCAAGAGGCGGTCGAGGCCATCTTCGACGGCTTGAATTGGCTGGGCCTGACCGCCGACGAAGAGCCGGTGTTCCAGTTCGCCCGCGCCGCCCGCCATGCCGAGGTGGCGCAGCAGATGCTGGCCCAGGGCAATGCCTATCGCTGCTATTGCACCACCGAGGAGCTGGAGGCCATCCGCGCCGAGCAGAAGGCCAAGGGCCTGCCCCTGCGCTATCCCGGCATCTGGCGCGACCGTCCGGCCTCGGACGCCCCCGACGCCCCCTTCGTGGTGCGGCTGAAGGCGCCACAGGAGGGCGAGACGGTGATCCAGGACCATGTGCAGGGCGAGGTCCGGGTGGCCAATGCCCAACTGGACGACATGGTGCTGCTGCGCGCCGACGGCACCCCCACTTACATGCTGTCGGTGGTGGTGGATGACCATGACATGGGCATCACCCATGTGATCCGCGGCGACGACCACCTGACCAACGCCTTCCGCCAGATCCAGATCTACAAGGCCATGGGCTGGGAGATTCCCCAGTTTGCCCATATCCCGCTGATCCACGGCCCCGACGGCGCCAAGCTGTCCAAGCGCCACGGCGCGCTGGGCGTGGATGCCTACCGCGACATGGGCTATCTGCCCGAGGCCATGCGCAATTACCTGCTGCGCCTGGGCTGGGGCCATGGCGACGCCGAGATCATCAGCACCGAGCAGGCCGTCGAATGGTTCGACATCGACGCCGTGGGCCGGTCGCCCAGCCGCTTCGACTTCGCCAAGCTGGCCAACCTGAACGGCATCTATCTGCGCCAGGCCGACGACGCCCGGCTGGTGGAACTGGCCGCCCCGCTGCTGGAGGCCAAGCTGGGCCGCCCGCTGGCCGATGCCGACCGCACTCGCCTGGCCGCCGGCATGCCCGGCCTGAAGGAGCGCGCCAAGACCCTGGTGGAACTGGCCGACTCCGCCGCCTTCTATGCCGCCCAGCGCCCGCTGGCGCTGGACGAGAAGGCCAGCAGCCATGTCCAGGGCGATGCCCAGGACCTGCTTGGCCAGATCATCGAGAGATTCTCTGCCATCGATACATGGCAGAGCGCCCGGCTGGAGGAGGAGGCACGAGTCTTCGCCGAATCCACCGGCCTGAAACTGGGGAAGGTTGCCCAGCCGCTCCGTGCGGCGCTGACCGGGTCCTCCGTCTCCCCGCCTATTTTCGAAGTCATGGAAATCCTGGGCCGGGAGGAATCCTTGGCCCGGATCAATGATGTTCTGACGCAAGTCAGACAGGTCCAGTAGCCGCCGCCGTCAGTGACGTGCGGATCACCCCATAAGCTTACAGGGAATGGTGTAATGACGATGACCACGAAGACTGAAGCGCCGACGGCGACCAACAAGGAAAGCGTTACCCTGATCGACAACAGCACCGGTAAGTCCTACGAGGCGCCGCTGCTGCCGGGCACCCTGGGCCCCAAGGTGATGGACATCCGGTCGTTCTATGGCGACACCGGTCACTTCACCTACGACCCGGGCTTCACCTCCACCGGCTCGTGCGAGTCCAAGATCACCTTCATCGATGGTGACAAGGGCCAGCTGCTGCACCGCGGCTATGACATCGCCGACCTGGCCGAGCAAGCCGACTATCTGGAAACCTGTTATCTGCTGCTGAAGGGCGAACTGCCCAACGTGGCGCAGAAGAAGAAGTTCCAGGCGGACATCACCCGCCACACCATGCTGCATGAGCAGATCAACTATTTCTATCGTGGCTTCCGCCGCGACGCCCACCCGATGGCGGTGATGTGCGGCGTTGTTGGCGCCCTGTCGGCCTTCTATCACGACAGCCTGGACATCCGTGACCCGCATCAGCGCATGGTGGCGTCCTATCGCCTGATCGCCAAGATCCCGACCATCGCCGCCTGGGCCTACAAGTACTCCATCGGCCAGCCCTTCGTGTATCCGCGTAATGACCTGGGCTATGCCGAGAACTTCCTGCACATGATGTTCGCCACTCCCTGCGAGGAGTACAAGGTGAACCCGGTGCTGGCCAAGGCCATGGACCGCATCCTGACCCTGCATGCCGACC
>CAYOKN010000070.1:0-11983 GCA_964404545.1 uncultured Rhodospirillaceae bacterium | reverse complement strand
GTTCCAGGTCCTCGACCGAACCGGCCTCGGCGGCCAGGTGCAGCACGGTGTCCTGGGCCTTGGCGTGCAGGATCAGACGGGTGGAGTCGGCCTTCGGGTCGCAACCCACGATCAGGATCTTCTGACCCATCTCGGACAGGGCGGCCAGGGTGTTCTGGGAGGTGGTCGACTTGCCGATACCGCCCTTACCGTAGAAAGCGATCTGACGCAGTCCGCTCATGTGAAAACTCCTTCAGTTAGGTGCCGTCGTCTTGAAACCGAGCGGGGCAAGGCCACCGCGCACCCTCCTCACTGCAACGGGTGTGCCAGTTCAGGAATCGCCCCCGCGCACCTGCGGAATTTCCTTAAAATGCAATGGTTTGACCGCTGTTTCGGGAGGCTGCGCAGGCCCCGCCACAAGCTGTCGTGAACGCGACAATGGCCGACACAAATGTCGGGCGGCGCGACCATGCGGCCCCCAGCCGCCAGGCGTCCCCGCCCTGCCCTGGCTGCGGCGTTCCGGGGACATCGGCGCCCTTACGCGCGCGCGGGCACGAATCTTGCTTTGGTTGGCATGGCTCTTTGGGGGAAGGACAGGCGCCGATGACCACCACACTGCCCCGCGACCGGGGACACAGCACGAACCTGGTGGGCGTTCCCACCGGCCTGCTGGCCAACGTCGCCTATAACGACTATCCCATCCCGCTGCATATCGCCGGGGCCCGCCAGATGTATGGCAGCCTGTTCGAGATGCTAAGCCATTCCGAATCGGCCGAGGACGCCGGCGAGGCCTTTCACGGCTATATGTGCGCCGCCTTCGGCCTGGAGGCCGAGCAGCAGGACGGCAAGCGCCGCTTCCGCTCGTCCTATCTGCGCCTGCTGAAGGGCTGGGGCTATGACTCCAACAGCCCCGAGGGCGCGGTGCTGAAAGGCTGGGTGGAAAGCCGCTTCGGCCTGTTCCCCACCTTTCACAAGACGCGCCTGGCCAATTTCTCGGACGATGCCTGGATGACCTATGTCCAGGAGAAGATGTCCAGCCGCTTCCACAACAACGCCATCCACTGCCAGCTCGACCTGTTGTTCGAATTCTGCCAATGGAGCCTGGCCCGCTACCATTCGGTTGGACGGCGACACATGACGCTCTATCGTGGCGTGAATAGTTTTGATGAACACGAGATGGTCGAACGGATCGACAAGCGGACGGTGATCGTGCGCCTGAACAATCTGATGAGCTTCACGCCGGAACGGGAAACCGCCGAGCAGTTCGGGGACATCATTCTGGAGACCCAGGTGCCGGTGACCAAGATCCTGTTCTTCAACACCCTGATGACCCATCACCCGCTGAAAGGCGAGGCCGAATATCTGGTGATCGGCGGCGATTACCGGGTCAAGGCCACCTATTTCTGAAGAGGAGACGCGGTTTGACTCCCTTGACCCGCGACGAACTGCTGGACCGCGCACTGGGCGCCTATCTGGGCCTGGCGGTGGGCGACGCGTTGGGCGCCACTGTCGAATTCATGACAAAGGGCGAGATCGCCGCCCAATACGGCACCCACTGCCGCATCATCGGCGGCGGCTGGCTGCGCCTGAAGCCCGGCCAGGTGACCGACGACACCCAGATGTCGCTGCATCTGGGCCGCGCCCTGGTAAAGGAAAAGGGCTGGGCTTTGGCCACCGTCTGCGAGGAATTCGCCGAGTGGCTGCGCTCGAAGCCGCCGGATGTGGGGAACACCTGCCGCCGTGGCATTCGCCGCTATATGACCGAGGGCAGCCTGCAGACCCCGTTCCACGAGGGTGACGCCGGCAATGGCGCCTGCATGCGCAACCTGCCGGTGGTGCTGGCCAGCCTGTGGGACGAGGATGCCTTCACCCGCTGGACCCTGGAACAGGCCCACATCACCCACAACCACCCCCTGTCCGACGACGCCACCCTCAGCCTGGGCCGCATGACCCGCACCCTGCTGCTGGGCGGCGGCATCAAGCATGTGCGCGACGAAGCCAATGCTCTGATCGCCAAGCACCGGACCTTCAACTTCACCCCCTACAAGGGCCAAAGCTCGGCCTATGTAGTGGATACGGTGCAGACGGTGCTGCACCACTATTTCCGCACCGACTCCTACCGGTCCTGCGTGGTGGATGTGGTGAACCAGGGCGGCGACGCCGACACCACGGGCGCCATCGCCGGCATGCTCGCCGGCGCCACCTACGGACTGAAATCCATTCCCAGCCAATGGCTGAACAAGGTCGACCCCCAGATCACGTCGGAAATCCGACAGCAGGTGGACACCTTGCTGACCATCGCGGAGACATTGAAGCCATGACCACCGTCCTGTTCTATGAAAAGCCCGGCTGCATGAACAACACCCGGCAGAAGCAGCTGCTGGCCGCCTCGGGCCATCGGGTGCTGGCCCATAACCTGCTGGAAGAAAAATGGACCGCCGACAGCCTGCGGCCCTATTTCGGCGACAAGCCGGTGGCCGAGTGGTTCAACAAGGCCGCCCCAAAGGTAAAGTCGGGCGAGATCGACCCCACGGCCTATTCCGCCGAGGAAGCCCTGGCCCTGATGGTGGCCGAGCCGATCCTGATCCGCCGCCCGCTGATGGCCGCCAACAGCCAGAAGATGAGCGGCTTCGACGCCGAGACGGTCAAGGCCTGGATCGGCCTGGTGGAGGACGGCAAGCCGGTGCGCGAAAACTGCCCCCGCACCGACGGCCATACCTGCAACGGGGATCATCACTAGTTCGTGGTGCCTCAAACGCCGGGCCGCAGCTCCGCCGCCTTACGGGCCTCCCATCCTGGGAGCGCGGGCGCCCTCGCCCGCTTTTTGGCACCGCAGGAACCTCTCCTCCCCGGCCTTGTTCGCAGGGCGGGATCGCAACAAGGAGAGGCCCCCATGCAAGTCAAGGACGCCATGAGCAAGAATGTGACGGTGATCGACCCCAACATCACCATCAAGGAAGCCGCCCAGCTGATGCGCGAGGAGGACACCGGGTTCCTGCCGGTGGGCGAGAATGACCGGCTGGTGGGCACCGTCACCGACCGCGACCTCGCCGTGAAATGCATCGCCGAGGGCATGGACCCCAACCAGACCAAGGTCAGCCATGCCATGTCCCAGGAGGACAAGGTGGTCTATTGCTTCGAGGACCAGGACATGGAAGAGGCGGCCAAGCTGATGGGCGACAAGCAGGTCCACCGCCTGCCCATCCTGAACCGCGACAAGCGCCTGGTGGGCGTGCTGTCCATCGGCGACATCGCCGAACACGGCACCGCCGGCCTGAAGGACGCCTTGAAAGGGATCTCCCGCCACGGCGGGCAGCATCATATTTGATGCTGTCCCTCATGCGCCGGGCGCGCTCCGACTGAAGGACAAACAAAAAAAGCGGGCGGGGGCGCCCGCGCTCCCAGGCGTGAGGCACCCGGAGCGAAGCGACTGGCGCGTTGAGCGCCCCGGAGCTTTAGCGGAGGTGAGCCAAGCGGGCCGGACGGCCCGCGCCCGGCGTTTGAGGGACAAACCAAAACAAAAGGCGCGGACCCAAAGGTCCGCGCCTTTCTCGTTCGGCGTGACGAGCCCCCTGGTCAGCCGAACTTGAACAACACGCCATAGCCGCCACGCGGCCATTCCCAGCTCAGATTGTCGTGGTCCGAGCAGATCACGCGGCAGGTTCCGCATTCCAGGCAGCCGTCGGTGGTCAGCACCACCGCGCCGGTGTCCTCGTCGCGGACATAGCAGCCGGCCGGGCAGCAGAAGGTGCAGGGCTGCTTGCAGACCGTCTTGCAGATCTCGGGATTCTTGATCTGGATGTGCGGGTTGCCCTCGTCCACCAGATAGCGGTTCTGATAGAGCTTCTCTTCTACTTTGCTCATCGCAGTGCCCTCACCAGCTTGACGGCGTCGGAAACGAGGCCCACCAGGCCGCGGCTCTGGCGGAACGACTTGGAGATCTGCTTTTCCTTGGACAGCTTGTCCACGCCATCCACCCGCAGGATCTTGGCAGCCGCCTGGCTGAGAAGCTGCGGATAGGTGGTGAAGAACTGCTTGTTGTTGTGCAGGAAGCCCGGCATGTCCTTGTACTTCTTCAGGTCCTTCATGACGAAGGACTCGTCCAGGGACTTGCGGTACTGGGCCAGGTTGGCATCGGTCATGGGCTGACCGGCCTGCTTCAGGGCGATGATGGTCTCGGCCGCCAGGCGGCCGGTGGTCATGGCCAGGTTCGAGCCTTCCCGGTGCACGGCATTCACGAAGCCGCCCGAGTCACCGCAGATCACCCAGCCGTCGCCATAGATCTTGGGAATCGAGTTGTAGCCGCCTTCCGGGATCAGGTGGGCGGCATATTCCTTGACCTCGGAGCCGGCAAGCAGCGGGGCGATGGCCGGATGCTTCTTCAGGTCGTCCAGCATCTTGTAGGGCGGAATGCCGCCCTCCTTGAAGTCGCTGACCATGCAGCCGATGCCCAGCGCGATGGACTCCTTGTTGGTGTACAGGAAGCCGGTGCCCACCATGCCGTAGGTGACGGTGCCCATGATCTCGATGACCACGCCCTCTTCACCCTTGATGTTGAAGCGCTGCTCGATCACCTCGGGCGGCAGGAAGTGCATTTCCTTGACCGCCAGCGCCACGTCATGGCCGGCGATCTCGGGACGCAGGCCGGCCTTGCGGGCCAGCACCGAGTTCACGCCGTCGGCCAGCACCACCACGTCGGCATAGATCTCGCCGCCCTCGCGGTCGGTGCGCACGCCCACCACCTTCTTGCCCTCAAGGATCAGCTCGGTGACGGTGGTTTCGCAGATCACCAGGGCGCCCGCCTCGCGGACCTTGGAATTGAACCACTTGTCGAACTGGGCACGGATGATGGTGTAGCGGTTCGGCTTGTCCTCGTTGAAGGCGTCCGACCGATAGTGGGTGCCCATATAGGACTTGTCGTCCAGCATCCACATGCGCTGTTCGATGATATGCCGCTCCAGCGGCGCTTCCTCGCGGAATTCGGGGATCACCCGCTCCAGCGCGTCGGCATAGAGAATGGCGCCCTGCACGTTCTTGGAGCCGGAATATTCCCCCCGCTCCAACTGCAGCACGTTCAGGCCCGCCTTGGCCAGCATGTAGGCGGCGGAATTGCCCGAAGGCCCGGCACCCACAACGATCGCGTCGAATTTTTCAGCCATGGTAACTCTCCTTCCCCCGGGCCCTTAGGACGCCATGCGGTTGACGGCCAGGCGCTTCCTGAAGGCCTCGGTCAAGGCCGGCAGGATCTTCAGCGCGTCGCCGACGATGCCGTAGTGGGCGAATTCGAAGATGGCAGCGTTCGGGTCCGAATTGATGGCCAGGATCATGTCGGTGGATTCGACGCCGACGCGATGCTGGATGGCCCCCGAGATGCCGGCGGCGATATAGAGCTTGGGCCGGATCGTCTTGCCGGTCTGCCCGATCTGGCGGTCCGCCTCGATCCAGCCGTTCTGCACCAGGGGGCGCGAGCCGCCATATTCGGCGCCCAGCACCGCGGCCAGGTCGGTGATCAGCTTGAAATTCTCGGGCTTGCCCAAGCCGCGGCCGCCGGCCACCACGATGTCGGCATAGGCCAGCTGGGCCTTGTTCTGCTCGCGGTCGGGAATGAACTCCAGCACCTTGGTGATGATGTCGGTCTCGACCATGCCCAGGCTGTCTTCCACCAGGCTGCCGGTGCGCCCTTCCTTGCGGTCGGGCATGGCCATCACGCGCGGGCGGATGGTGGCCATCTGCGGGCGGTAGTTCAGGGTGTAGATGGTGCACAGCAGCGAGCCGCCGAAGGTGGGGCGGGTGGCGGCCAGCGAGCGGCCGTCCGACAGGTCGATGGCCAGCTCGGTGCAGTCGGCGGTCAGGCCGGTCTTCAGCGTGGTGGCCACCGAGCCCGCCAGGTCGCGGCCCAGGGTGGTGGCGCCCAGCAGCAGGATCTCGGGCTTGTACTTGTTGACCAGGTCGGTCAGGCACTTGGAATAGGGCTCGTTGCGGTAGTTCTCCAGCAGCGGGTCCTCGACCAGGTAAACCTTGTCGGCGCCGAACTCATAGGCTTCGGCCACGGCCTTGCGGGTGGCTTCGCCGGGCGGGCCCATGACCACGCCGGCCAGCTCGCGGCCCAGGGTGTCGGCCAGCTTGCGGCCCTCGCCCAGCAGCTCCCACGACACCGAATGCACGGAGCCGCGCTCCAGCTCGATGAACACCCAGACGCCCTGGTAGGCGAGCAGGCGCTCGTCCAGCTGGGCCTTCTGCTTGCCGCGCGGTACGGACTGATCGTTGCTCATGTCTCTCTCCTACGGTCAGGCGTTGGCGGCGGCCAGCTTGAGGAGATCGCCCTCAAGCTGTGCATTGGCCTGGAACAGGGTTTCGATGCAGGCGGCCGCGATCTCGTCGGGGCTCTTGCCCTCGGTGGCGATCTGCTTGGCCTTCTCGGCGCGGGGCTTGGGCGCGAACACCTTCTTCACCACGGTGGGCGAACCGCGCAGGCCGCACAGGGACACGTCCTCGACACCGGCGGCGGCGGCATTCCATTCGGGCAGCTCGTAGCGGGCGGCGCGGAAGCTGTCGTCCATCTTGCCGAAGCGGATGCGGTTGGTGCCTTCCAGCATGGTGATCATGCAGGGCAGCGCGGTCTTCATCACCTGCACGCCGCCCTCGGCGCGGCGCTGCACCACGATCTCGCGGGCGGCGAAGTCCACGCTCTCGACCGACGAGATGTAGGTCAGCTGCTGCATGCCCAGGCGCTTGGCGATGCCGGGACCCACCTGGGCGGTGTCACCGTCGATGGTCTGCTTGCCGCAGAACACGATGTCCACCGGACGCTCGTCGTGGATCTTCTTGATCACGCTGGCCAGCGCATAGGAGGTGGCCAAGGTGTCCGAGCCCGCGAAGGCGCGGTCGGTCAGCAGCACCGCGTCATCGGCTCCATAGGCCAGCGCCTTGCGCAGCGAGGTCTCGGCCATCTTGGGCCCCATGGTCACCACGGTCACCTTGGCGCCGAACTTGTCCTTCATCCGCAGGGCCTCTTCCAGCGAGAAGAGATCGTACGGGTTGATGATGGTCGGGACGCCCTGGCGCATAATGGTGTTGGTGACCGGATGCACGCGGATCTGGGCGCTGTCGGGCACCTGCTTGATACACACGACGATATGCATGGCTCTCTCCGTCAATCCCCGTCATTCCCCTGCCGGTCGGTTTTGCAAAGGAACTCTCGGGAGGGCTAGTAAGCAAGTCCCGTTCCAGTTTGGGGCTCTCTTATCCAAGCCGTTGATTCCTATTGCATTGAGTTTTGTCAATCCGAGGGGCGGGGGCATAAAACCGACGCATTTGTATCAAAGCCGACAGGGATGCGACACTGTCAGACCCCGCATTCCCGGCAGGTGACGGCCCGGCCTGCTTTCCCTATGCTGAAAGAAAAAGGCAACACAGCCGCTTCGCATCGGGGGGACGAACCATGAGCAAGGACGCGTTGAAACGCGGCCGTATCGCCGACAATGAGAAATTGCTGGAGCAATTGGGCAGCCTGGCGGTGTCGCTGTCGGTCAAGCGGGAGCAACCGCAACTGACCGAGCAGACCCAGGCCTATGTGGACAATATGCGCCAGGCCTACGCCCAGAACTGCCGGCTTTGCGCCACCGCACTGTTCGACGAGGGCATGGCCGCCACCATGATCCGGGTTCGGCCCCGCCATGCCCAGGACCGGCGGCGGCGGTTCCTCATGCGGTTCCTGGTCTGCCTGTTCTCGGACCGGCTGCAGGACGCCCCGCCCTGGCGCGCCCCGGCCCTGCCCCGCGCGGTGCTGCCCGGCTTCGAGGTGTTCCTGGCCAAGGTCATGGGCAGCGTGGCCTATGGCGATCTGAACTCGGACGCCGACCAGCTTCTGGCCCTGCACCCCGACGAATCCGACCAGTCCCTGCGCACCAGCCTGTTCTCGCGCGCCGACTCGCGGCTGATGACCCACAAGCTGCTGATCCGCTGCCTGCTGGCCTTCGGCGACATGCAGCGCACCCATGACGAGTTCCTGACCAATCTGCGCCACCCCACCGACGTGCGCTTCCAGGCCTCGGAAACCCACTTCCACACCCTGTTCGACGCCATGTTCGGCCGGGTCTTCGACCTGTTGCAAGACCACAGCCAGACCGCCGAGATCGAACGCTATTTCGGCCTGGGCATCGTGGAGCGGCTGCTGGGAGTGATGGAGGCCTATACGGGGCTGGTGACGCGGCGCTGACGCTCTCCCGTCACCGCGCCGTCAGGCGCGCAGCCCCTCGAACACCGCGCGCAGGTCGTCGGGGATGGGGGCGGATTTCTGGGTGGCGCGGTCCACGAAGACATGCACCCAGTGGCCGTGAGCCGCCGCCTGCTCGACGGTCTGGCGGAACAGGCCGATGCCGAAGCGGATGCTGGAGGTTCCCACATGCTCCACCACCAGCCCGCCCTCCACGGTTTCCGGGAAGGACAGCGGGAAGCGAAAACGGCAGCCGGTCTCGGCGGCGAAGGGGATCACCGGGCTGGCATGCAGGTCCAGCCGGGCGGGGCCGTGATAAAGGGCGGTGATCACCGCCTCGAAGAAGCGGTAATACTCCACATTGTTCACATGGCCGAACATGTCATTGTCCGACCAGCGGGTGGGAATGGCGGCAAAGAACCGGTAGTCGGCCCGGGTGGGGTGATGGTCGGGGGTCACTTGCCCATGGCCTCGGTCACCGTCCACCAGGTGGCCTTGGTGCCGGCCGGGCGCAGCTTCACATGGGTGGCCGAGCGGGACAGCACCTTGACCTTCTCCCCCGCCTTGGTCGCGCGGCAGGCGCTGCCCGAAAGCAGCGCCGCCATGGACTTCTCGTCACCCTTGACCGCCACCCGGACAGCTTCGTCCAGGTCGTCCCGGGTCTTGCAGACCACATAATCGCCCTTCAACACCCCGGCCGCCAGGGCGGGCAGCGGGGCGACGGCCAGGGCAGAGGCGAGCAGCAGGCGGGACAGGCGGGGCACGGGCGAACCTTTTCGATCAGGAAGGGGAAAGTTACTGCGCGGTCCAGCCGCCATCCATGGGCAGGCTGATGCCGGTCATGTTCGAGGCCGCGTCCGAGCACAGGAACACGGCCAGGCCGCCCAACTGGTCCACGGTGGTGAAGCGGGCCGAGGGCTGCTTTTCGATCAAGAGGTCGTAGGAGGCCTGCTCCACGGTCTGGCCATTGGCGGCGGCGCGGGCCTCGATCTGGCGCTCCACGAGGGGCGTGCGCACCCAGCCGGGGCAGATGGCGTTGCAGGTGATGCCGCTCTGGGCGTTTTCCAGCGCCACCACCTTGGTCAGGCCGACGATGCCATGCTTGGAGGCCACATAGGCCGACTTGTTCACCGAGGCCACCAGGCCATGGGCCGAGGCGACGTTGATCAGCCGGCCCCAGCCGCGCTTCTTCATGCCGGGCAGCGCCGCCTTGATGGTGTGGAAGGCCGAGGACAGGTTGATGGCGATGACCGCATCCCAACGGTCGGCGGGGAAGTCCTCCACCGGCGAGACATGCTGGATGCCGGCATTGTTCACCAGGATGTCCACCTTGCCCAGCTTGTCCTCGGCATCGCGGATCAGCTGTTCGCAGGCATCGCCCTTGGACAGGTCGGCGCCGTTGAAGGCCACGGCCACGCCGAATTCCTGCGCCAGCTCCTTTTGCAGCTGGTCGATGGCGGCGGCGTCGCCCAGGCCATTCAGCATGATGGCGCAGCCCTCGGCGGCCAGCGACCGGGCGATGCCCAGGCCGATGCCGCTGGTGGAGCCGGTGACGACGGCGGTCTTGCCCTTCAAAAGCATGCGTTCCCCTCCAATTGCCCCCATCCTGCCCGGTGGGAGTTACGGTTTCTTGAACAGGCCCTCGGCACCCGACCGAACCTGCTGCTTGGACTGGATGGCGGCGCGGGCGCGGCCGATCTCGGCCTCAAGCTCGGCGATGTAGTCATTCAGTTCCTCGACCGACAGCGGGTCCAGGTTCTTCAATGCCTTGGGCGCCTTGCGCGGGTCCAACTCGTCCCAATCCATGGTTCTGCCGTCCTCTTGCCAGCCGGGGACGAAGGTACCAGACTGCATGCCGTTTGTTGAGCCAGGAAGGGGACCACCATGACACTGCCCGCCACCATGACCTGCATCGAGACCAAGGGCACCGGCGGCCCCGAGGTGATGGCCCTGGGCACCCGCCCCCTGCCCCAGCCCGCCGCCGGCGAGGTGCTGATCAAGGTGGAGGCCATCGGCGTCAACCGCCCCGACATCATCCAGCGCCAGGGCAACTATCCCGCCCCGCCCGGCGCCTCGGACATCCTGGGCCTGGAAGTGGCCGGCACCGTGGCCGCCCTGGGCGAAGGCGTCACCAGCCTGGCCGTGGGCGACGCGGTTTGCGCCCTGCTGCAGGGCGGCGGCTATGCCCAATACGCCACCGCCGCCGCCGAGCTGTGCCTGCCGTTGCCCAAGGGCTATGACATGGTGCGCGCCGCCGCGCTGCCCGAGACCGTCTTCACCGTCTGGTACAATGTGTTCGACCGCTGCGCCCTGCAGCCGGGCGAAAGCTTCCTGGTGCATGGCGGCACCAGCGGCATCGGCACCACCGCCATCCAGATGGCCAAGGCGCTGGGCGCCGGCCCGGTTCTGGCCACCGCCGGCGGCGCCGAGAAATGCGAGGCCTGCCGCAAATTGGGCGCCGACCGCGCCATCGACTACCAGACCGAGGATTTCGTCGAGGTGGTGGCCGAACAGCTGGGCAAGAAGGGCGTGGACGTGATCCTGGACATGGTGGGCGGCGACTATATCAACCGCAATGTCAAATGCCTGGCCAAGGACGGGCGGCTGGCCAACATCGCCTTCCTGAAGGGCGCCAAGGCCGAGGTTAGTTTCCTGCCGGTGATGCTGAAGCGCCTGACCCTGACCGGCTCCACCCTGCGCATCCAGCCGGTGGCCGCCAAGGCGCGCATCGCCGAGGCGCTCAAGGCCAGGGTCTGGCCTCTTCTGGATGAGGGCAGGATGGCCCCCGTGATCCATGCCACCTTCCCCCTGGCAGAGGCGGCGAAGGCGCATCAGATGATGGAAGAGAGCCGCCATATCGGCAAAATAGTTCTTATGCCATAAGGCGTTTGGCCGGGGTTTGACCACGAGCCCAGGGCAAGGCTATAACAGTGCCATTCCATTCAACGTCAGCCCATCATCACGCTGGGCCGGGGCCAATTCCTGGCCACGTTGATCCCGGATCATTAAAGGAGGATTGTATGGCCTTGCCGCTCATGCCCAAGGCGACGGCCGTGTGGCTGGTTGAGAACACCGCGCTCAGCTTCGAGCAGATCGCAGATTTCTGCGGCATGCACGAGCTGGAGGTGCAGGCCATCGCGGACGGCGAAGTGGCGACCGGCATCGTCGGCCAGGACCCCCTTGCCAACGGCCAGCTCACGCCTGAGGAAATCTCGCGCTGCGAGAAGGACGACAACGCCCGCCTGCGCCTGTCCCCGGCCTATGAGCTGCCCAAGAGCAAGCAGAAGGGCGGCCGCTACACCCCGGTCTCCAAGCGGGGCGACCGCCCGGACGCCATCGCCTGGATTTTGAAGCACCACCCGGAGCTGACCGACGCCCAGGTGTGCAAGCTGATCGGCACCACCAAGGAAACCATCGCCAAGGTGCGCGACAAGTCCCACTGGAATGCCAGCAACATCAAGCCGCGCAATCCGGTGACCCTGGGCCTGTGCACCGAAGCCGACCTGGAAAAGGCGGTGATCCTGTCCCGCCCCCGCGCCGGCACGGTGGCCCCGACCCACTATGACGAGGACGGCGCCGAGGCCTGACGGCCCGCCAGTTCCAAAGCAAAACGCCCGCCAGGGGAGACCTTGGCGGGCGTTTTCATTTTTCCCCTCGCCCGCCTGCGGGAGAGGGGCCGGGGTGAGGGCCCGCGCTGAAGGCGCTCCTAGAACGCCACCTGGCGCTGATGCAGTTCCATGGTGATGTTCAGGGTCTTCACCGCCTGGTTCAGGGTATGGATGCCCTTGG
>CAYOKN010000069.1:0-12096 GCA_964404545.1 uncultured Rhodospirillaceae bacterium | reverse complement strand
CCACCAAGGCCATGTCCGGCATCTGCAAGGCCCGTTATGAAGCCTTCGGCGCCGCTGGCCAGGCCAGCAAGATCGGCAAGGTATACAGCCTGGAAGAAATGCAGAAACGCTACGACAAAGGCGAGCTGGACCCCAAGGTCAACTAAGCCTCGCGCAGGCGACGAAAAAGGCGGCCGGTGGCCGCCTTTTTTGCATGCCTGGCCGAGTACGCGCCCTGCTGCCAGGGTGGAGTGCCACACCTGCACTGACTGCCACGAGTGAACGTGTGGCGGGATACGCGTGGGCCGCCCGGGCACAGGGGCCGCTGTTCGGACAGGAACGCGAGGGGATGACCACCGACTGTTGAAGCCGACGCTGGCCGTTTCAGTAATACCAGGACAGGCTCAGGGTACCGAAATCGGAGCGCTTGCGCTGGGTCCTGAACGTGTCGGTAAAGTAGGTTTGCGCGAGGCCGAGGACGAAATCCCGATGCCGCACGGAAATGCCGAACGTGGCCATGCCGACGAAGGGCTCCGAGTCGACCGACCGGCTGTCCTTGAACACGGTGCCGTCGAGGGGCAGATAGTGGGCGACGCCGTAGCCCGCCAGGCCACCGGACAAGGACACGGACCAGCCATGCACCGGGCCCGCGCCGACCGTGGAGGCCGCATTGAGACCCGAGCGCAGAGCGGTTCCGCCGAGGGCATCGACGAGATTCCAGCCGACCTCGCCATAGAGCCCGAGTCCAGCCCCGGTGAAGTAGTTGCCCAGCCCGGCGGTGGCCACGGGAACGACTCTCCACGTGGCGGATGCTCCCGCCTTGCCTTGTGCCAGCAGGTAGGCGGCGGTGTAACCCACATTGATGACCGGCTCGTTCGGGAGCTGGGTGTGCCAGCCCATGGGCCTGTCCGCGCCGATGGCCCGGTGGAAATCCTTCTGCACGTCGTCGGCGTGGGAGGCTGGGCCCACCACGCCCAGTTTGAGCTGCCAGGTATGGGCCCAACGTTCCTTGCGGGCATAGAGGACACTGTCCACATACAGGATGCCGGCATAGGGCTGATCGTCCAGGGGAGGATTCGGGTTCTTGATGTCGTCCGGGGTGTGCATTTCCTGCACCAGGGACCACGATGCATAGGTCTTGTAGCCCTCGTCGCCGACGCCTGGCAGGAAGGTCCAGAACCGCCCCCACTTTCTGATGAAGCTGTTTTCGTCGTAGGTGTCGATTTCCCGCGACACCCAGGTCAGACCGATGCCGTTGGTGTAATTGTTGTCGGACCCGGTGAACACGTCGTTCTCGATGGTGACCGTCATGGCCTCTCCCCCTGCCTGGGAGGGCATGGGTAGCGCGAACACCCACACGAGGATAAGTACACGAGGCAAGGCTTGCATGATGGTTCTCCTTCGCAGGGGCCGCGTCGGCTCATCGCGGTGTCAGGATGGTGGTGATGGGCGCGCCAGCGGTGAACTCATTGGCCTTTTCCAAGAGTTTCTGAACCGGCAGGGGCTTGCGGCAATTTTCCAGCTTGCCCCCGGCGATCTCGTGCGGCGCGACGTGGATGCCGTAGAGGGCCTGGATGGCCTGCTGGTCCAGAGTGATGTGGAGGGTGTCCTGGGCCAGGCCGGCGGAAAGCCCTTTCCCCCGGGCATAGGCGACGAACCTGCCCGAGGTGGAGCCATAGGACTGGAGGGGACCGATGGTGTCCTGGCCCGTGAAGGACAGGTTGTTGCCCAACAGTTCCTCCAGGCTCACCTGCCGCGGGATGGGGATGAGGGCATCGTAGGCGATGAGGGCGAAGTGGGGCCCCACCCCCTGTCCGGAGATGAGCAGGGGCAGGGGCGCCTGCCACGCACCCCGGGCATCGCGGAAGACCAGCACCCCCTTGCCCTGGATCTGGGAAACCCCGAGGCCGAACTTGAAGACGTTGGGCAGCACCACGAAGCCATGGGCCTCCTTGAGCACCGACGCGATGTGGGCGCGTTCCCGGGGGCTCAGGCCGTCGGTGAACATGCGGTCGAACACCTGGCTGGCGGTCTCCATGCTCTGGGTGGCGTGGTCCAGGGTCGGGTAAGCGTCCGCCATCCCGGGGGGCGGGCCCAGGAGGGCCAGGGTGAGGACGAAGACGCGAACGGATTTCATGGCGCCACTCCTCAAGCCGGTTGGGCGGCGGGGCTGGCGTCCGGCTCCGGCGGCGCCGCGCGGCGTACCTTGAACCACGCGGCGTACAGGGCCGGCACGAAGAAGATGGACAGCATGGTCGCGACGATGAGCCCGCCCATCATGGCGATGGCCATGGGGCCCCAGAAGATGCTGTGGGTCAGCGGGATCATGGCCAGGGCGGTGGCCGCGCCCGCCAGGGCCACCGGGCGCGCCCGGCGCACGGCGGCCTCCAGCACGGCATTCCAGGGGTCGCGGCCGGCAGCCAGCTCCAGTTGCACCTGGTCCACCAGGATCAGGGAGTTGCGCATGATGATGCCGCTCAGGGCGGTG
This sequence comes from uncultured Rhodospirillaceae bacterium, assembly GCA_964404545.1. Classification (GTDB taxonomy): domain Bacteria; phylum Pseudomonadota; class Alphaproteobacteria; order Rhodospirillales; family Magnetospirillaceae; genus CAYOKN01. Next base: position 9,629 of record CAYOKN010000069.1, on the reverse strand, counting down.
ATGCCCAGGATGGCCACGAAGCCCAGAGGCGCCTGGAAGACCAGCAGGGCGGCCACCACGCCAATGAGGCCGAGGGGCGCGGTCAGCAGCACCATGAACATGCGCGGGAAGCTCTGCATCTGCAACATCAGCAGGGTCAGGATGGTGACCAGCATCACCGGCGCCACCGCCAGCAGGGCGGCATTGGCCTTGTCGCTTTCCTCGACGGCGCCGCCCACGTCGATGCGGTAGCCGAAGGGCAGCCCGGCCTCGATGTCCCTGAGCCGGGGCCGGATTTCCTGGGTCACCGACACGCCCTGCTCGCCGTCCTTCACGTCGGCGCGCACGGTGATGGCCATGTCCCGGTTGCGGCGCCACAGCACCGGCTCCTCCAGCTCATGGCCGACCCGGGCGACCTGGGACAGGGGCACCACGGTGCCCTGGCGGGTGTAGATGTTGATGTCCTTCAGCGTTTCCACGTCCAGACGCTCGGACGGCACCGCCCGGGCGACGATATCCACCAGGTCCTCGTTCTCGCGCAGTTGCGACAGGGTGGCGCCATTCATGATCGTCTGGGTGGCCAGGGCCACGTCCGCCGGCGTCAGGCCGAGGGCGCGCAGTTTGTCCTGGTCGATATCCACCTTGAGGGTGCGCACCGGATCGTTCCAGTCGAGCTGCACGTCGCGCACCTTGGGGCTCGACGCCACCACGGCCTCCACCTGGCGGGCAATGTCGCGCACCTTCCGGGTGTCCGGTCCGACGACCCGGAACTGCACCGGGAAGCCCACCGGCGGGCCCAGCTCCAGGCGCGTCACCCGCACCCAGGCCTGGGGAAACTGCTCGTAGGCGGCCGCCATCAGGCGCGCGCGCACCCGTTCCCGGGCCTCCGTGTCCTTGGTCATCACCACGAACACCGCATAGCCCGGATTCGGCAGCTCGGGGTTGAGGGACAGGTAGAAGCGCGGCTGGCCGGCGCCGGTGTAGGCGGTGAAGAAGCGCACGTCCCGGTCCTTGCCCAGGAGCGTCTCCATCCGCTTGACCTGTTCGGTGGTCGCGGCGAAGGAGGCGCCTTCCTTGAGCCGCAGCTCCACCACCAGCTCGGGGCGCGAGCTGTTGGGGAAGAACTGCTGGGGCACCAGGTTGAGGCCGAACACGGCGGCGACCAGGGCGCCCGCGGTGATGCCGATGACCCACCAGCGCCGCGCGATGGCTAGGTCGATGAAGCGCCGCAGCTTGTGGTAGGCCGGCGTGTCGTAGGGATCGGCGTGGGCCCCGCCGTGGGGCTGCCCGGAGAAGTCGGGCAGCATCTTCACCGCCAGGAAGGGGGTGATGATGCCCGACACCACCCAGGAGAACAGCACGGCGATGCCGACGATCCAGAAGATGCCGCCGGCGTACTCGCCGGTGGTGGACTGGGAGAAACCGATGGGCATGAAGGCCGCCGTGGTGACCAGGGCGCCGGTCAGCCGCGGCATGGCCGTGGCGGTGTAGGAGTAGGCGGCGGCCTTCAGCCGGTCCCAGCCTTGCTCCATCTTCACGATCATCATCTCCACGGCGATGATGCCGTCGTCCACCAGGAGGCCCAGGGCGATGATGAGCGAACCCAGGGAGACCCGCTCCAGGTTCCAGCCCAGGGGCAGCATCACGATGGCGACCACGCTCAGCACGATGGGCACCGCCAGCCCCACCACGATGCCGGTACGGAAACCCAGGCTCAGCAGGCTGACGATCACCACGATGACCACCGCTTCGATCAGCGACTTCTCGAATTCCCAGATGGCGTCCTTGACCACCGTGGGCTGGTCGGCCACCCGCTCCAGCTCGATGCCGTGGGGCAGCTCGGCCTGCACGTGGGCGACCGCCTCGTCCATCGCCTTGCCCAGTTGCACGATGTTGCCGTCGTTGGTCATGACGATGCCCAGCATCAGCACCTGCTGGCCGTTGTGGCGCACGGTGTACATGGGCGGATCCTCGTAGCCGCGCCTGACCGTGGTGAAGTCGCCCAGCCGGATCAGCCGGCCGCCGGCGGCGATGGGCACGTTGCGGATGTCTTCCAGGGAATCGAACTGGCCGCCGACCCGGATCAGCACCCGGTCGCCTTGGGTGTCGATGGAGCCGGCCGGCAGCATGCGGTTCTGGCTGGTGAGGCTGTCGGCGATCATCAGCGGCGTGATGCCCAGGGCGGCCAGCCGCTCATGGGAGAACTCCACATAGATCTTCTTCGTCTGCTTGCCGTAGATGTCGATCTTCTTGACCATGGGCACCTTGAGCAGGCGCCGCTTGATGTCCTCGGCCATGTCGGCAAGCTCTCCCATGCCGATGCCGTCGCCCTTGACCGCGTACATCAGCCCGGTCACGTCGCCGTACTCGTCGTTGAAGATGGGGCCGATGACGCCCTCGGGCAGTTCGAGCTCCAGGTCCTTGAATTTCTTGCGCGCCTGGTACCAGGCCTCGCGCTGGTCCGCCGCCGAGGTGCCGCCCTTGACGGTGATGGTCATGCCGCCGAAGCCCTGGCGGGCGAAGGTCACCACCTTCTCGAAGTGGTCCAGCTGCTCGAACTTCTTCTCCATGCGGTTGAGCACCTGGTCCTGGATCTGGCGCGCCGTGGCGCCGGGCCATATGACCATGGCCGTCATGGACGGCACGGAGAAGTTCGGGTCTTCGAGCTGGCCGAGTTTGGTGAAGGACAGGCCACCGCCGATGGCGATGACCAGGATCAGGAACACCACGAAGGCGCGGTGGCCCAGGGCCCATTCGGTGAGGTTGAAGGATTTCATCGCGTGGCCTGCTTCGGTTCACTGTCGGGAGTCGCGGCGCCGAGGGCGACCTTGAGATCCGGCGCCATCTTGTGCACGCCGGCGGTGACGACCCGTTCACCGGCTGCCGGCCCGGAGATCAGCACGTCTTCGTTGCGATAGCCATGCACCTGCACGGCCACGAGCCGCACCGTGCCCACCTTGGCATCGATGGGGCGCACCACCCAGACCGCGGGCCGACCCTGGTCCTGGGTGAGGGCCGAGGCCGGAATCACCGCCGCCGGGTGCTCGCCCACCGGGCGTTCCACCACCAGGGTGGCGGTGGCGCCCAGAGGCAGCGGGCGGGGTGTGGCGGGTCGCAACCGGGCGCGGTAGGTACGGGTCTGGGCGGCCGCCTGGGGCGCCAGCTCGCGCAGCGTCACATCGAACACCTGGTCAGGCGCGCTGGCCAGCCAGGCCTTGTAGCGGGATGCCCGGAACACCGCCAGATGATCCTCGGGCACGTCGGCGACGATCTCCGGCTCGCCTTCGCTGGCCAGGGTCACCACCGGCATGCCTTCGGCCACCACCTGGCCCGCCTCGGCGCGTACCGCCGTGACCACGCCGCCCCGCGACGCCCGCAACAACGTGTACTTCAGCCGGTTGCGCGCCAGATCGAGCTGCCGTGCGGCTGCCTCGGCGCTGGCCTTGGCGGTCTCCAGGGCGGTGCGCGCCTTCTCTTCGTCCGATTCGCTGACCGAACCATCCAGCTTCAAGGCCTTCAGGCGCTGCTGGTCCGACTCGGCCTGGCGTGCCTGGGTGGTCGCCGCCACCAAGGCCTGGCGCGCCGCCTCCTCGGCGTGGTGGTAATCCACGTCGTCCAGCACCGCCAGCAGGTCGCCCTCGCGCACCTTCTGGCCCACATCCACCTTGCGTTGCAGGATCTTGCCGCCGACCCGGAAGGCCTCTTCCACCTCGTGGCGGGACTGCACGCTGCCCACGTAGCGGTTGCTCTCGCTGGCCTTGCCAGGGTCGTAGCGGACCTCGGCCGTGCGAACGGTACGCAGCGGCTCGGCCGGAGGTTTCTCCGAGCAGCCGGGAAGCATCGCCACCACCGGTGCGATGAGGAGGACGAAGGGAAGGAGTGGAGTTTTCATCATGTTCTCTCGTACGGGTTGCACGAAATGCGTGGCTCACGAATTCGCGGGTGGCGTGGCGCCGCCGCGGGCCGGTTGGGCGGCGGGTTCGAACACCTGCCAGCCGCCGCCCAGGGACTTGTAGAGCCGCACGCTGGCGAGCAGCAGCTGGGTCTGGCTGTCGTTGGCGCCGATCTGCACCGCCAGGCGGCTGCGCTGGGCGTCGAGCAGGGGCAACAGGTCGATCTGTCCCCGGTTGTAGAGGGACTGGGCGCGGCCCAGGGCCACTTCGGCGGAAGCAGCCGCGCTGTGCAGCAGCCCGGCCCGTTGCCGCTCGTCCCGTAGCGCCACCAGGCTGCTCTCCACGTCCTCCAGGGCGCGCACGATGCCGTCTTCGTAACGCAACAGCGCCTGGTTCTGGCCGGCCTCGGCGGCCTCGTTGATCGCCTCGGTGCGGCCCCAGTTGAACAGGGGCATGGCGATCAGCCCCGACACCAGGCTGTAGCGCGACCCGCCCAGGTCCGTGTTGTTCATCTCCAGGCTTTGACGGCCCAGCAGGGCGCTCAGGAACAGGCGCGGAAAGTACTCCGCCTTGGCCTGACGCCGGCGCAGGTTGGCGGCATCCAGTTGGGCCTTCAGGGCGAGCAGATCGGGCCGGCGTTCCAGCAGTTCCGCCGGTTGCCCCGGCCGGGCCTGGGGCGCCGAAAGTTCCTTGTCCGAGGGCACGATGGCCGCGCCGTTGACCGCCTGGTCGCCGATCAACACGGCGATGCGGTGGCGCGACACGGCGGCCAGGGTCTCCAGGGGCGGGATGGCTGCCCGGGCCCGGGCAGCGTCGGTCTGGGCCCGCTCCACATCGAAGGGCGAGGCCAGGCCGACCCGATGCCGGGCGGTGACCAGGCGCAGGGTCTCGTCGAAGGTGGCCGAGATGGCGCGCAGGGTTTCGAGCTGGCGCTGCGCCCCCACCAGGGTGAAATAGTTGCTGGCCACGTCGGTCATGACCAGCAGACGCACGCCGCGCACGCCATGCTCGGCGGCGAGGGCGTCGGCTGCGGCGGCATCGGTACCGGCCCGCAGGCGGCCGCTGAGGTCGATCTCCCAGGATACGTCCAGGCCGCCGGCCAGGGCCTTCACATCCGGCGCGGCCAGGTTTGCGGGGGCGCCGTAGCGGTTGTCGTAGTTCACGCCCATGGCGCTGACGCCGATGTTGGGCAGCATGGACGAACGCTGGATGGTCACCCCCGCCCGGGCGGCCCGCAACCGCTCGGCGGCGATCCGGATGTCCCGGTTCTCCACCGCCGCCCGGCGGATGAGCTCGGACAGCACCGGATCGCCATAGCTTTCCCACCAGGCGACCTCGGGCGCCTCGGCGGCCGGCGTGGCCTGGGCGAAACGCTCGGGCACCCGGACCGACGACTCCAGGACGGGGGTGGCGCAACCCGTCAGGGCGAGGGCCAGCAGCAAAGCGAGGACGGCCGGCGCGCCGGGCGCGAACCCCCGTAACGGCGCCTGGCCGGTCCGGGGGAGGCGCATGGGGCGGGATTGGCTATTCAGAGGACCCATGATTCCTTCCTTCATTCCTGTCGTCCGCCGCCGCGGCCTCGGCGGCGTCCGCCGCGAGATCCCTGGCGATGGAATCGAGCAGCTCGCGGCCGGTGGCGAACTCACGTTGCTGGCCGGTGACCAGGTTCTCGATCCGGCCGGTCATGGCGTCGGACTTGGCGTCGCCGCGCAGCTTCAATACATACGCCCGCCGGCTGGGGTACTTGGATTCGGGGTTTAGAGGCATTTCGGTGGCTCGTCGGACACGGATTCGGTGGTCCCAATGTAGGCCGCCGACGCTTTGGAGTCGTGACCGAAAGGTGGTCGTTTGGTTGGAATCCGGTGTCCACCGGTATGCGCGACCGGGCTTGCAGGTATAACGAAGGGGACCGCGCATCACCGTGACCGGGCCGCCCGACGACCCGCGCGGCAGCGCCCCCGGACCCGGCCGACCGGGTCCCCACCAGCGAGAGAGGGCTACGCCATGAACGAATCAACCCAGGATTTGGGCGTCATCGAAGTACTGCTGCAGGGCTTCAACACCCTGCGTCTGCCCAGGGCACTGGAGATGAAGGTCCGGGTCGATCAGGGCAGGACCCTGGAGGAGTACGACATGCAGTACCTGGAAGAAGTGGTCGCCACCGTACGGAACGCCCAGCCCCTGATCAAGCGGCATCCCGAATACCACGATCTGGTCGGGCGCATCCTGGGCCTCTACAACGAGATCGCGGCAAAGGCCCTGGCCAACGAAGGCGAAGGTTGAGCGGGACGTTGCCGGGGCGAGCCTGTATACGGGGATGCCGCGACGGGAAAGAAGTCCTGAGCAACAATCCCTTCCAAGTGGCGGCGAGCTACCAGACGGGAAGATCGGTCAGGCACGACCCTTCTCGAGCAGGGCCTTCGCCCGCTCCCAGGCGGCCGTGTCCGCCGCTTCGGGAAGTTGATCCATCAGCGCGGCGAGGGCGTGCCGGACTTCGTCGGTGGCGGAGCCCCGGGCGCACAGCTCGGTCAGCGCCGTCAGTTCCAGCCAGGGCGCCTCCTGCTGCCGCGCCTCCGCCACCGCCCGCCGAAGGGCGGCATGGTCGGCGTCGGGCTGGCCACGCGCCCGCGCGATCGCGGCTTCGATCAGGAACAGCTGCGGCAAATAGACGCGCTCGCCGTGAACGTCGGCGTGGCGCAGCGCTTCCTCGATCTGCGCCTGGGCCGCGTCCGGATCCCCGGCGAGCAAGGCGGTTTCGGCGGCATAGCCCAGGACCTCGCTGCCGCCAGCCAGCATGCCCAGCCGGATGTTCGCCTCGTAGGCCTCGCGGATCCGCCGGAACCCCTCCCGGGGCGCCCCCAGGCGCGCATCCGCCCAGCCCCGGAACCACTGGCAGGCCATGCGTCCGTGGGCCAGGGCAAACTTGTCCACCAGCATGCGCATTTCGTCGGCCAGCGCCGCCACCCGCCGGGTGTCGCCGAGACGCACCTCGCACAGGGCGTCGTGCCAGATCGCCACCAGCCGCGCCATGGGCTGCGCCACCTCGTCCGCCCGCGCACGGGCCTGGTCGAGCCGCGCCCGCGCCTGGCCGATGAGCCCCTGGCGCAGGAGTTCGATGCCGTACAGCCCCAGCAATGTGACCCGGGGATCGGCCATGAAGGTTTCCTCCGCCACCCCGTTCATGGGCTCCACGATGGCGAGTCCGCGTTCGGTCCACGCGCGGGCCGCCCGGGACTGGCCCTGGAGCTGAAGCACTTCCCCATGCACGATGCAGGCGGCGATCACCAGCCCCGGATCCCCCGTCTCGGCGGCCAGCGCTTCGGCTCTCCGCGCCACATCGAGGGCCTCGGCATAGTCCGCGCGCAGACAGAGCATGAATCCGAAACCATGCAGCAGACGACCCCGCATGGGATGTCCGGGAAGCGAGGGCAGCAGCCGGTAGGCCCGCTGGAAGGCACGCTTTGCTTCCTCGCCGAAGCCCAGCGTCTGGCTGGCCGACAGCCCGCTCAGGGTGGCCAGGGTGATTTCCAGCGCATCGCGCTCGCCGTCCTTGGGCGCCTGATCCAGGAGGGTCAGGGCGTGCCCGGTGAGGTCCAGGCATTCGGACGGGCTCAGATGGGCCAGCGCCCCTTCCGCCGCCTCCGCGTAATACCCCAGGGCGGTCAGGGGCTCGTGGCCCAGCTCGAAATGGGAGGCCAGTTCGGCGGCGGTGACCGGCAGGCCGGCGGCCCGCTCGCCGTCGAGGACGGCGCCCACCCGGCGGTGCAGCCGGGCCCGCGCCTCCCGCCCCATGCGTTCGTACAGCGCCTGGCGGAACAGGGCATGCCGAAAGCGATACGGCCGCCGGGAGGCGGCCCGTCCCGGCTCGTCCCGCGGGGTATTCAGCCATAACCGCCCCCGTGCCAGCCCGTCGCACAGCTCGTCCACCCAGGCGGCGTCGCGTTCCAGGGCGGCCGCCACGGTCTCGACGCGAAACTCGGTCCCGCAAACCGCCGCAGCCTCCAGCAACGGCCGCTGCTCGGGGCTGAGCCGGGCGATGTAGCGGTCGATCAGACCAGCCAGGTTCTCCGGAATCGCCATGCTCGATACCTGGACGGCGACATCCCTATCGCGACCGGTCTCACTGGCCCCCTCGATGACGTCGGTGATGACATGATGGATGAACAGGGGCACGCCGTCGGTACGCGCGTGCAGGGCGCCCACGAAGGCCTCGTCCGCGGCCATGGACGGCGCCCGCCAGGCCACGTAGTCGGCCACCTCCCGCTCGGAGAAGGGATCGAGCACGATTTCCTCGCACAGCCCGTGGGGGCGCAATTCCTCCCGCAAAGTCTTGAGGGGGTGGTCGAAGGCGACGACCTCCGCGAGCCGGAAGCTGGCCAGCCACAGCAGGCGCCCGCTGCCACGCCTGCGCGCCACGTGATCCATCAGCTCCAGGGTCGCCCGGTCGCTCCAGTGCAGATCCTCGGTCACCAGCAACAGGGGCCGGGTGGCGGTGTAACGATCCAACAGCTCCCCCATCTCCCGCAGCATGCGATCCGGGCGCACCCCCGCCAGCTCCCGCCGCAGGGCGTCGCGCTCCTCCGGGGAGCCGAGCCATGGCAATTGCAGCAGCCAGGTCGGCGCCACGGCGCGCAGCAGCAGCGCCAAGGCGGCATCCCCCCGGCAAAGCTCCGCCAGAGCCTCGAGTATGGGGAGATAGGGCTCCCCCGAGCCGTGCTGCCCCACGCACTGGCCGCGGGCACAGGCGACGTCGCCCAGGTCCGCGACGAAGCGCTCGATGAGGGTGGACTTGCCGATGCCGGGATCGCCCGCCAGCCACACCACCTGGCGCCTGCCGGCGCAGGCCGCGTCCCAGGCCCGGTGCAGGCGCGCCAGGGCCTCCCCGCGACCGATGAAGACCCGTCCGAGCGGTGGGCCGCTGTCCGGGAGGTCCCGGCGTGCGGGCGCATCGGGCAGGAGCGGCGTCACGGCGGCGATGAACCGATAGCCGCGCCGGGACACGGTTTCGATGAAGCGCGGTTGCCGGGCGTCGTCCCCCAGGACCGTGCGCAGTTTCTTGATCACGGTCTTCAGGACCGACTCGCTGACGAACTGATGGCCCCAGACCTCGTCCAGCAGCGCCTCCTTGGTGAGCAGGGTCCCGGGCCGGCGGGCCAGAGCGCACAACACGGCGAAGGGGGTAGGCGGCAGGGCCACGGCTTGGCCGTCGTGTTTCAGGCTGGCGTTCGCTTCGTCCAGTTCGAAGCGGTCGAAACGCATGCCAACGGCATCCGCCCGGACCGGGAGGCAGTGCTGTGCGGTACGGGGTGACTTCATGTCATGGGCATGCCTGGCTTGTGGTTTCATTCTACATGCTCCTGCGATCCAGGCAGGACAGGCAGGACAGCCATGCCTGCATCCTCGGCCGCCGCTACCAGGCCCCGGCGGCGGCATTCCGCCAACTGCGCTGCCCCGCCCGCTACAATACCGTGCCGCCACAGCACGCATCCGCCATGTCTGCCCCACTGTTCGAATCCTCCATCCAGTCCCTGCCCCTGATCCACAGGGGCAAGGTGCGCGACATCTACGCCATAGACGACCGGCGCATGCTCATCGTCACCACCGACCGCCTGTCCGCCTTCGATGTGGTGATGCCCACGCCCATCCCGGGCAAGGGCAAGGTGCTCACCGCCGTGGCGGACTTCTGGTTCCGAAGGCTGGCGTCCATCCTGCCCAACCAGCTGACCGGCGATGCGCCGGAGGATGTGGTGGCCCCGG
>CAYOKN010000068.1:0-12136 GCA_964404545.1 uncultured Rhodospirillaceae bacterium | reverse complement strand
GGCGCTGCCCGCCCTGCGCCGATCCTGCGAGCGCATCCTGCGCCTGCCGCCCGACCGCGCCCTGGGCCAGGACGGCGTGGCCGGCACCGCCGCCGACTGGATGGGCCCCTGCGGCGCCGTGCGCACCATTCCCGATGGCGACCACCGCGCCGCCCGCCTGTATTTCGAAAGCTGGTTCGAACCCTGGCTGGCCGCCAACGGCACCAATCCTACCGGCCTGTTCACCGGCTATTACCAGGCCGAGTTGAAGGGCTCGCGCCGCCCCACCGCCAAGGCCCGCATCCCGGTGCTGGGCCGCCCGGACGACCTGGTCACCGTCAATCTGGGGGACTTCCGCCCCGACCTGGCCGGCGACGAGCTGGTGGGCCGGCTGGAGGGCAGCCGCCTGAAGCCCTATGCCACCCGCGCCGAAATCGAAGGCGGCGCCCTGGCCGGACGCTCGCCGGTGGTGCTGTATGTGGAGGATGCGGTCGATCTGCATATCCTGCATATCCAGGGCTCGGGTCGGGTGCTGCTGGAAGAGGGCGGCGTGGTGCAGCTGGGCTTTGCCGGCTCCAACGGCCATAAATTCCGCGGCCTGGGCGCGATCCTGAAGGAAAAGAACCTGGTCAAGCCCGGCGAGGACGCCTCCATGCAGGGCATCCGCGCCTGGCTGAAGGCCAATCCACGCCAGGCGCCGGCGCTGATGGCGGAAAATCCCCGCTTCATCTTCTTCAAGGTGAACGAAGGCGAGGGGCCGCTGGGCGCCCAGGGGGTGCCGCTGACTCCCGGCCGCAGCCTGGCGGTGGACCCGAAATTCATCCCCTATGGCGTGCCCCTGTGGCTGGACAGTATCGACCCCGACGGCGGCAAGCTGCAGCGGCTGATGGTGGCCCAGGATACCGGCTCGGCCATCAAGGGACCGGTGCGCGGCGATTTCTTCTGGGGGGCGGGCGAGCCCGCCCTGGCCAAGGCCGGACGCATGAAGAGCCAGGGCCGCTATTACCTGCTGCTGCCGCGCCAGCGGTCGCCCAGGGTTGCCTTCGGGGCTCAATGACGCCACCTTCGTGGTAGCGGCTTCTGCAAAGGCTTGGCCGCTCAATGATCAAAAAATTTTCGGGAGAGCGTCCGCCCATGAGCCCCTCTGCCCCCGTCAGCCACATCCCCAAGCCCCGCGTGGCGCTGTTCGCCACCTGCCTGGTGGATGTGTTCCGCCCAGAAGTGGGCTTTGCCACCGCCAAATTGCTGGAAGACGCCGGCTGCACCGTCGAGGTGCCGCCGGGCCAGACCTGCTGCGGCCAGCCCGCCTATAATTCCGGCGACCGCAAGACCGCCGCCGCCATGGCGCGCCAGGTGATCCAGACCTTTGCCGGCTACGACTATGTGGTGCTGCCCACCGGGTCCTGCGCCGGCATGATCAAGAAGCACTATCCCGCCCTGCTGGCCGGCGACCCTGACTGGGCGCCGCGCGCCCGCGCCCTGGCCGAGCGCACCTTCGAGCTGGTGTCGTTCCTGGTGGATGTGCGCGGCATGGCCGGGGTCGAGGCCCGGCTGGAGGGCACCGCCACCTATCACGATTCCTGTTCCGGCCTGCGCGAGCTGGGGGTCAAGGCCCAGCCCCGCGCCCTGCTGGCCTCGGTGGAGGGGCTGGAGCTGAAGGAAATGGCCCTGCCCGAGGAATGTTGCGGCTTCGGCGGCACCTTCTGCGTCAAATATCCCGAAATCTCGGACAAGATGGTCACCGACAAGGCCAAGGACATCCAGGGCACCGGCGCCGACCTGCTGCTGGCCGGCGACATCGGCTGCCTGATGAACATGGCCGGCAAGCTGAAGCGCCTGGGCGCCAAGACCCAGGTGCGCCATGTGGCCGAGGTGCTGGCCGGCATGACCGACGGCCCCGCCATCGGCGAGGGCAAGGAGGACGGGAAATGAGCCTGCTGCACTCCCGCGACTTCAAGGACAATGCCCACGCCGCCCTGCAAGACCCCAATCTGGGCCAGGCCCTGGGCCGGCTGAAGGAAGGCCTGCGGGCCAAGCGCGCCGCCGCCGTCGAGCGGCTGCCGGAGTTCGATGCCCTGCGCGCCGCCGGCCGCGAGATGAAGGAACATGTGCTGCAGAACCTGGACGGCTATCTCGAACGCTTCGAGATGCGGGTCATGGAGGCGGGCGGCCATGTGCATTGGGCGGTGGACGCCGAGGAAGCGCGCAAGATCGTCCTGAACATCTGCCGCAAAGCCCAGGCCAAGACCGTCACCAAGGGCAAGTCCATGGTGGGCGAGGAAGTGGGCCTGAACGACTATCTCGAGGCCAACGGCATCACCCCGGTCGAAACCGACCTGGGCGAATATATCATCCAGCTGCGGCACGAGCCGCCCAGCCATATCATCGTGCCGGCGGTGCATCTGAACCGCGGCCAGGTGGAAGAGGCCTTCCGCAAGCAGCACACCCATCTGGAGGCCTCCCGCCCGCTGGAGGAGCCGCGCCAGCTGCTGGACGAGGCCCGCGCCATCCTGCGCGAGAAGTTCGTGGCCGCTGATGTGGGCATCACCGGCGCCAACTTCCTGATCGCCGAGACCGGCCAGACGGTGATCGTCACCAACGAGGGCAATGGCGACCTGACCCAGACCCTGCCCCGGGTGCATGTGGTGCTGTCCTCGATCGAGAAGATCGTGCCCACCCTCGAGGACGCCAGCACCCTGATCCGCCTGCTGGCGCGCTCGGCCACCGGCCAGGAAATCTCCACCTACACCACCTTCTCCAGCGGCCCGCGCCGCCCCGGCGACCTGGACGGGCCCGAGGAATTCCATGTGGTGCTGCTGGATAATGGCCGGTCCGGCATGCTGGGCAGCGAGTTCGAGGACATGCTGCGCTGCATCCGCTGCGGCGCCTGCCTGAACCATTGCCCGGTCTATGGCGCCGTGGGCGGCCATGCCTATGGCTCGGTCTATCCCGGCCCCATGGGTTCGGTGCTGACCCCGGCGCTGAAGGGCCTGGACGACGCTCGCCATCTGCCCAATGCCTCGACCCTGTGCGGCCGGTGTGAACAGGTCTGCCCCATGCAGATCCCGCTGCCGCGCATGTTGCGCCATTGGCGTGAGCGCGAGTTCGAGCGCCATCTGCAGCCGGCCCGCGACCGCTGGGGCTTGGCTGCCTGGGCCTTCCTGGCCCGCCATCCGGGGCTGTATCGCCTGGCCGCCGACATCGGCCAGCGCGCCCTGGCCGCCTGGGGCCGGCGCAAGGGCGGGCGCTTTGCCAAGCTGCCGCTGGCCCAGGGCTGGACGGACGCGCGCGACCTGCCGGCCCCCACCGGCGGCGGCACCTTCGTGGAACAATGGAAAGCGGGGAGGCGCCGATGACCAGCCGCAACCGGATCCTGGACTCGGTGCGCGCCTCGCTGGGGCGCGGCCGGCTGTCCGAGCGGCGCATGGAAGAGCTGGATGCCCGCATGAAGGCGCACCGGCCCAACGTGATCCCGGCGCGCGGCCAGCTGGAGCCCGCCGAGCGGATCGAACTGTTCGTGAAGATGGCCAAGGAATTAGCCGCCACGGTGGATCGTATCGAAAGCGAAACGGACGTGCCCCGGGCGGTGGCCCGGTTCCTGGCCGACAGCAACCTGCCGGCGGAAGCCCGGGTGGCGCCCGACCTGAAGGGCCTGCCCTGGGATGGGGCGGGGCTGCTCAAGGTGGACTACGGCACCGCCCAGCCGGGCGACCTGGTGTCCGTCACCCCCACCGTGGGCGCCGTGGCCGAGACCGGGACCATCGTGCTGGCCTCGGGCAAGGGCACGCCCACGCTGCTGAATTTCCTGCCCGACGTGCATGTGGCCGTGGTGCGGGCCGACCAGGTGATGGGCGCTTATGAAGAGGCCTGGGCGACCTTGCGCCGCAAGAAGCATTGGCCGCGCATCGTCAATTTCGTGACCGGCCCCAGCCGCACCGCCGACATCGAGCAAACCCTGCTGCTGGGCGCCCACGGCCCCCGCCGCCTGCATATCCTGCTGGTGGGATGAGCGCCATGGGCGGGGGCCGTAAATCCCGCCAGCCCAGCGAGGCCGAACGGGCGCTGTGGCGGACGGTGATGCGGGATGTGACGCCCCTGCCGCACCAGCAGCCGCTTTCCGCCGAGGAAGACGCCCTGCTGCCGGCGCCGCCGGCACCGGCCCAGCCGGTGGAGCCACGCCGGACCGAACCGCCGCCAGCCCCCCGGCCCAAGGCGCCCCTGCCGCAATTGGCCAACGGCAAGGCGCCGGGGGTGGACCGACGCACCGTGGACCGGCTGAACCGGGGCACCATGGACATCGAAGGCCGCCTGGACCTGCACGGCATGAGCCAGGAACAGGCCTATGGCGCCCTGAAGGGCTTCCTGGCCGGGGCACAGAACAGCGGCAAACGCTGCGTCATCGTCATCACCGGCAAGGGCCTGCGTGAGGGCACCGGCATCCTGCGCGCCCAGGTTCCGCGCTGGCTGAACGAAGCGGGCCTGCGCGAACGGGTGCTGGCCTTCCACACCGCTCGACCCCAGCATGGTGGGGAAGGGGCGTTGTACGTGCTGATAAAACGGATAAGGTAGGCCCGACAGCAGGGACCACCATGACACCGTTCGGCGCCAAGATCCGCGACCTCAGGGCCAAAAAGAATGTCTCCGCCCGCCAGATGGCGGCGGACCTGCATGTGTCGCCGGCCTATCTGTCGGCCCTGGAGCATGGCAATCGGGGCCGGCCCAGCCCGGGCTTCGTCATGCAGATCATCGGCTATTTCAACATCATCTGGGACGAGGCCGAAGAGCTGAAGCGCCTGGCCGAGCTGTCCCATCCGCGGATCACCATCGACACCGCCGGCCTTGCGCCCGAGGCCACGGAACTGGCCAACCGCCTGGCCGAGAGCATCCGCGACCTGGACAGCGCCACCCTGCATAAGCTGCTGGAGCTGGTGCGCGAGAACAGCTAATCGCCCGGCAGGACCGGCGCGACGGGCAGGCAGTCATAGACCGCCGCCGGCTCGGGCCCCGGCGCCACCCGACGCAGGCGCGCGGTGCCGCCCCAGGCGGCGCAATAACTGTCCGCCTGCTCGGTCAGGTCGGCCAGGCTCTGGGCCTGGGGATAAAAGGCAAAGGCGATGCCGTCGGCGGCCGGCCAATCCGGTTCGGGCCGCACCATGCAGCCCGCCAGCACAAGGCCGGCCGCCGCCAGCGTCACCAGGCGGATCAGCCGGGCTGGCACTGATAGACCGCCACCGGCCCCGTGGGCAGAGTGCGCACGCCCAGCAGGGTGGCTTCGCCGTTCAGTTCGTCACAGGCCTCTTCGGCCGCCTCGGACACCTGCTCCATGGGATCGTCCACGGTCAGGCCGGCGGTCTGCTGGCCGCCGCCCATCATTCCGCAAGCCCCCAGCAGCAGCAGCGGCCCAAGGGCCAGCAGTCGGAAGTGACGCAGCATCTGTTCTCCTCCATGCAAGGCTTCTTCCCGCACCAACGCGCCAGGGCGCCGGGCGGGTTCATGGCTTCGCCGGAAGGAGAGGGATCAGGCCGATTTGGCCTCGGGCTCGTCGGCCTTCAGCCAAAGGGGGTCCTTGATCTTGCCCAGAAAGGCCTGGTGCGCCGCCAGTTCGTCGGGCAGCGGGGCATGGGGCCGGGGCTCGCGCCGCGGACGCTCCACTTGGGCCACCGCCGCGGCACCGCCACCCGGCGCCGAGGCGCCGCCGCCCTGACTGGCCAACTGCAAGCCAGGCTGGCGGCCGCCGATCAGCTCCAGATAGACCTCGGCCAGCAGTTCCGAGTCCAGCAAGGCGCCATGCTTGATACGGTTGGAATTGTCGATGCCGAACCGGCGGCACAGGGCGTCCAGATTGGCCTGGGCGCCGGGGAACTTGCGCCGGGCCATCATCACCGTGTCGATGGTCCGGGTCATGGGAATGGCCGGAAAGCCCAGCTGCGCCAGTTCCCAATTGATGAACTTCATATCGAATTCGGCATTGTGGATGACCAGCACCGAATCGCCGATGAACTCCAGGAAATCGGCCACCACCTCGGCCATCACCGGCTTGTCGGCCAGGAACTCATTGGACAGGCCGTGGACCTTGAAAGCCTCGTCAGGCATGTCCCGTTCCGGATTGATGTATTGGTGAAAGACCCGGCCGGTGGGCAGATGGTTGAACAGCTCGACACAGCCGATTTCCACCAGCCGGTGCCCCGAAAAGGGATCCAGGCCCGTGGTTTCCGTATCGAGCACGATCTCGCGCATGTCAGTTCCCCGAAAGTCCAGCCCCTGAAAGACCGGTCAGCAGTGTGACGGCCCGGCGCAGATGGCGCAAGGCCGGGCGCAAGCCCAGCCCGGTGGGGATGACGGCATCGGCGCGCTTGCGCTTTTCATGATCGGGCATCTGTTTGGCCAGCACCGCCCGCAGCCGCCCATGGGTCATGCCGGGACGCTTCATCACCCGCTGCGCCTGCAGGAATCGCGGACAGCTGACCACCAGAACCGCATCACAGCGCTGCTCGCCGGCGGTCTCGAACAGCAAGGGGATGTCTAGCACCACCGCGCGGCGCCGGGCCCGGCGGGCGCGGGCCAGAAAGGCCCGCTCCTCGGCCCGTACCATGGGATGCAGGATCGCCTCCAGTGCCCGCAGGGCCAGCCTGTCGTCAAACACCCGCGCCCCCAGCGCCGTGCGGTCCACCGCGCCGTCCACCACCACGCCGGGGAAGGTGGCGCCAATCCGCGCCACCGCTTGGCCGCCTTTGCCCATCAGCCGATGCACCGCCGCATCGGCGTCATGCACCCACAAGCCCATCCGCCGCAACTGCCGTGCGGCGGTGCTCTTTCCCATGCCGATGGAGCCGGTGAGGCCAAGGACCTTCATGTCACCCCAGCACGAAGGCGCGCAATTCGTCCGTGACCTCGGGCAGGCGGCCGAACCAGGCCTCGAAGCCGGGACGGGCCTGATGCAGCAGCATGCCCAACCCGTCCACCACCGGGTTGCCGCGCGCCGCCGCCGCCGTCAGCAGACTGGTCATCAGCGGCGCATAGACGATGTCGGTGACCAGGGCGCCCGCGGGCAGGGGCCCCAGCGCCATCTCCAACGGCGGCTGGCCGGTCATGCCCAGGCTGGTGGTGTTGGCCAGCAGGTCGCAGCCCTCCAGCGCCGCCGTGCGCTCATCCCAATCCACCACGGTAATTGGTCCGCCCAGCTCGGCGGCCAGATCCTCGGCCCGGGCGCGGGTGCGGTTGGTCAGGCGCAGCTCGGGCACGCCGGCATCCAGCAGGGCCACGATCACCGCCCGGGCCGCGCCGCCGGCACCCAGCACCAGGGCCGGGCCGGCCGAGGGCTGCCAGGAGGGACAGCCCTGGCGCAAATTGGCCAGAAAGCCGAAGCCATCGGTATTGCGTCCCTCCAGGCTGCCGTCAGGGCGCACCACCACCGTGTTCACCGCCCCGATGCGCCGCGCCTCGGGGCTCAGATGGTCCATGGCACGCAGGGCCGCCTCCTTGTGCGGCACGGTGACATTGCAGCCGGCAAAGCCCAGGGCGGGCAGGGCGCGCACCGCCTGCTCGAACCGCTCGGGCGGAACCCCGAGGGGTATATAGGCGCCGTCGATGCCATAGTGGTTCAGCCACCAGCCATGCAGACGGGGGCTTTTGGAGTGGCCCACGGGCCAGCCCATCACGCCGGCCAGCCGGGCCTTGCCCGAAATGATCATTGCACCAGAACCTTATGAATGCGCAGGAAATCCAGCAGCGGCAGCAGCGGCAAGCCCAGGATGGTGAAATGGCTGCCATCCACCCGGGTGAACAATTGCGCGCCCAGGCCTTCCAGCTGATAGGCGCCCACGCTGGACAGCACCGCCGCGCCGACGCGGTCCAGATAATCTTCCAAAAACTCATCCGAGAAAGGCCGCATCTGCAGCCGGGCTTGGTCGGTTTGGTGCCACAGGCGCTGGCCGTCGCGCAGCACCACCGCGGTGGTCACCAGGCGATGCACCTTGCCGCGCAGGAAGCGCAGTTGCTCGGCGGCCTGGGCCCGGTCTTCGGGCTTGTCCAGCCAGCGGCCCTCGCACTCCAGCATCTGGTCGCAGCCGATCACCAGGGCGCCGGGATGGCGCGCCGACACCCGGGTGGCCTTGAGTTCGGCCAGAGTCTCGGCGGCCCGCTCCACCGGGGCCTGTTCGGCTTTCAGGGCGTCCTTGACCATGGCTTCATCCACCCGAGGCACCTCGACGGTGACGGGCACGCCGGCCGCTTCGAGCAGCGCCAGGCGGGTGCGGCTGCCCGAGGCGAGCACCACCGGGGCCGCGCTCATTCCTGACCTCCCAGCAATGGGGTCTTGCCGGTATGGCGGGCATAAAGCTGCAGAATGGCGGCCGAGGCCTCCTCGATGGAGCGGCGGGTCACGTCGATCACCGGCCAGCCCTGGCGGGAATAGATGCGCCGGGCATGGGCCACTTCCTCGCGCACATGCTCGAGATCGGCATAATCGGTCTCGTCCTCGTCCTGGTTCAGGAACTTCAAACGGTTGCGCCGGATGTCGGCCAGCGCCTTGGGGTCTTTGGTCAAGCCCACGATCAGAGGCTTGGTCAACTCGAACAGCTGGGGTGGCGGCGGCACGCCGGGGACCAGGGGGATATTGGCCGCCTTCAGGCCGCGATTGGCCAGATACATGCAGGTGGGCGTCTTGGAGGTGCGCGAAACCCCCACCAACACGATGTCGGCTTCGTTCAGGTCATGCAGCAACTGGCCGTCATCATGGGCCAGGGTGAAATGCATGGCATCGATGCGGCTGAAATATTCCGCCGTCAGGGCATGCTGGCGGCCGGGCATGCCCTGGACGCCGGTTTCCAGATAATGCTCGAAGGTGGCCAGCACCGGGTCCAGCAGCGGAATGGCCGGAATGCCCATGGTGCGGCAAGCCTCTTCCAGCAAAGCGCGGATTTCCCGGTCCACGATGGTGAAAAGCACGATGCCCGGATTGGCGGCGATGCCTTCCGCCACCCGGTCCACCTGACCCTGGGTGCGGACCAGCCACCATTGATGCTGGACCGCCTGCACGCCCTCGAACTGCACCAGGCAGGCCCGCGCCACCGAGGACACGGTTTCGCCGGTGGCGTCGGACACCAGATGAAGGTGGAAGATTTTCATGGGCGGGCGGGGCCTATCCTGTGGATTGCGGTGAAGAGTGGGGATAACCGGGGCACTCTGGCAAGACCGTGATTTTCCACACACCTTGACCCCAAGTCCATCCGGCCGGCTGCTCCCTTGTTGAAAACAGCCCAAGGCTTCGACCCGAAATCGTGGATGTTTCAATCCGTCACCCTGTTTCCCCGACATCCCCAGGGTGCTGTCCCCATAATTCTGCTAATATGCCGAACCACTTAGCCCCGCTTTCCACGATTTTTTCCACAGCGTGGCCAGGAGGGAACGACCTGTGGGTGACCTGCTGAAAAAACTGTGGATGAAAACCGATCCCCGATATCCACAGGGATTCACTACCACCCCATCCTTTTCATCCCATTCATCGTCCTGTAAGGATTAGGCCCACATCCCGGGGAGCATTTCGCCTTGACCAACAAGCCATTCCTGCGCGCCCTCAAAGGCGAGACCGTCTCGCCACCGCCCTTCTGGCTCATGCGCCAAGCCGGCCGTTATCTGCCGGAATATCGGGCTATCCGCGCCGACCTGACCAATTTCCTGGATCTCTGCTATTCGCCGGCCCAGGCCTGCGAGGTGACTCTGCAGCCCTTGCGGCGCTATGGCATGGATGCGGCGATCCTGTTCTCGGACATTTTGGTGGTACCCGATGCCTTGGGCCAGCAGGTTGCCTTCCACCAAGGCGAAGGTCCGGTTCTGACGCCGGTTCGCTCGGCAGGGGATCTGGATGGTTTGAGCCTCTCGGGACTGCACGACCATCTGGCCCCGGTCTATGAAACCGTGCGCCTGTTGAAGGACGCCATCCCCAAGACCACGGCCCTGATCGGCTTCGCCGGCGCGCCCTGGACCGTGGCCACCTATATGGTAGAGGGCGGCGGCTCCAAGGAATTCGGCCATGCCAAGTCCATGGCCTATGGCAATCCGCAGCTGTTCGGCCGCCTGATCGATCTGTTGGTGCAGGCGACCGGCGATTATCTGATTCGCCAGATCGACCAGGGCGCCGAGGCGGTGCAGATTTTCGACAGCTGGGCCGGAGCGCTGCCCGAGGCCGAGTTCGTGCGCTGGGTGATCGAGCCCAACCGCCGCCTGGTGGACCGTATTCATCAAGAGCGCCCGGGCGTGCCGGTGATCGGCTTTCCGCGCGGCGCCGGTGTTTTGTACGAACGTTTTGTGATCGAAACCGGCGTGGATGGCGTATCCATTGATACCAGCGTTCCGGTGGCCTGGGCGGCCAAGACCCTGCAGCCCCATTGCACGGTGCAGGGTAATCTTGACCCGATCCTTTTGGTGGCCGGCGGCGAAGCCATGGATCGCGCCATCGACGCCATCATCGAAACGCTGGGGCAGGGGCCGTTCATCTTCAATCTGGGTCATGGCATCGTGCCGCAGACCCCGCCCGAGCATGTGGCCAGGCTGGCCGAACGGGTGCGCCGGCCCCGCTGACCGACAAAGGGGCAGGATATGAAGACGGCGGTTTTTCTGTTCAATCTGGGTGGGCCGGACAGCCAGGAGGCGGTTCAGCCCTTCCTGTTCAATCTGTTCAATGATCCGGCCATCATTGGGGCGCCCACCCCGGTGCGTTGGCTGCTGGCCAAGATGATTTCTGGCCGCCGGGCTCCGGTGGCCCGCGAGATTTATCAGCAGATCGGCGGCCGCTCGCCCCTGGTGCCCTTGACCCAGGAGCAGGCCGAGGCCTTGGACCAGACCTTGAACGGATTGGGGCAGGGCGAGTTCAAGAGCTTTCTGGCCATGCGCTATTGGCACCCCTTTGCCGCCGAGGCCATCCTTGAGGCCAAGCGGTGGGGCGCCGCGCGGGCGGTTCTGTTGCCGCTCTATCCGCAATATTCCCGCACCACCAGTGGATCGTCGGTCAAGGATTGGCACCGGGCGGCCCGGGCGGCGGGCTTTGATGTGCCCACCCGCACCATCTGTTGCTATCCCACCGAGGATGGCTTTGTAGAGGCGGTGGCCGCGCTGACCGCCGAGGGCATCGCCAAGGCTGGCACGGCGGGCAATCCCCGGGTGTTGTTCTCGGCCCATGGTCTGCCCAAGAAGGTGGTGGCCGGGGGTGACCCTTATCAGTTTCACGTGGAACAATCGGCCCAGGCCGTGGTGAAACGGCTGAACATTCCGGACCTGGATTGGTTGGTTAGCTATCAAAGCCGGGTCGGTCCGCTGGAATGGATCGGTCCGGCCACCGATGACGAAATCAAGCGCGC
This sequence comes from uncultured Rhodospirillaceae bacterium, assembly GCA_964404545.1. GTDB lineage: Bacteria > Pseudomonadota > Alphaproteobacteria > Rhodospirillales > Magnetospirillaceae > CAYOKN01. The sequence goes on along the minus strand of CAYOKN010000068.1, from coordinate 803 downwards.
CGGCGCCGATAAGGTGCCGCTGGTGGTGGTGCCCATCGCCTTTGTCTCGGAACATTCGGAAACGCTGGTGGAGCTGGATCTGGAATATGGCCATCTGGCCGTCGAATCTGGTGTATCGCTTTATGTGCGAGTGCCGGCGGTGGCCACCCATCCGGCCTTTGTGGCCGGCCTGGCCCGGCTGGTGACCGGTGGGCTGGCCGGCGTCTGCAATCCCTGTTCCCACCAAGGCGGCCGGATTTGTCCGGCGGCTTTCGGCAACTGCCCCAATACCGGACACTGACCGCCATGCCGCTGATCACTCTGGATACCGAGCCTTATCTCTGGATCAAGGCCCTGCATGTCATCTCGATCATCGCCTGGATGGCCGGGCTGCTCTATTTTCCGCGGCTGTGCGTCTATCACACCGAAGCCGCCCCAGGCAGCCCCGAGTCCGAGCGGTTCAAGGTGATGGAGCGTCGCCTCTACAAGGCCATCATGACCCCGGCCATGGTCTCCAGCTGGTTTTTTGGCCTGTGGATGGTGGCGGCCATCGGCCTGGCGGGGAATGGCTGGCTGCACGCCAAGCTGGCCTCCGTGGTGCTGCTGACCGCCAGCCATTTCTGGATGGGCGCTTGGAAGAAGGCCTTTGCCGAGGATCGCAACACCCGTCCGCAGCGGTTCTTTCGCATGATGAATGAGGTGCCGACCCTTTTGATGATCGGTATCGTCATCCTGGTGATCGTCAAACCCTTCTAAGAAATCAGCGGCGCCACCAAATCTCTGTTTGACAGGGGGGAGTGCTTGGGATAATGCTCCCCTCTATC
>CAYOKN010000067.1:0-12277 GCA_964404545.1 uncultured Rhodospirillaceae bacterium | reverse complement strand
ATGCCTTGGACAGATATGAAAAGCCTTCTCTCGTCTTTTCTCGCCGCGCTTTTTATTGGTCTGCCCTCTGCCGTGATGGCAGCGGAAGGCGGTGGCGCGCCGCATCTGGACGGCGCCGAGCTTAGCCTGCTGTGGGCGGTGCCGTTTGCCGGCATCCTGCTGTCCATCGCCGTATTCCCGCTGGTGGCGCCGCATTTCTGGCACCATCATTTCGGCAAGGTGTCGGCCTTCTGGGCGTTGGCCTTCCTGGTGCCCTTCACCCTGACCTTCGGGGTCTCGGTGGCGCTGTACGAGGTGGTGCACACCCTGTTCCTGGAATATATCCCCTTCATCATCCTGCTGGGCGCGCTGTTCACCGTGGCTGGCGGCGTGCGGCTGAAGGGGCATCTGCGCGGCACCCCGGCAATGAATACCGGCATCCTGGGACTGGGCACCGTGATCGCCTCGTGGATGGGCACCACCGGCGCCGCCATGCTGCTGATCCGCCCCCTGATCCGCGCCAACGAGGGCCGCGCCCGCGTGGCCCATGTGGTGGTGTTCTTCATCTTCTTGGTGGCCAATGTGGGCGGCTCGCTGACCCCGCTGGGCGATCCGCCGCTGTTCCTGGGCTTCCTCAAGGGCGTGGATTTCTTCTGGCCCACCTTGCATCTGTTGCTGCCCATGGTGACCGTGGCCGTCCCGCTGCTGGTGGTGTTCTTCATCATGGACACTTTGCTGCAGAAGAAGGACCCGGTGCCGGCCGTCCAGGGCACGCCCGAGCCGCTGGCGCTGGAAGGCAAGATCAATCTGCTGCTGCTGGCGGGCATCGTGGGCGCGGTGCTGCTGTCGGGCCTCTGGAAACCCGGTATCGAATTCAGCGTCTATCATGTGCATGTGGAACTGCAGAACGTGGTCCGTGACCTGCTGTTGATCCTGATCGCCGTGGCGTCGCTGAAGCTGACCAAGTCGGAAAGCCGCGCCGCCAACGACTTCACCTGGGGGCCGATCCTGGAAGTGGCCAAGCTGTTCGTGGGCATCTTCCTGACCATCATCCCCGCCATCGCCATCCTGAAGGCGGGTACCAACGGTTCCCTGTCCTCGGTGGTGTCGGCGGTGACCGGCCCCTCGGGCGAGCCCATCAACGCCATGTATTTCTGGCTGACCGGCCTCCTGTCCAGCTTCCTGGACAATGCGCCCACCTATCTGGTGTTCTTCAACACCGCCGGCGGCGACGCCGCACAGTTGATGACCACCCATGCCGACACCCTGCTCGCCATCTCGGCCGGCGCGGTGTTCATGGGCGCCAACACCTATATCGGCAACGCCCCCAACTTCATGGTGCGCTCCATCGCCGAGGAGCGGGGCATCAAGATGCCCAGCTTCTTCGGCTATATGGGCTGGAGCATCACGTTCCTGGTGCCCACCTTCCTGCTGGTCACCCTGTTGTTCTTCTAGGCACCGCTGCCACGCAGCAACAAGAAGGGCGCCCCGCTATTGCCGGGGCGCCCTTTTTTCAGGCCGGGACATTGATCCCGAAGCTCTCCTGCCGTCATGCCCGCGCTTGGCGCGGGCGTCCATGCGTCTTTCGGCGGCGGTGAGGGGCTGTCAGTAGCCCATCAGGATCGGCACGCGGCAGCCTTCCAGCAGGCGGCGGGTGACGCCGCCCAGCAGGAGTTCGCGCAGGCGGGAGTGGGAATAGCCGCCCATGACCAGCAGGTCGCCGGCGGTGGCGGTGAAGTCTTCCAGGGTCTCGGCGGTGTTGCCGGTCTTGGGCAGTTCCTCGCGGGTGGCCTTGATGCCGTGGCGTTCCAGCCAGTGCATCAGCATGGTGCCGGTTTCGCGGGCCTTGGCGTCGGGCAGCACCTGCACCACGGTCACGCTGTCGGCCTTGTGCAGGATCGGCAGCGAGTCGCGCACGGCGCGGCTGCAGGGGCGGGTCGGCTTCCAGGCCACCACCACGCGCCGGCCCACGTCCTCGATGCCCCAGCCGGTGGGCAGGATCAGGGCCGGCGAGGCGCCCACCATGGCCACATGGTCCGGCTGTTCGTCGGCCAGGGCGTCTTCCAGGCTGTAGCCCTCGGTCTGGCTGACCACGGTCAGGTCGGCGGAATAGGAATGGCGCGCCAGTTCCTCGAGATGATTGCCGCGCGAATGCACGAAGTCGCAGGCCTTGGGATGGGTCGCGCACCAGGCGCGGAATTCGGCCTCGATGAGCTTGGCCTTTTCCTCGGCGATCTCGGCGGCTTCTTCCAGATAGGCGCGCGAGGCGGCGCGGCCCTCGGAGCCCGCCGGCATGTTGATGGGGGTCGAGATGTACAGCGCCGTCACATGGGCGTTGTGTTTCTTGGCCAGGGCATAGGCCACGCGCAGGCGGGCCATGTGGTCGGCGTCATTGGCCAGATGGACGAGGATGCTCTTGATGCTCATGGCGTTTTCCCTTTTTACCAGGGAAGGCTATCGCCGCCGGGCGGGTTACGCAACCCCGCCCGGCGGTATCGCGGCGATCAGGGCAGCTCCACCGCATAGGTGGTCAGTGCCGGCACCGACTTGATCATGCCCCGCTGCTGCAGGAAGGCCGCAAACCGGTCGTAGCGGGCGCGGTCCAGGGCGGCGGGGCGGGTGGCCAGCCGGGGCAGGGTGGCGGCCCAGGCGCGGCGGTTCAGCTCATCATCCAGTTCTTTATAGTTCTTGATGAACAGGAACCAAGCCTCGGCGGGGTGATTCTGGATATAGAGGGTGGCGCGCTCCACCGCGTCCACCACCTTGCGCAGGCGGGCGTCCTTGGCCCGATCCTTGTGCGCCACCAGGATCAGCTCGTCATAGGGCGGCACGCCGTTCTCCTCGGGATAGAAGGCGATACCGGGCTTGCCCACGATGTCCATCTGGTTCAGCTCGAAATTGCGGAAGGCGCCCACCACCGCATCCACCTGGCCCGCGATGATGGCCGGGGAGAGCGAGAAGTTGACGTTCACCAGGGTCACGTCCTTCAGGGTCAGCCCGGCGCTTTCCAGCATGGCGCCCAGCAGCGCGTCCTCGAAGCCGCCCACGGAATAGCCCACCTTACGGCCCTTCAGGTCCTTCAGGCTCTTGATGGGGCCGTCCTTCAGCGCCACCACGGAATTCAGCGGGGTGGCCACCAGGGTGCCCACGCGCACCAGCGGCAGTCCCTCGGCCGCCTGCAGATGCAGCTGCGGCTGATAGGACACCGCCAGGTCGGCCTTGCGGGCGGCCACCAGCTTGGGCGGGTCATTGGGGTCGGCGGGGGCGATCAGCTCCACCTCCAGCCCGGCTTCGGCGAAATAGCCCTTTTCCTTGGCCACCACCAGGGCGGCATGGTCCGGATTGACGAACCAATCCAGCAGGATGGTCAGCTTTTCCGCCGCAACCGCCGGGGTGGCGGCCGTCAGGGCGGCGGCAAGGGTCACGGCACGCAACAGATGCTTCATGGCGGGTCTATCCTCTGCCAGGGGAGGTGGAATGGCTGTCGGGCTGCCAGGGCAGCAGCCGGCGGGTCAGGGCGTCCATCAGGGCATGCAGCGCCACCGCCATCACCGCCAGGGTGATCAGCGCGGCGAACATCAGCGGCACCTGCATGCGGGCATTGGCCTGCAGCATCAGATAGCCCAGCCCGGCGCTGGAGCCCACCCATTCGCCGATCACGGCGCCGATGGGGGCCACGGCGGCGGCCATCTTCAGGCCGCTGGCCAGGGCGGGCAGGGCGGCGGGCAGGCGGATACGCAGCAGGATGGACAGGGGCGAGGCCCCCATGCTGCGGGCCAGGTCCAGCCAGCCGGGATCGGTGCGGCGCAAGCCGTCCAGGAAGGCCGAGGCCACGGGGAAATAGATCACCAGGCAGGCCATGGCCACCTTGGAGGCCAAGCCATAGCCCAGCCACAACACCAGGATGGGGGCCAGGGCGAACACGGGAATGGCCTGGCTGGCCACCACCACCGGCATCAGCCATCGCGCCGCCGGCCGGTAAAGGGCCAGGGCCAGGGCGGTGCCTATGCCCAGGACCGAGCCCGCCAGCATGCCCAGCAGGATCTCGGCCAGGGTCACGCCGGCATGGGGCAGGATCACCGCCCAGCGGTCGGCCAGGGCGGCAAAGGTCTCGGCCGGGCTGGGCAGGATCCAGGGCTGGGCGCCCAGCAGCCACCAGGCCAATTGCCACACCGCCAGCAGCCCCAGCAGGATCAGCAGCCGTTCCTTCATGGCGCCGCCCCCTGGTGCAGATGTTCCAGTAGCCGGCCCTGAAGGGTCAGCAGGCCCGGTTCCGTGGGGGCGCGGGGGATGGCCCCGTCGGGCAGCAGTGGCTCGGACAGGCGGGCGGGCCGGCCGCTCAACACCTGCACCCGATGGCACAGGCGCAGCGCCTCCAGTGGATCGTGGGTGACCAGCAACACCGTGCGGCCTTGCAGCAGGTCGGCGGCCAGATCCTGCAGCCGCAGCCGGGTGGGCACGTCCAGGGCCGAGAAGGGCTCGTCCATCAGGATCACCGGCTTGTCTTCCAACAGGGTGCGGGCCAGGGCGGCGCGCTGGCGCATGCCGCCGGACAAGGCCGAGGGCCGCAGTCCGGCCACATCGGCCAGCCCCACCCGCGCCAGCATGGCCTCGGCCTCGCGCCAGGGTGGCGGCTGGCGCCGCAGGCGGTGTCCCAGCACCAGATTTTCGCGCACCGTCAGCCAGGGCAGCAGCAGGTCGTCCTGGGCCATCCAGGCCACCCGCCCGGCCAGCGGCTGGCCGTCGGAACAGTCCACCCGACCGCCCTCTTGCCGCTCCAGGCCGGCCACCAGCCGCACCAGGCTGCTCTTGCCCACCCCGCTGGGCCCCAGCAGGCCGGTGATGCAGCCGGCGGGCAGGTGGAAATCCAGGTCATCGAACAAGGCCTGCCCGCCATAGGACAGACGCGCCGCATGCACCTGGACAGCGGGCGGAGGCGATGTGGAAACGGACGCGGTATCTTGTGGCACGGTGATCGGGACCATCCCTACGCCGGTACGAACCGGATCAGGTTATGGGGTCGTTCCCGCTCGGAACCTCTCAGCCGGACCGCCGGCTCCCCCTGGTTCAAGGCGAGTGATGATGCGGCGCTGGGCCTGGGTTGGCAATGAAAAAGGGGGGGGCGGGCGAGGGCGCCCGCGCTCCCCTGGCACCACGGCGGTGCGCCGGAGCGCGGACGCCCGCGTCCGCATCAAGGCACGAGCGGCCTGAAAGGCCGCGCTCCCAGGAGTGGGGCACCCGGAGCGCAGCGACTGGCGCATTGAGCGCCCCGGAGCTTTGGCGGAGGTAAGCCAAGCCGTCGGAGGCGGCGCCCGGCGCATGAGGGACAAAAAACCAACAACGAAAAACGCCGTGCCTGACGGCACGGCGCTTCCTCGCGGGAGGGAAGGGGATGGGCGGGGAAATCGCCTCCCGCAGTAGCCGGGTGGGAGACCCGGCATCTCTGAATTCCGTCAGCGGCGTCTTCGGCCGGCCTTTCCCTCAAGTGTCGACTTGGTCGGCGTCGCTTCTGGATTAATGATTTAACACTTTTGCATAAGCAATGAAACAGGTTTATCACCCTAGCAGAGTTTTGCAAATACTAGAGAAAACTCTATTTCAAAAAGCATAAAATTTTATCGGTCTTGATGGTGTGGCGGAATTCCGCCCGCTTCCCTTGCAGCTGTTCTTGCTGCACCGCAAAAACGCAGGGAGCTGTTGGGCAAAAATGGGTGTTTGGACGGCTGTCCCAGGTTTAGGAACAGTTTCTTAACCGCCAAAAACATCGGTCCTGATACCCTTTGGCCCATGGTCCGATCGCTGCTGCTCGCCCTGTCGATCCTTCTGTCCGCCCTGCTGCCGGCCTCGGCGGCCGAAATGGCGCGCGGGCGGCTGGAGGTACAGACCGCCGCCGGAGCGCGCCATGGTTTCACGGTCGAGATCGCCCGCAGTTTCGAGGAACGGGCCCGCGGGCTGATGTTCCGCCAGACCCTGGCGCCTGATGCCGGCATGCTGTTCGATTTCGGCATGACCGAGGATGTGGCCATGTGGATGAAGAACACGCTGATCCCGCTGGACATGCTGTTCATCACCGAAGACGGTCGGGTGGTGAACATCGCCCAGCGCACCGTGCCCCACTCGCTGGAGCCGGTGGCCGGGGCCGAGCCGGTGCGCTATGTGCTTGAACTGGGCGGCGGCGTCACCGCCCGGCTGGGAATCCGGCCCGGCGACCGGGTCTTCCTGCCCAAGGGGCCTTGAAGCCATCTGTTACAGCGGCTGACCCATGGCCACTTGCGGTACGGCCTCCCAACTCTGGCCGGTGGCCAGCACGCAGGACGTGCCGTCGGGCATGGTCATCAGGATGGTCCAGGTGCGGCCGTCATTGGCCGCCAGCACCTCGATCACATTACCGGTGTCCGAGATTCCCAGCGCCGCCGGCGCCTCGGAATATTCCCGGGCCAGGCTCTCGGTCAGGATTTCGCGTTCGGCGCAGATATGCGACCCCTCCTGCGCCGCCGCCGGCGCCGCGGCCAGCCCGGACAGGGCGAGGGCGGTCAGAAGGGTGGACGGAAGGCGCGTCATGAGTCGTCTCCTCTGTGGGATGTCTCCACTTCGGCCGGGGTCATAACGGGCATCTGAGGTTCGGCCTAATCGTTGTGACATGGCTTTGAGGGGTTGACGCTTTAAGCCCCCCCGGCGTCCCGCTCTCCTGCCGGGCTATTACGAAAGGCTTAAAGCCTGTTGACCGTGCTGGTTTCCCAAGCCATCCTCATCTTCGGTTTGCTGGGTGTGGGTCCGGCAGACCCATGTCGGCGCCTCCGTTTGGGGCCTGCCGGCCCGGGGATGGGGAAGACGCGATGATCGACCGCGACGGCGCGGTTGGGTCTGCCTCGTCGGGACGGCGGGGCGGCCCGCCCAGCGACCAGACATTGGCCCAGAAACTGCTGCAGATGCATGTCGGCTTGCTGCGCGAGCCCGGCTTGACCGGCCTCGACCGCATTGCCGTCGCTGTCTATGACGAAAAGACCGATCTGCTGAAGACCTTCGTGCACAGCACCGAGGGGGGCGAGGCGCCGCTGAACCACTATGTGGCGCGGCTGGCGGACTCCCGCTCCTTGTCCGAATGCGCCCTGTCGGACCGGCCCCGGGTGATCGACGATCTGGATGTTCTCGAGGGGGACCGCGAACACAGCCGCCGCATCCATCTGGGCGGCTTCCGGTCCAGCTTCACCTTGCCGATCCGCCACTCTGGCGTGCTGTACGGTTTCCTGTTCTTCAATTCGCGCCAGCCGGGCTTCTTCAACCCGGTGGTGGTGCACCAGATCACCCCCTATGCCCAGCTGGTGGCCTATATGGCCATCCTGGAATTCGATTCCATCCGCATGATCCAGGCGGCGGTCAAGACCGTGCGCGAGATCAGCCATTTCCGGGACGAGGAGACCGGAGGCCATCTGGACCGCATGAGCCGCTTCGCCCGCCTGGTGGCCACACAGATTGCGGCCGAGCGGGGCCTGAGCGACGAGTTCGTGGAATTCCTGTTCCAGTTCGCGCCGCTGCACGATGTGGGCAAGGTGGGAATACCCGACAATATCCTGTTGAAGCCGGCCCGCCTGACCCCGGCCGAATTCGACGTCATGCGCTCGCATGTGACCAAGGGCACCGAGATCGTGGACCGCATGGTGCGCGATTTCCGGCTCGAAACCGTGGCCCATGTGGACATCCTGCGCAATGTGGTGGCCTATCACCACGAGAACTGGGACGGCAGCGGCTATCCGCACGGACTGGACGGCGAGCGCATTCCGCTCGAGGCGCGCATCTGCGCCGTGGCCGACGTGTTCGACGCCCTGACCTCGACCCGGCCCTACAAGCATGCCTGGAGCAATGCCGACGCCCTGCAGCATCTTAAGGAGATGTCAGGGAAAAAGTTTGATCCTGCCTGTGTGGACGCCCTGGCTCGTTGCATGGACGAGGTAGAGCGCATCCAGGCCCAATTCGCCGAATGCCCGTACGATTGAGACTGTGATGACGCTGGCCGATTACTTGAAAAAGACCTTCCCGCCGCTGCGCTATTCGTGGGAGCAGCTGCACGAGCTGCTGAGCCCCCAGGGGCACAGCTCGCATATCCGGCGGCATCGGGCCGAGCTGATCATCTCGCGCGTTCACCTGATCTCGCTGCTGTTCGCGGTGGCCACCCCGCTCTGGATCGTGGTGGACTATTTCGTGTTCGAATTCCCGCTGTGGGCCATCCTGGCCTTCCTGCGCGTGGCCTCGGGCGTTGCCTTCGGCCTGCTGGCCTGGATGGGCAACGGCCAGAAAAGCATGCGCTGGGCCTATATGATGCTCTGGCTGATGCTGGCGGTGCCGCCGGTCTTCTATCTGGTCTCCCGGCCCTTCCTGCTCGAGGTTCCAACGGGCGGCATGGCGGGAGTCCTGGCCGCCTCCTATTCGCTGCTGCCTTTCGTCGTGGTGGCCGGCCTCTCCATCTTCCCGCTGACCGCCATCGAGGTGGTGTTGTTCTCGCTGCCGGTGCTGGCGGTCTCGGCCATCGGCGTCGCCCAGATGCCCACGGTGGGAATCGAGACGGTCACCAACACCATCTGGCTATTGGGCTTGGTGACGGGCGTGGCGGTGTTCTCGGGCATGAGCCAGTTGCATTACATGATCGCGCTGATCAACCGGGCCGCCCATGACCTGCTCACCGGCGCCTTCACCCGCCGCTCGGGCGAGGAAACCATCGACCTGCAATTCCGCATTTCGTCGCGCACCGGCACGCGCCTGGCCATCGGCTTCGTGGACATCGACGACTTCAAGTCCATCAATGACAGCTATGGGCACGAGGAAGGCGACATGGCGCTGCGCACGGTGGCGGCATCCCTGCGCCGTATCCTGCGCCGCTCTGACACCCTGGTCCGCTGGGGTGGCGAGGAATTCGTGATCTTGCTGCCCAATACCGACGCCGCCGGCCTGGAGGTGGTCTTGAAGCGTCTGCGTGAGGTGGGGCTGGGTTTCCGCCCCGATGGCCGTCCCATCACCTGCTCGCTGGGCATTGCCGAGCGTATCGCCGACGGTGTGGACGACTGGGTGCATCTGATCGAACTGGCAGACCAGCGCATGTACCGCGCCAAGCATGCTGGCAAGAATACCTGCATCGCCTTTGGCGAGCAGGTGGTGCCGCTGCTGAAGGTGCCGGGGCAGCCGGGCTACCCGGCCAACTGATCGTCGCTTCCCGTGGGCTGGAAAAGCCGCTGCAACGAAGTGCTGCGGCTGCGCAGGACTTCGGACACCAGGCTGGCCTGAGCCGAGCGGTCCTGCAGCAGGCGGCTCAGATCCTGCAGACATTGCGAGCGCAGCCGCAATCGGTCGAAATCACCCATATGTCGTTCGAAATCGGGCATTGGTCGGTCTCCTCGTCCCCCAAGCCCAGCAGACCACTCCTGGCCGCCGCGGTAAAGGCTGCCTGATGGTCACGTCCTAGGTCAGGAAGAATAGGACGGTCATACCCAGGCCCACCACCACTATCCCGATGCGCAGAACACGGGTCGGCAGTCGCTGGGCCAGATGGGCTCCTGCATAGCCGCCGGCGGTGGACGCCACCATCATCACCGCCGCCTCGGGCCAGCGGATCACGCCGGCGCTGGCGAAGGTGGCCACCGACACCAGGGTCAGGGCGGCGGACAGCACCGATTTCAGCCCGTTGGCCCGTACCAGGTCCTGCAGCCCCAGCAGGCTGAAGGCGGCCAGCAGCAGGATGCCCAACCCGCCATTGAAATAGCCGCCATAGACCGATACCGCAAACAGCGCCGCCAGCACCGCCACGGGCGCGGCGGGCCGGTCGGCGCGCAGACGCGCCACCAGCAGCGGGCCGAAGGCGAACATCAGCGTGGCCAGCAGCATCAGCCAGGGCACGATGCCCCGGAACAGCGGGGCCGGGGTGGACAGCAGCAGCAGGGCGCCGCCCAGGGCTCCCACCAGGGACACTCCCACCAGGGCCGGCACGCCCACGCCGTTCACCGGCCCGATGGCTCGGCGGAAGCCCAGGGCGCTGCTGAAATAGCCGGGCATCACCGCCAGGGCGCTGGTGGCGTTGGCCTCGATGGCGGGCACGCCGGTGAAGATCAGGGCCGGCAGGGTCAGGAAGGTGCCGCCCCCCGCCAGGGCATTCAGCCCGCCGGCCAGGAAGGCGGCAACGGCCAGCAACAGGAACTCCAAGATTCGGTCTCCGGGGCGTTTCGGCACGAACCCCCAGGATGGCGCGCCGGCTGCGCCGCCGCAAGCCGGACGCCCGTCCGGTGGCGAGGCTAGCCGGTGGCCCCCAGCCCGGCGGCGATGGCGTTGATGGTCAGCAGCAAGGCGCTCTCCAGTCCCGCCGCTTCCGGGCTGCCGGAGGCCCGCAGGCTCCGCCAGCGGCCCAGCAGGTGCACCTGTTGGCCATGCAGCCGGGCCAGGGCTTCGCCCCGCAGGGCCAGCGAGCGATGAACGGCCTCCCGCCGTTCCGCCAGCGGGCCGCCATAGAGCTGTTCGACCAGGGCCACACTGCGGCCATGCTCGGCCAGGATGTCGTCCAGGAAGCGCTGCCGCAGCGCCTGGTCTTCCACCAGCCCGGCATAGGCCCGCATCAGGCCGGGGTCGGCGGTGGCCAGGCTGGTGGCCACGCTGCTGGCCACATAATGCAGCGGTGGCCAGTCATACAGATGGCGGCGCAGGGCGTCGAAGGCCTGCGGGTCCTCGGCTTGCAGGGATTCCAGCGCACTGCCCACGCCATACCAACCGGGCAGGTGGAACCGGGCCTGGCCCCAGCTGAATACCCAGGGGATGGCCCGCAGGTCGGCCAGGGTGCGCTGGCCGGTGCGGCGGACCGGGCGTGAGCCGATGCGGGCGTTCTCGATGGCGTCGATGGGCGTGGCCTGGGCAAAGAAGGTGACGAAGCCCTCGGCCTTGAGCAGCGCCTCATAGGCGGCCCGGCTGCGGGCGGCCAGCCGGTCCATGGCATCGGCCAGCAGGGCCTGGTCGCCGTCGGATGGACTGGTGGCCAGCGAGGCTGCCACGGTGCCCGCCATCAGCAGTTCCAGGTTGTGGGCGGCAGTGGCCGGGTTTGCATATTTCTGCGACACCGTCTCGCCCTGTTCGGTCAGCCGCAGATCGCCGCTCAGCGCGCCCGCCGGCATGGCGGCCAGGAAGCGATGGGTGGGGCCGGCGCCGCGCCCGATGGTGCCGCCCCGGCCATGGAAGAAGCGCACCCGCACGCCGGCCCTCATCCCGACGGCCACCAGAGCCTCCTGGGCCCGGTAGAGACCCCAGCGGCTGGCCCAGATGCCGCCGTCCTTGTTGCTGTCGCTGTAGCCCACCATCACTTGCTGCACCGGCTGCTCCAGCCCGGCGGCGCGGGCCTGCCAGGCCAACGAGCGTCGGGTCATGGGATGGTCCAGGAAACCGGCCAGGATGTCGGGACTGCGGCGCAGGTCATCGATGGTCTCGAACAGCGGCACCACCGGCAGCGGGCAGGCGGGGCCTTCGGGCGTGTCCACGGTCAGCCCGGCCTCGCGGGTGAACAGATAGACCGCCAACAGGTCCGACACCGACCGGGTCATGCTGACGATCAGCGCTCCCAGGCCGTCGGTGCCGTGACTTGCGGCTTGTTCGGCCACGACCCGATGGCAGGCGGTGACCGCTTCGGCTTCGGGCCCCAGCGGCAGGCCGGGCCGGGCGAAGGGGCGGGGGCTGTCCAGCTCCCGGTCCAGGAAGGCGCGGCGGCGTTCCTCGTCCCACTCGGCATAGGCAGGGTCGGCCAGGCGCGCGGCCTGCAGCAACTGGCTTACCGCCAATTCGTGGAAGCGGCTGTTCTGGCGGATGTCCAGGCGCGCCAGGTGAAAGCCGAAGCAGCGGACCAGGTCCAGCACCGGCCCCACCTCGCCCTGGGCGAGCCGGCCGGCGCGCACCTCCTCCAGGCTGTCCTGCAGCAGCCTTAGATCCTCCTCCAGTTCGGCGGCGCGGCCATAGGGCAGGGGCGTGGTGCGGTCAGGCAGGCGGGCCAGCATCAGCCCCACCATCTGGCGCCACGGCTCCTCGGGGTTGCGGTCCAGGGCGCGGCGCCCGGCCTCGCCCAGCCGGTCGGCCAGTTCGGCCAGGCGGGCCTGCAGCCGGTACGGCGGCTTTTGCAGCCGGCCGGACAGGCTGAGGCGGGTGGCCAGGGCGGTCAGCTCGCGGCGCAGCAGCTTCTCCAAGGCCTGGCGCGATTCGGCGTCGCCCGCGCCGTCGCGCATCCAGTGGAGCCGCTTGCCGCCGGAGCGCGCGCCGACGGCGCTCTGCACGTCGCGGAAAG
>CAYOKN010000066.1:0-12312 GCA_964404545.1 uncultured Rhodospirillaceae bacterium | reverse complement strand
CAAGATCATCGGCTTCTACGGCGCCGGCGCCGACGAGGAGCTGTTCGTCATCCCGAGCGCCGGGTCTGGCACCTACATCCCCTCGGTCCTGCTGGAGCGGCAGCAGCGGCCGGACATCCCGGTGCTGCGGATGGAGTTCGAGGGCACCGACTTCCTCGCCCTGCCCGACGACCTGCGCCACGACCAGGTGCGCCGCTGGTGCGAGGACAACCTGGCGCCGCTGCTGGCCGCCATGGATCCGAAGCTGCCCTCTTTCCTCGGCGAGGACTTCGCCATGGTGGGCGACTTGACCGTGCTGTGGCCGGGCCAGGTGCAGCAGAACATGGAGCGCCGGCCGGCCTTCGTGGTCGAGCTGCGCAACGTCCCCTATGCCCAGCAGCGCCAGGTGCTGTGGTTCATCCTGGACCGGCTGCCCCGCTTCACCGCCGCCGCCCTGGATGGCACCGGTAACGGCGCCCCCCTGGCCCAGGAGACGGCCACCCGTTACGGCCTGGGCCGGATCGCCCAGGTGAAGATCAACGAGAGCTGGTACCGCGAGGTGGCGCCCAAGTTCCTGGCCGCCTTCGAGGACGGCCTGACCGTGCTGCCCCGCGACCTGGACATCTACAACGACCACCGCGCCCTGAAGAAGGTCCGGGGCATACCCCAGGTCCAGCGCATGCCCCAGCAGGCGGGCAAGGGTGAGGCCGCCGCCTCGGGCAAGGCCGGCGGCAAGAAGCGCCACGGCGACTCGGTGATCGCCCACCTGCTGTTCTTCCTGGCCAGCCAGATGGTGGTCGAAGAGTACGAGTACGAGTCCGCCAAGCCGCCTGCCACCAGGGCGGGCCAAGCGGATCTGGATGACGACGACGCCGGCCGATTGGTGTTTGGCGAGGGAGGATATTGATGGGCAAGCCTGTGCTGTTGGGGCCGGATGGCCAGCCGATCCGGCGCGAGGTGTTGACCGAGGAGGTGGCCGCCGCCGAGCTGGGCAGCGTGCGCTCGATCCTGGGCGAACATCCCAGCGAGGGCCTGACCCCGATCCGCCTGGGCCGGCTGCTGCGTGCGGCCGAGGACGGCGACCCCACCGCCTACCTGGAGCTGGCCGAGGACATGGAAGAAAAGGACCTGCACTATCGGTCGGTCCTGAACACCCGCAAGCTGCAGGTGGCCAGCCTGGAGCTGCAGGTCGAAGCGGTGTCGGACAAGGCCGAGGACGTGCGGATCGCCGACGAGGTGCGCGCCTGGCTGGCCCGGCCGGAGATCGCCGGCGAGCTCTATGGCGTCCTCGATGCCGTGGGCAAGGGCTATTCTCTGTCCGAGATCATCTGGGACACCAGCGAGGGGCAATGGCGGCCGGCGCGGCTGGAGTGGCGCGACCCGCGCTGGTTCGAGCCCAGCCGGGTTGACGGCAAGACCATGATGCTGCGGACCAACGAGGGCCCGCAGCCCTTGGCGCCGTTCAAGTTCATCTACCACGTCCACGATTCGAAGTCGGGTGTTCCGGTCCGGGGCGGCCTGGCCCGGGTCGTGGCCTGGGCCTATCTGTTCAAGGTGTTCGGCCTGAAGTCCTGGGTGTTGTTCGCCGAAGCCTTCGGGCGGCCCATGCGCCTGGGCAAATACGGGCCCGGAGCGAGCGACAAGGATAAGGCGACCTTGCTGCGGGCCGTGCGCTCCATCGCCAGCGACGCCGCCGCCATCATCCCTGAGAGCATGCAGATGGAGCTCCTCGAGGCGAAGATCTCGGGCAATGTCCAGCTGCACGAATCCCTGGTGGGTTATCTGGACCGGCAGTGTTCCAAGGCCGTGCTGGGCCAGACCGGCACCACCGATACCGGCCAGCATGTGGGCACCGCCAATGCCCATGAGAAGGTGCGCGAGGACATCGAGGCCTGGGATGCGGCCCAGCTGGCGGTCACCCTGATGCGCGACCTGGTCCGCCCCGCCGTGGACCTGAACTTCGGTCCCCAGAAGCAGTATCCGCTGGTCCGTCTCTACCGGCCCGATGCGATCGACCTGGACAAGATGATGGAGCGCCTGAAGACCTTCGTGGAATTGGGAGGCCGGGTCGAGGAGGCCTACATCCGCGACAAGCTGGGCATTCCCGATCCAGACGAAGGGGCGCTGCTGCTGTCCGCGTCCAAGGCCCCGCCGCCCGAGGCGCCGCCGGCCGAGGAAGACCTGGCCATCCAGAGTCAGGAGGTGCCGGCCGTGGATCGTGACGGCGTCGACGACCTGGGGGACGAGAGCCTGGCGGACTGGGAACGGCAGATGAAGCCCATGGTGGACCCCATCCAGCAGCTGCTGGAGGAGTGCGCCAGCCTGGAGGAATTCCAGCGCCGCCTGCCCGAGCTGGTGGACCGCATGGATCCTGCCGCGCTGGCCGAGGGGCTGGCCCGGGCGGCGTTCTTCGGGCGCCTCGCCGGCGAGACGGACACCGACCTTGGCTGAAACGGTCTTCAAGCCGCTGCCGCCCAAGGAGGCCGTCGCCTATTTCCGGGCCAAGGGTGCGGCCCTGGCGCCGTCCTTCGCCTGGCAGGACGTTTGGCAGCAGGAACACGCCACCCAGTTCACCGTGGCCAAGTCGGCCGGCTTCGACATTCTGCAGGATCTGCACCAGGCCGTGGACAAGGCGATCGCCGAGGGGCGCACCTTCGCCGACTTTAAGCGCGACCTGGTGCCGACCCTGCAGGCCAAGGGCTGGTGGGGCAAGGCCGACATGGTGGATCCCGCCACCGGCAAGGTGGTGACCGCCCAGCTGGGCAGCCCCCGGCGGCTGCGGATCATCTATGACACCAACATCCGCATGGCCCATGCGGCGGGTCACTGGCAGCAGATCCAGCGGGTCAAGGAGGCCCGGCCCTATCTGCGCTACAGCGCCATCATGGATGGCCGCACCCGGCCCGAGCATAAGGGATGGCACGGCCTGGTCCTGCCGGAGGACGACCCGTTCTGGGATACCCATTACCCACCCAACGGCTGGCGCTGCCGGTGCAAGGTGCAGCAGCTGGGCCCGCGCGACCTGGACCGGTACGGCTACCAGGTGAGCGAGCGGCCGGCGCCGGAGACCCGGACCTGGACGAACAAGCGCACCGGCGAGGTGCACCAGGTGCCCGACGGCATCGACCCGGGCTTCGCCTATCACCCGGGCAAGGCAGCGCCCGCCGCGAAGGTCCAAGAGCTGTATGTCGAGCGCCTGAACACCGCTGACCGCGAGCTGGCCAAGGCGGCGATCCGCCGCGACATCGGCGCGCCGGCGTTCGAGTCCTTCCTGCAAGGGGATGTGCCGGGACTGTATCCGGTGGGGATCCTGCCGCCCGAGCTGCAAAGCCTGTTGCGCGCCCGGCGCCCGGTCGTCGCATTGAGCCAGGCCGACGCGATCAAAGAGCGCGCCCGTCATCCCGAAGCCACGCCGGCCGCCTGGGCCCGGGTGCAGCAGATGCTCGATCAGGGCGAGGTGATCCAGGAGACGGGCAAGAACCAGCACCTGGTCTTCGTCCTCGATGAGGACGGCAAGCCCTGGTACGCGGTGGTGAAGGCCGCGAAGGATGGCAGCGGGCTGTTCTTGAATTCGTTCCGCCGCACCGACCAAAAGAACTGGGAGGCAGCGCGTGGCCGAGGCAAGGTCATCAGACCGATGGGGGGGTAGGGCGCCTGGAGGGACCGGTGGTCCCCTCGCGGGTCAAAAGACCCGGCAACCGGATTGTGCTCAGGCGTCCTGTTGGTCATTATAGGCCCGCTCGCGGATCGGTTCAACGCCCCCTCCCAGATCCTTCGCCATAGGGCGCGATTGAGCCTGTAGCCCGCAGCACCGGGGCCGAGGGCCCTCAAAATCGCTCCATGGGCCTCTTACGGCCTCTTACGAGCCTCTTAAAATCCCTCTCTACCCCCTTCGATCGGGATCTCAGGACATGCGGACAGATGTCCGCCTGATCCCATTGGCCAGATCCCCCTACGGTCCTCCCACCGGCCCTGTGCCGGCCGTCGCCTTTTGGGAGGGGTGCCCATGGCCAAGCTGGCCATCTGCTCGATCGATCTGGACGCCGCCGGCGCCGTGCCGGACTGGATCATGCTGCTGCCCTATGGCCAGCGGTTCAGTGGGCGCGATGGTCGCGGGCCCTACACCCTGCGCGACCAGGCACACGCCCAGCAGGTGATCACGGCGACCCGGACCTATCAGGCCGGCGCCGACCTCCCCATCGATTACGACCACCAGCTCGTCCATGCCGTGAAAAATGGCCAGCCGGCCATCGCCGGCGGCTGGATCAAGGACCTCGAGGCCCGGCCCGATGGCCTGTATGGCCGGGTGGAATGGACGGCCAAGGCCGCCCAGCACCTGGCGGCCCGCGAGTACCGCTACATCTCCCCGATGTTCACCCATGACAAGGCCAGCGGCGAAGTCCTTCGCGTGGTGGGGGCCGGCCTGGTCAACATGCCCAATCTCGAAATCCCCGCCATCGCATCCCAAAACCAGCAAGAGGAACTCCCCATGGATCTCGTCAAGATCCTGGCGGCGCTGCTCGGCCTGGGTGCTGACACCACCCAGGACCAGCTCGTCGCCCATTGCCAGAAGCTGCAGGCCAGCATGGCCACCGCCGGCCAGGCGCTGGGCATCTCCAGCACCGATCCGGCCAGTCTCGCCAGCGCCGCCCGGGCGGCCCTGGACAAGATGGCCACCGCCCTGGGCCAGCAGCCCGGCGCCACCGTCGAGCAGCTGGTGACCGCCGCGCAGTCCCTGGCCACCAGCGCCAAGACCCCCGATCCCGCCAAGTTCGTGCCCATCGAGCAGCTGACCACCGCCAACCAGCAGCTGAAGCAGCTGCAGGACCAGGCTGTGGCCGCCGAGGTGGACGCCGCCATCAAGGCCGGCAAGGTGGCCCCGGCGCTGAAGGACTGGGCCTTGGGCTATGCCAGCCAGGACCTGCAGGCCTTCAAGACCTATGTCGCCGGCACCCCCGCCATCCTGCCGCCCGGCAATCAGGTTCCGCCCGGCCAGCCCGGCGACAAGGCGGCCGCCCTGTCCGCCGAGCAGCTGGCCATCTGCAGCCAGCTGGGCATCACCGAGGAAGCCTTCCTCAAGTCCATGGATAAGGAGACCGCCTGATGGCTGCTCTGACCAAGGAGCGGGATACCGCCGAGCGCAACAATCCCCGCCGCCGCCGCGTGCCGGTGGCCGGCAACACCAAGATCTGGACCGGCGCCCTGGTGGTCCTGGCCGCCGGCTATGCCGCGCCGGCCTCGGCCGCCCTGAACCTGGTGGGCCTGGGCCGTGCCGCCGAGACGGTCGACAACGTCGGCGGCGCCGCCGGTGCCCAGACGGTCGAGGTGGATCGCGGCGTGTTCCGCTACGCCAACTCGGCCGCTGGCGACGCCATCACCCAGGCCGACATCGGCAAGCCCGCCTATGCGGTGGATGACCAGACGGTGGCCAAGACCGACGGCGCCGGCACCCGGTCGGCCATCGGCACCGTCTATGACGTGGACGCCGGCGGCGTCTGGGTCGAGTTCTAAGGAGATCCCAGGACCATGAAGAAGACCCTGCTTTCCCTGGTCGGCCTGTGCCTGCTGGCCGCCGGCCTGTTTGCCGCCTTTGACCCGGCGGCCGCCTTCGCCCAGATCCAGCATCCCGACGTGGTGCCGGTGATCGCCCTGGGCGGCATGATCATCAACCGGGCCACCCTGGCCGACCTGACCACCGGCTTCAAAACCATCTTCCAGGGCGCCTTCGACACGGCCGAAAGCGACTATCTGAAGGTGGCCATGCCGGTGACGTCGACGAGTAAGCAGGAGGTCTACCCCTGGCTGGGCAAGACCACCGGCTTCCGTGAGTGGATCGGCGACCGCGTTCTGCAGAACCTGGCCACCCATGACTTCACCATCAAGAACAAAAGTTTCGAAAATACGGTCACCGTCGACCGGGATGACATCGAGGATGATTCCATCGGCCTCTACACCCCCGTGGTGGCCCAGCTGGGCCAGGACGCCAAGACGCATCCCGACGAGCTGGTGTTTTCCCTGATCAAGAACGGCTTCACCGGCAAGTGCTATGACGGCCAGTACTTTTTTGACGCTGACCACCCGGTGTTGGGCGAGAACGGCCAGGTGGTGAGCGTGTCCAACTATCAGGCCGGTGCCAACCCCGCCTGGTTCCTGCTGGACACCTCCAAGATGGTCAAGCCCTTCATCTTCCAGAAGCGCCGCGACTATCAGTTCGTCGCCATGGATTCGCTGACCGACGAGGTCGTGTTCAATTCGAAGCAGTTCCGCTACGGCGTGGACTGCCGGGTGAATGCCGGCTACGGCATGTGGCAGATGGCCTACGCCAGCAAGGCCGCCCTGGACGCGACCAACCTGAACGCGGCGATCGCGGCCATGTCCGAGTTCAAGGGCGACAATGGCAAGCCGCTCAACGTGAAGGCCCGCCTGTTGGTGGTGCCGCCCGTCCTGCGGGAGACCGCCCTGAAGCTGGTGAAGGCCGAGACCATCGAGGGCACCAGCAACATCAACCGCGGCGTGGTCGAAGTCCTCGACACCGCCTGGCTGGCGTAAGGGGGACCCATGAAGATCCTGCGCATCACCAGCAAGGTTGACGGCTTCCGCCGGGCGGGCTTGTCCCATCCGGCGGTGGCCGCCGACCACCCGGCCGAGAGCCTGACCGACGAGCAGATCGAGGCCCTGAAGGCCGAGCCCATGCTCGTCGTCGAGGAGCTGGACGTCCCCGACGAGGGCGAGGGCGGCAAGAAGGCGCCGAGCAGCCGGAAGGGCGGCGGCACCGAAAAGCCCCCGGCCCAGTAACCCGTGCAACCCCCGCCGCCCAAGCGCGGCGGGGGCCCCTAAGAGGACCCTAAGACATGCCTTATGCCACCCTGCAGGACCTGGTCGACCGCTATGGCGAGGACGAACTGATCCAGCTGACCGACGACGCCGGCGCCGGCACGGTGGACGTGGCGCGGGTGGATCGTGCCCTGGCCGACGCCACCAACGAGATCAACGGCTATCTCTCGACCAACTACCAGATCCCGCTGACCACCGTCCCCGACCTGGTGGCGCTGTGGTGCGTGAACATCGCCCGCTATCGCCTGTGGAGCCGCCGCGACCTGGTGCCCGAGCTGGTGAGCCAGCTGTACCGGGACGCCCTGAAGCAACTGGACGCCGCCGCCGCCGGCCGGATCAACCTGCCGGGCGCCGCCGGCGTCGAGCCGCTGCCGCGTGACCCGTCCGACGTGCTCCTCGATGAGCGTGGCCCCACCTTCACCGACGCCAGCCTGCGGAGCTTCGGATGAGCTGGCACCTCGTCACCGACCTGACCGATGTCGGCCTGGCGCAGTCGGCGCTGGCCCAGCTGCGTGACCGGGTCGAGGACCTGACCCCGCTGATGGACGAGATCGGCTCGGGCCTGGTGACCAGCACCGGCCGCCGCTTCGAGGACCAAGCCGGCCCCGATGGCCAGCCCTGGCCCAGCCTGGCCGAGAGCACCATCCTGCAGCGCCTGGGCGGCAAGGGCCGCGCCTTCACCAAGAAGGGCGAGCACACCGCCCGGTCCAAGCGGCTGCTGGGCGGCATGAAGATCCTGCAGGACCAGCGCCGCCTGGAGCAGTCGATCACCCATGAGCCCGGCCGCGACCAGGTCGAGGTGGGCAGCAACCTGGTCTATGCCGCCATCCACCAGTTCGGTGGCGAGGCCGGCCGGGGCAAGGCGGCCACCATTCCGGCCCGGCCGTATCTGGGCATTGATTCCGAGGACGAGCGCGAGATCGACGGCGCCATCCAGGCCTGGCTGCGGAGTGCCCTGCCATGATCGCGGCCATCGAGCAGGCCATCATCGACCGCATCAAGGACGCCGCCGGCGTCACCAAGCCCCTGGGCTATGCCCTGGCGGCGGTGGAGAGCTATGGCGGCGAGTTCGACACTGAGCTGACCCTGACCAACACCATCAACAGCTTCCCCGGCGTCTGGGTGGTGATGTCCGGCCTGGACCGGCCCACGGACCTGGGCGATGTGCTGCGCCAGCCGATCACCTTCACCCTGTTCATCGCCACCAAGAACCGCCGCAACGAGAAGGCTCGCCGCCATGGCGCCGTGGGCGACGTGGGCAGCTACCAGCTGCTCGAGGACGTGCGGGCGCTGCTGAAGGGACAGACCCTGGGCCTTGACATCGATCCTCTGAAGCCCGGGCGGGTGCGCAGCATCTTCAACGGCCAGCTCAATGCCTTGGCCATCTCGCTCTATGCGGCGGACTTCACCACCGCCTGGGTCGAGGACGTCACCGAGCCGGTGGCCGAGGCCGACCTGCCCGAGTTCCTGCGCGCCCACGCCGACTGGGATCTGCCGCCGCTGGGCAATGTCTCCACCCCCCTGCCGGCCGCCCAGGCCGACGCCACCGACGACATCGAGGTGAGAACCCCATGAAGACCCTGTTTCTGAAACCGGCCCCGGGCCGCCAGGTGCGTGATCCCGTTTCGGGCCAGGTGCTGCCCGAGGCCGGCGCCGAGGTGCCCGCCACCAACTATTGGACCCGCCGCCTTCAGGACGGCGACGTCATCCAGGCGGCTGCCCCCAAGGCCGAGGCACCCACCAAGACCAAGGGCAAGGAGTAAGCCATGAACTTCAACACCATTCCGGTCGATCTGCTGACCCCCGGTCAGTATGTGGAATTTTCCAACGAGCGGGCGGTGCGCGGCCTGCCCGGCATGCCGTCGCGGATCCTGGTGCTGGGCCAGAAGCTGGCCGCCGGCAGCCAGGTGGTCAATCTGCCGGTGCGGGTGCAGTCGGCCGACGAGGCCGCCGCTCTGTTCGGGCGCGGCTCCATGCTGCATGCCATGGTCCAGGTGATCCGCGAGAACAACCGCTGGACCGAGCTGTGGGCCGTGGCGCTGGCCGACGATGCGGCCGGCGTGGCTGCTGCCGGCGCCGTCAAGGTGGATGCGCCGGCCACTGCCGCCGGCACCCTGGCCATTTATATCGATGGCCAGCGGATCCGGGTGGGCATCGCCGCCGGCGCCACCGCCGCCCAGATCGCCACGGCCATCGCCGCCGCCATCAATGCCCTGCCCGACCTGCCGGTGGCCGCCGCCGTGGATGGCGTGGACACGGCCAAGGTCAACATCACCTGCCGCTGGAAGGGCGAAACCGGCAATGACTTGGACATCCGGGTCAATTACCACCAGGGCGAGGTGCTGCCCGCCGGGCTGCAGCTGACCATCACGGCCATGGCCGGCGGCACCGCCAACCCCGACATCGCCCCGGCGCTGGCGGCCATCGCGGCCGACTGGTACACCGACGTGGCGATGCCCTATACCGACGCCGCCAACCTGTCGGCCATCGAGGCCGAGGTGGATGCCCGGGCCGGGGGCACGGTGCAGATGGACATGGCGGTCTATGCCGGCGCCCGGGGCACCCTGGGCGCCCTGTCCACCCTGGGCGATTCCCGCAACTCGTTCGCCGGCCCGATCATTGGGGCCAAGGGCAGCCCGTCTGCGCCGTGGCGCTGGGCCGCCGCGATCGCCGCCGTGGCCGCGTTCGAGGCCAACCAGGATCCCGCCCGCCCGTACCAGACCCTGGTGCTGAAGAGCATCCTGGCGCCGGCCAGCGCCGACCGCTTCAGCCTGGAGGAGCGCAATTTGCTGCTGAAGGACGGCATCGCCACCTTCACCGTGGATGTGGCCGGCCTGGTCCGCATCGAGCGCCTGGTCACCACCTACAAGACCAATGCCTACGGCCTGGCCGACACCAGCTATCTGGATCTGGAGACCCTGAAGACCCTGGCCTATCTGCGCTACACCGTGCGGGCCCGGATCAGCCAGCGGTTCCCCCGCCACAAGCTGGCCGGCGACGACGTGCCGGTGGCCGCCGGCGCCGCCATCGCCACCCCCAGCGCCATCCGCAACGAGCTGATCTCGCTGGCCGGCCAGTGGGTGCAGGCCGCCCTGGTGGAAGGCATCGAGCAGTTCAAGACCGACCTGGTGGTGGAACGGGATGCCGATGATCCGAACCGGGTCAATGTCCTGCTGCCGCCCGACCTGGTGAACCAGCTGCGGGTGTTCGCCGCCAAGATCGAATTCCGAGTGTAAGGAGAAGGCCATGAAGCTGGTTGGCAAAGCCACCATCAAGAAGAACGGCGTCAAGCTGCGCACCGTCCCGGGCGCCAAGCTGGACATGGGCGGCGAGGTCCGCAAGCCGGTGGTGCATGACGATGGGACCGTGGGCCACTCCTCCTCCTTCAAGGAGGCCATGCTGGAGTGCGAGACCACCCTGGCCAAGGGCGAGCGCCTGTCGGAGCTGCATTTCGAGGAGGCCACGGTCACCTTCGAGGCGGACACCGGCCAGGTGTTCGTGCTGTCCAACGCCTTCACCTTGGACCCGCCGGTGCTGACCGCCCAGGAGGGTGGCAAGGTGCCCCTGAAAATCTCGGCCGAGCGCATCGAGGAGATGTAAGCCCATGGCCACCCAGGAGATCACGCTGCCCATCGGCCTGACCGTCGTCCGGCACAAGGACGGCATCGAGCAGGAGGTCACCCATCGCCAGGCGGTGGTGCGCTCGCCCACCACCGCCGACCTGATCGAATCCGGCCGGGCGGCCGAGCAGCCGGTGCAGGCGCCCGATGGGTCCTGGCACCTGGCCACCAGCCCCACCCTGGTGGGCGCTCATTTGCTGGCCCGCCAGATCGTGCGGATCGGCGACATCGAGGGGCCGTTCGAGTTCGTCCAGCTGCTGAAGCTGGAGCTTGAAGACTTCAACGCCCTGCAGGCCGCCGCCGAGCAGCTGGACGCCGCCGCCGCCTCGGCCCGGCAGCGCCTGGCCGAGCGGGGGCGACCTGATCCGGCATCGGCGTGAGCTCGAAGACCTGGTGCTGTTCATGACCCTGCGTCATGCCGGCACCAGGTCCGAGGTGCTGTCGATGCCGGTGGATCTGCTGATCCGTCATGCCCAGACCTTGAGCAGGAAGTGACCCCAGATGGCTGACCTGGCAACCGTTATCGGTCTCTACGTCAAAGGCGACGCTGCCGCAAAGACTAAAGAAGTCGAGCGTGGCTTCGAGCAACTGGCGACCCGTGGACAGCGCCATCTTGCCATGCTGTCCCGTGGCATGGGGGCGCTTGGGCAGGGGCTGGATAACCTGGGCAACCGCTACACGGCCTTGGCGTCTGGCGCCATGGGGGCCGGGACTGCCCGGATGATCGCCAACTTCGATACGGAGGTGACCAAACTCAAAATCGCCACAGGTTCTTCGGCTGAAAAGATGGAGCTCTTCAAGAAGCGGATGTTCGAGGTGGCCCGCCTGCCGCATATCCGGCTCGACCCCTCCCAGCTCCTTACCGCAGTCGCGGAGATTGTCGAGAGGACCGGAGATTTCGACTATGCGGTGGCCAACCTGGAGAACATGGGTGTTGCCCTGCGCGCTACCTTTTCGGAAGGCGTGGATATTGGTGGCCTTACTGCTGAATTTAAAAAGCTCGGCATTGCCACGGACGATGTTGGGACCGCTCTAGCTGTCCTCAAAGCGCAGGGTGACATGGGAGCGTTCACCCTCCAGAAATTGTCCACCAAGGGGGCCGAGATGATTGCCGCCTATGCGACCATGGGTCGACAGGGGACCGGCGCGCTGCGGGAGGTCGGTGCTATTGCCCAGGTGGCCATGGAAACCACGGCCAATGCCGACACCGCGAAAACCGCCGTGGTGGCGTTGATCAACGAATTCCAGAATGCAGAGAAGCAAAAAAAACTGAAGGCTCTCGGCATCCAGCTGTTCGACCCTGAGCAGTTGGCTCAAGGCAAGCGGGTTTACCGCGCGGTGCCGGAAATCATGAAGGAGGTGATCCAGAAGACCCAAGGCAACGGCACCAAAATCGGTGGTATCTTCGGCGATGAGGCAATGAAGGCCTTCAAGGCCGTGATCATTGATTATCAGAAGACCGGCGGCTTCGGTGGAACCTTGGACAAGCTCGTCGACGCCAAGGCGGACACGGCAAAGGTCATCGCAGATGCGAAAACGGCCACGCAGGCGGCGGGGGTTGCCTTAACAACTTTTGCGTCAGCCTGGGAGGTCTACGCCAATAAGCGCTTCGCTGAGCCGATTAAAGATTTGGCCCTTTGGGTGGACAGCATCGACGAGGGCAAGCTCACAACATTGATGGACATCGGGATGGTGACGGCCGGCGGCCTTGGCGCGGCGATTGTCGGGCGGCGGGTCTATCAGGGTGGCCGGGCCGTTGCGGGATTCTTCGGCAAGGGCGGGAAGGGCGACCCGGCCGGCGCTGCGGCCGACGCGGCCGGGGGCTTGGGCGGTGGTGGTCCCATGCCGGTGGTGGTGACCAACTGGCCCGGCGGTGCCG
>CAYOKN010000065.1:0-12429 GCA_964404545.1 uncultured Rhodospirillaceae bacterium | reverse complement strand
GCGTTCAGCCGGCCATGGGTGGTGTAGGCCAGGGTGAAGGGCCCGAACTCCAGGCCCGAGGCGAGCCGCAGCGGCGCGTCGCGCCCAAGCTCGACCACATGCCCCCCAGGCTTGCCGGCCGCCGGCGTGCCGGAGATCCCGTCTGACTGCTCGGTTGCGTTCATGGCCCCTTGCGGAGACTCCCTCGGAAACGGAACACGATTAGCTATGGGGGCGCCGGTCCGGTGTCAACGTTTTCTTTGATTTCGGCAAGGGTTGAGACTACTACTAGGCCTCCTTCGGCACTGGCCGCATCACCCCGTTTGGTTAGACATGGCACGCGACACTGTTTCCCTCGACGCGCTGCGGCGGGAGATCGACCGCATCGACGACTCCATCCATGACCTGTTGATGCAGCGGACCGCCCTGGTCGAGCAGATCGGCGCCGCCAAGGGGCCCGAGACCGGCATCTTCCTGCGCCCGGGGCGCGAGGCCGAGATCCTGCGCCGGCTGGTGGCCCGCCACAAGGGCCGCTTCCCCAAGCTGAGCCTGCTGCGCATCTGGCGCGAGCTGATGGGCGCGCTGGTGGGGCTGCAAGGTCCCTTCTCGGCCGCCGTGTACCAGCCCGAGCGCGGCTCGGGCTATCTTGAGATCACCCGCGACCAGTTCGGCTCGTTCGTGACCGCCCAGCCCTTCCGCTCGGTAGGCCAGGTGGTGCGCGCGGTGGCCGATGGCGCCGCCACCGTGGGCATCGTGCCGGTGCCGGACCAGGAAAATTCCGAGCCCTGGTGGACCTCCCTGATGGGCGATTCGGCGGACCTGCCGCGCGTGGTGTCGCGCCTGCCCTTCGCCGGCGCCGCCGCCAGCCGGGGCGAGAACCAGGAAGCCCTGGTGCTGGCCCGCCTGACCCAGGATGCCACCGGGTTCGACCGCACCCTGCTGGGCCTGGAGACCGACCCCGACGTGTCGCGCGCCCGGCTCAAGACCGCGCTGGGCGCCTCGGGCCTCGAGACCGCCGCCGTGATCGCCACCCAGACCGGCGAAGGCCGCTGGCTGCATCTGGTGGAGCTGTCGGGCTATGTGGCCGCCGACGACCGCCGCATCTACCGTCTGGTGGAAAAGGGCGAGCCGGTGATGCGCGTGGTCAATCTGGGCGGCTATGCCGTCCCCTTCACGGCCGAGGAACTGGCCGACTAACCCCTCGGAAACGCCGTCATGACCAAGCCTGTGCCCCGTCCCGGGATCATGGAGATCGCCCCCTATGTGGGCGGCGAGTCCGCGCTGAAGGGCGTGGACCGCGTGATCAAGCTGTCCTCCAACGAAGGCGCCCTGGGACCCTCGCCCCGCGCCGTCGAGGCCTATGGCCGGCTGGCCCATGACATGCACCGCTATCCCGACGGCGGCGCCACCCGCCTGCGCGCTGCCCTGGGCGTCCGCTTCGGCCTGACCCCTGAGCGCATCGTCTGCGGCGCCGGCTCGGACGAGCTGCTGCAGCTGCTGTGCCGCGCCTATGCCGGGCCGGGCGACGAGGTGCTGTACAGCTATCACGGCTTCTCCATCTATCCCATCGCCGCCCAGGCCTGCGGCGCCACCCCGGTGGCGGCGCCCGAGACCGACCTGACCACCGACGTGGACCAGCTGCTGGCGCATGTGAGCGAGAAGACCCGCATCGTCTTCATCGCCAATCCCAACAACCCCACCGGCACCTATCTGCCGCGCGAAGCGGTGGCCCGCCTGCGCTCTGCCCTCAGGCCCGACATCCTGCTGGTGCTGGATGCCGCCTATGCCGAGTTCGTGGGCCGCAACGACTATGAGGCCGGCACCGAGCTGGTGGATGCCAGCATCGCCGACGGCAGCGAGAATGTGGTGATGACCCGCACCTTCTCGAAGCTGTTCGCCCTGGGCGGGCTGCGCCTGGGCTGGGCCTATTGCCCGCCCGCCGTGGCCGATGTGCTGAACCGCCTGCGCGGCCCCTTCAATGTGTCCTCGCCGGCCCTGGCCGCCGGCCTGGCCGCCGTCGAGGATGTGGCCTTCCAGGACCTGGTGCGCGCCCATAACGACCATTGGCGCCCCTGGCTGGAAGAGCAACTGGCCGCCCTCGGCCTGGCCGTGGTGCCCAGTGTTGCCAATTTCGTGCTGGTGCGCCTGGGCAGCCCCGAGCGCGCCCGCGCCGCCGACGCCTTCCTGCGCGGCAAGGGCATCATCGTGCGCGCCATGAAAAGCTATCACCTGCCCGACTGCCTGCGCATCACCGTGGGCACCGGCGAGGAATTGCAGGCCACCA
Source organism: uncultured Rhodospirillaceae bacterium (assembly GCA_964404545.1). Classification (GTDB taxonomy): domain Bacteria; phylum Pseudomonadota; class Alphaproteobacteria; order Rhodospirillales; family Magnetospirillaceae; genus CAYOKN01. The sequence goes on along the minus strand of CAYOKN010000065.1, from coordinate 10,166 downwards.
TCGCCGCCCTGCGCGAGTTCCTGGAGGCGCCATGACCGCGCTTTATGACCGGGCCACCATCATCGGCATCGGCCTGATCGGCTCCTCTCTGGCCCGGGCGCTGAAGGCCCAGGGGCTGGTGGGGCACCTGACCATCTGCGACGCCAGCCAGGACAATCTGGAGGCGGCGCGCGGGCTGGGCCTGGGCGACGCCTATTGCGGCGACGCCGCCGAGGCGGTGCGCGAGGCGGACCTGACCGTGGTCTGCACCCCCATCGGCGCCTTCGCCGCCATCGGCCCCGTCATCGGCCCGCATCTGAAGCCCGGCTCGACCCTGACCGACGTGGGCTCGGTCAAGCAGGCGGTGGTGCGCGACCTGGGCCCGCATGTGCCGACCGCCGTGCATTTCGTACCCGGCCACCCCATCGCCGGCACCGAACATTCCGGCCCCGCCGCCGGCTTCGCCGAGCTGTTCCAGGGCCGCTGGTGCATCCTGACCCCGCCGCCCGGCACCGACGGCGACGCGGTGGAACGGCTGGCCGAGTGCTGGCGCCGCATCGGCTCGCAGATCGAGGTGATGGACCCCGGCCACCATGACCAGGTGCTGGCCATCACCAGCCACCTGCCGCACCTGATCGCCTACACCATCGTGGGCACCGCCACCGACCTCGAGAACCACCTGCAGCAAGAGGTGATCAAGTTCTCGGCCTCGGGCTTCCGCGACTTCACCCGCATCGCCGCCTCCGACCCGGTGATGTGGCGCGACATCTTCCTGAACAACCGGGAATCCGTGCTGGAAGTGCTGCAACGCTTCACCGAGGACCTGACCGCCCTGCAGCGGGCCATCCGCTGGGGCGAGGGCGAGAAGCTGCACGACCTGTTCAGCCGCACCCGCACCATCCGCCGTGGCATCATCGAGGCCAAGCAGGCCTGACGACGGCACGGCCTTCGAGAAGCTCCTTCGGGGTTCCTCGAGGCCATGCCCCCTATTCGCCCCAGCGGATCTCCGGCATCTCGAAAAGGGGAAAGGTTCCCAGGGTCAGCAGGCGGTCCTGCAGGGTGACGGGAACAGTGATCTCGGGCGGGCCGCCTTCGGGCGGCGTGCGGGCCATCAGGCCCAGCACCAGCTTGGCCATGTCGGCCTCCTCGCGGCCCAGGACGCCGCCCTGCACCAGCCGGTCCAGGGCCTCGTGGAAGCCGCGCAGGGTGGCGGTGCTGGCGAACACCGGCTGCAGGTCGCGGTCCAGCGCCGCCGTGCCGTCGGCGGTCAGCGACAGGTCGTCCCAGCGCAGATGCAGCCGCTCCAATTCGATCACGCCGCCGGCCTGGCGCCAGCTGTCCAGCACCAGGGGATCAAGGGCGGTCAGCAAGCCCGCCTGGGTCAACTGGGCGCGCAGGCTGGCATCATCCAGCTGCTTGGGCAGGGGAGCGCCGGGCGGCACCGGCAGCACCACGTCCTGGGCCTGGGCGGCCAGGGCCAGCGGCCCGGCGGGCAGCGGCTGGAGTTGGCCGGTGAGGCGCCCCATCGACCAGCCCTCGGCGGTGATGGCGGCCAGGTCCCAATCCATCCCGCGCCAGCCCTTCAGGCCAAGATCCACACCCACCAGCAGCCGGCCCGCATCGAACTGGCCGGCAAGATAACCCTGCCGGCCATTGGGCAGGCGCAGGGCATGATGACCGGGGGCCGAGATCAGCAGGCGGCCGGGATGCAGCACGCCGCTGGACACCGCCAGGGCCGGGCCGGCCCAGGAGGCGCCATTGGGATGGGCCATATTGGGCTCGGGCAGCACCAGCCGCACCTCGAAGGGATAGCCCGACCGCCGGGTCTCGCCATGCTGGATGATCCAGCCATCGGCGCGGCGGTCGGCGATCCAGGCCTCCACCTGGTCGTGCAGCCGGCCGGCCAGCCAAATCCAGGCGCCGGTCCACAGCAGGGCGGCCAGGGCGAGAATTCCCACAAGGACGAGGAGGAGGGGCTTGGTCTTGGAGCGCGACATGGGCAATGCTTATAGCCTGCGATCCCAAGGGCTTGAAGGAGAAAGGGCGGTGCACGACGCGCCACAGGACTTCTGGGTGTTCGGCTATGGCTCGCTGATGTGGCGCCCGGGCTTCGATTATGTCGAATGCCAGACCGGCCTGCTGCGCGGCTGGCGGCGCTCCATGTGCGTGCTGTCCACCCATTACCGGGGCACGCCGGAGCGGCCGGGGCTGGTGCTGGGGCTGGACCGGGGCGGCGCCTGCCTGGGGCGCGCCTTCCGGGTCGAGCCGTCCCAGGCCGAGGCGGTGCGGCTCTATCTGCACGAGCGCGAGATGATCGCCGACGTCTATCACCCGCGCTGGCTGCCGGTCAGTTTGCGCGACGGCCGGCGGGTTCGGGCCTATGGCTTCGTGGCCAATGCCGGCCACGCCCAATATACCGGCCGCCTGACCGACGCCGAGGCCGCCGCCCTCATCCGCGCCGGGCGGGGCGAGGCCGGGTCCTGCCGCGACTATCTGGCCAACACGGTGGAACATCTGCGGGGCCTGGGCATCCGCGATGCCCTGCTCTGCCGTCTGCTGGCGGTGGTGGACGGAACCATTGAGGCGGCGGCCAAGCGCGCGGAGGCGCGCGCCCGGCGAGGGCCAAAGGAACCCTAAGCCCGGCAGTAGCGGGCGCGGGTGCCGCGTTCGATGCCGGCGGCCACCAGCCGGTCCACATCCAGCCGATGGCGGATCAGCTCCAGCATGCGCAACTCCTCCTGGTCGGCGGCACCGTCGGCGGCGGCCACGTCGCAGGCCAGGGCATAGGCGGTCTCGCGCAGATTGACCGGCAGGGCCGCCTTGATCAGCTGCAGCGCCCGGTCCATCCCCTTGTCGTCGTCCAGCAGTTCGGCACAGGCCTCGGCGGTGGCCGGCAGCAGCGAGGCGTCATAGTCGCGGAACACCGGCAGGAACCCCACGATCTCGCCAATGGTCCGCATCTCCTCGTCGGACATGTTGCGGTCCGAGGCGGACACCAGGACCATGGTGTAAATGAGGGCCGCGTGATGGCTGATGATGGCGCCGTCCATAGGTTTCTCCCCGATACCCTGATTATGATTAAGGACTTGCAACAGGACCGTCCAGTCCCGCATAGATTAACGCATCGCTTTCGGCTTGGGCAGTGCGCCTCTGGTGGTGGGGATGATGCGCGACTTCTGGCTGGTTTCCGGCTGCCTGCGCCCTGACCTTTTGGTCGGGGGCGCCCAATGATGTCCGAAGCCCCGCCGATTCCGCTCCCCCTCGGCCTGTGTTCCAGCGAAATCGACACCGAATGGCTGGCGCCCCTGCTGGAATGCCTGCCCGACCTGATCTGCCTGAAGGACGAGGCCGGGCGCTGGCTGCTGGCCAACCGGCCGCTGCTGCGCCTGGCGGGCCTGGAAGAGGTGGCGTGGCAGGGCATGACCTCGGCCGACCTGGCCCACATGGCCCAGCGCGGCGACGAACTGCTGCTGGCCCTGGCCGACAGCGACCGCACCGCCCTGGACAGCGGCCGCCCGGTCACCTTCGAGCAGACGGTCGGCCTGCCCGGCGGCGAAACCCGGATGTTCCAGGTCACCAAGCTGCCGCTGCACCATGCCGACGGCCGCCCCAAGGGGCTGGTGGAGGTGGGCCGCGACATCACCGACCGGCGCCAGGCCGCCGCCCGCATCCAGCATCTCGCCCGCCATGACTCCCTGACCGGCCTGCCCAACCGCGCCACCTTCGTGGACCGCCTGGCGGTGGCCGTGGCCAATGCCAAGCGGTCGGACGCGCTGCTGGCGGTCATGGTGCTGGACCTGGACAAGCTGAAGGACATCAACGACACGCTGGGCCACGGCGTGGGAGACCAGCTGCTGCGCGCCATCGGCAACCGGCTGCGCACCTGCGTGCGCGACACCGACACCGTGGCGCGGCTGTCGGGCGACGAGTTCGCCTTGGTGCTGTCGGGCCTGCAGGACGCCCACGGCGCCTCGACCGTGGCCGAGAACATCCTGCGCGCCATGGCCGAGCCCTTCGGCCTGGGCGAGCACGAGGTGAGCGCCAGCCTGTCCATCGGCGTCACCCTGTTCCCCGTCGACAGCACCAGCGAAGAAGAGCTGCTGAAGAACGCCGACCTGGCGCTGGCCCGGGCCAAGCGCGAGGGGCGCAACCGTTACCAGTTCTATATCAGCCAGATGGACCAGGAGGTGCGCGCCCGCAAGGCCATCGAGCGCGACCTGCGCTATGCCATGGGCTTCGGCCAGCTGACCCTGTTCTACCAACCCTTCGTGGACCTGCGCACCGGCCGCATTTCGGGCTGCGAGGCATTGATCCGCTGGCACCATCCCGAGCGCGGCTTCGTCAGCCCGGCCCAGTTCATTCCCATCGCCGAGCGCACCGACCTGATCGTGCCGCTGGGCCGCTGGGTCATGCAGCATGCCTGCTCGCAGTTGGCCGCCTGGCAGGATGCCGGCCTGCCGCCGCTGCAGATGGCCATCAACCTGTCGCCCATGCAGTTCAAGCATTCCGACATCGCCGAGACGGTGGGGCAGACCCTGGACGAAACCGGGGTGGACCCTCACTTGTTGCAGCTGGAGATCACCGAAGGCATCGCCATGCACAATGTGGAGGCCACCATCCGCACGCTGAAGCAGCTGCGCGGGCTGGGCTGCAAGGTCTCCATCGACGATTTCGGCACCGGCTATTCGTCGCTGTCCTATCTGAAGAGCTTCCCGGTGGACAAGTTGAAGATCGACCGCAGCTTCGTGCCCGAGGGCGCGCACCAGCGCGACAACGAGGCCATCATCCGCGCCATCATCAATCTGGGCCACGGCATCGGCGCCCGGGTCAATGTGGAGGGCGTCGAGACCGCCGAACAACTGAGCTTCATGCACAGCCACGGCGTGGACGAGGTGCAGGGCTTCTATTTCTCGAAGCCGCTGCCGGGGCCCGAGTTCTTCCAACTGGCCTCGGGCGGGCCGCTGTGGACGCCGACCCCCTAAGCCCCTTATATAGAGCCCGGTTTTCCCTTTCTTTGCGTCGAGACCAGAACAGATGATCCGCTATGCCCTGAACTGCGCCAACGGCCACAGCTTCGAGGAATGGTTCGACAATTCGGCCGACTATGACACCAAGGTCGAGGCCAAGAGCATCACCTGCCCCGATTGCGGCGGCCATGAGATCAGCAAGGCCATCATGGCCCCCAGCATCGGCAAGAAGGCCGCCGCCCCGGCGCCGGCTTGCCCGGCCACCGGCTGCGGCGGCGGCGGTTGCCCCATGATGGGCGCCCTCTGACGGTGCAGTCCCCGGACCCCGCGGTTGGGACGCCCAGCGGCCTGACCGCCTATCTGGCCGCCGACGGCTTCTTGGACGACCTTCTGGGCGAGTTGGGGCCCGTCGAGGCCGTGCATGGCCGGCTGGTGCTGGCCCAAGGGCCGGCGCGGCCCACCGCCTGGGCCCAGAATGTCTGGTTCGACCCACTCCTGATCCCCATCGACAGCATCGGCGACGCGGCCGGCAAGCTGCGCGCGATCCAGCGCAACTGGGTGGGCTGGCAATTCCATCTGCATGGCCGCGCCAAGCTGATCCAGGAGCGGCTGCCGCCCCTGAAGCAGAAACCCATCGCGCCCTTCAGCCCGGTGCCCACGGCGCCGCTGGGCAGTTGGACCCTGCTGGACGAGCGGACCATCCTGGCCGCGCCCCGCTGCAGCAGTCCCTGGCCGCATGGCGAGGTGCAGTTCCTCGAGGACAAGGACACCCCGCCCAACCGCGCCTATCTGAAGGCCTGGGAGATTTTGACCCTGGAAGGGGTGCGGCCGCAGCCGGGCGAGGTCTGCCTGGACCTGGGCTCAAGCCCCGGTGGCTGGACCTGGGTGCTGCAAAGCCTGGGCGCCCAGGTGGTCAGCGTGGACAAGGCGCCGCTGGACCCCAAGATCGGCCGCCTGCCCCGCATCGACTATCGCCAGCAAAGCGCCTTTGCCCTGACGCCCGCCGAGGTGCCCGACGCCGCCTGGCTGTTCTCGGACGTGATCTGCTATCCCGAGCGGCTGCACCGGCTGGTGCAGGCCTGGATGGCCGAAAGCCGGGTGCGCCACTTCATCTGCACCATCAAGTTCCAGGGCCCCACCGACCATCACTGGACCCAGATCTTCCGTGACATTCCGGGATCGGTTGTGCGGCACCTGCACCACAACAAGCACGAACTAACCTGGACGCTGCACCGCTAGGAACCGATGGTTTCGTTTATTGCGTCGAATTGTATGTGAATATGCGCAAAACCGCTCCAAGTCGCTTGCCAGCAGTACCAATCAAGGGTAACTCTATGCCTTGTCTGCCGGCAGACCGGATCGTTTTGGAAGAATTCTGAACTCATGGCCGCCATGACCCTGCCCCCGCCCGCCGACATTGGCAATGATGCCAAGAAGGGCATCATCGACGGGCTGAAGAATGTCATTCTGGTGTTTCAGGAGAAAGGCCTCCTGAGCCCTGAAGTTGGCTATCAGGACATCATCCACGAGCCGGCGGTCCTCTACGACTTCATCCAAAGCTACAAGGCCAACCGCGAGGCTGTGTCGCACCTGGTGCAGGACGCCGAGGGCACCCCGGTCCTGACCGACGACCAGCCGCTGGTCTGCGGCGTCACCCTGGAGCAGATCCAGCAGCTGCTGGTGAAGACCTGCGCCAAATATTTCTTCGAACAGGACCGCACCCAGGAAGTGGTGACCGAAACCGTCACCCGCACCCGGTTCCTGTTCTTCAAGACCACCGAGCAGGTGGAGCGCACCGCCACCTCCGGCGTGGACGAGCGCAAGGTCCGCCAGATCCTGATGTATCTGGCCTTCGACTGGCAATTGCCGCTGCTGGCCGCCTATCGCGACCATCTGAACGTGCAGCAGCTGATGGAGCTGGACTCCGAGTTCCTGTGCCTGTCCACGCCCGAGGGCGTGGCCGAGCTGGGGCAGATCGAGCCCGCCACCATCAAGCGCGCCCGCGGCATCGCCGGCAACGACTTCCCCAACCTGCTGCGGGCCCGCCCCGCCGCCATCACGGGCGTCGCCGTCTGGCAGAAGGAATGGTACATCCTGTTCCGCAACATGCTGGGCGACAAGGCCTGGGAGTTCTTCTGCCGCGAGCCCAGCTATTTCAACGTGGTGGCCGCGCTGGACAAGCCGCTGGCCAAGACCTATGGCGACGTCCTGGTCTATGCCGCGTCGGAAAACCTGGAAGAGATGCAGCGCCTGAACATCGACAAGGCGGGCGTCCTGATCGAATCCCTGAAGGCAGCCCTGGGCGACCGCGGCTGCGCCGCGGTCATGGCCATCCCCAACTTCTCGCGCGATATCCTGCGCAAGCTGGTGGAAAGCCTGCTGCATATGAGCATGGAAAAGGACCAGCTGAAGGTCTCGGCCGAGCTGACCTGCAAGGCCATGATCCCGCAGATCAAGGAATGGATGATCAAGCAGCGCCAGGCTGGTTGATCCCGAAGCCCCGAAAGCCCTCACCCCCGGCCCCTCTCCCGCAAGCGGGCGAGGGAGGGTGAGAGCCTTACACGCCGTTAAGCCAGCCGCCGCGTGGCCCAGCGGCTGACCATCAGCGCGGCCACCACCGCCAGGCCCACGGCCAGACCCACCCAGATGCCCTTGCCGCCCAGGCCGGCGCCGAAGGCCAGCCAGGCGCCCAGGGGCAGGCCGATGCCCCAATAGCCCAGGCCGGCGAAGATCATGGGCACCCGGGTATCCTTCAGTCCGCGCAGCACCCCCGCCCCCACCGACTGTGCCCCGTCGAACACCTGGAACAGGCCGGCCATGCCCAGGAACTGAACCGCCAGCGCCACCACCGCACCATTGGCGGGATCGGCGAGGTCCAGGAACAAATCCACCAGCGGCAGCGGCCAGGTCAGCATCACCCCGGCCATGCAGGCCATGAAGCCGACGGCCAGGCCAAGGGCGATCCAGCCGGCGCGCCGGGCGCCCGGCCCGTCCTGGCGCCCCGCCGCCAGTCCCACCCGCACGGTGCCCGCCTGGGACAGGCCCATCGGCACCATGAAGCTGACCGAGGCCACCTGCAGGGCGATGGCATGGGCGGCCAGCGGGATGGCCCCGAACAGCCCCATCAGGAAGGCGGCGGCGTTGAATACCGTTACCTCGAACCACAAGGCCAGGCTGATGGGCAGGCCGATGCGCAGCAATTCCGTGAACCGCGGCCAATCGGGCCGCCAGAATCGGCCCAGCAGGTGATAGCGCCGAAAGCGCCGGTCCCTGCGGATATAGAGCACGAGTGCGGCCACCATCAGGATTTCCGAGACCGTGCTGGAGACCCCCGCCCCCACCAGCCCCAGGGCCGGCAGGCCCCAATGGCCGAACATCAACAGCCAGTTCAGACCGGCATTGACCAGGATGGTTCCCAGGGTGATCACCAGGGCCGCCAAGGGCCGCTCGCGCGCGGCGATGAAGCTGCGCAGCACCACGAACCACAAGGCCGGCAGCAGGCTCCATTGCATAGCCCGCATATAGTCGGCGGCCAGGGCGGCCAATTCCTGCTCCTGACCCAGCAGCAGCAGCACCTGCTCGGAGTGCCACAGAATCACCCACACCGGCAGCAGATAGAGCAGGCAGACCCAGAAGCCCTGGCGCACGGTGCGCCGGGCGTCCCGCACCCCGAAGGACTTCTGGCCGAAGCTTTGCGCCAGCATGGGCGCCGTGGCCATGGCCAGGCCCAGCCCGGCCAGCAGGAAGGCGTAATACAGGTTGGCGCCCAGCGCCCCGGCGGCCAGCGGCACCGGGCCCAGCCAGCCGGTCATCACCACGTCGGTGGTGCTGATGCCCATTTGGGCCAGATTGGTCAGCACCAGCGGCCAGGCCAGGCGGAGGGTGCCCTTTATTTCGTCCAGGATGGGGGTCATGGCGGTTCTATAGCACGCCCGGCCTGCAGTGGCGCGCCCGAAATAAAGACAAAATCTTCACCCTTGGCATAGGCCCCGAAGCCCCCCTTGTAACCCCTCTGGACCACCACCACTTAGACAAGGCGGGAGGTTCTGCAAGCTTTGCCAAGTCAAAGCTGCAGAGCACAATAAACACAGCCTGACGGAGAGCGGGCGTGCAAGAAGACTTCATTATCGAAACCCGGGACCTGACCAAGGAATTCCGGGGATTCGTGGCGGTTGGCGACGTTGACTTGCGGGTGCGGCGCGGTTCCATCCATGCCCTGATCGGGCCGAATGGAGCCGGCAAGACCACCTGCTTCAACCTCATCACCAAATTCCTGACCCCCACCAAGGGCACCATCCTGTTCAACGGGCGCGACATCACCCGTGCCCAGCCCGCCGATGTGGCGCGCATGGGCATGGTGCGCAGCTTCCAGATCAGCGCCGTGTTCCCCAGCCTGACCGTGCTCGAGAATGTGCGCATCGCCCTGCAGCGCCTGCATGGCGGCAACCTGCATTTCTGGCGCCCGGCCCGCCGGCTGGACCGGCTGAATGCCCGCGCCCTGGAACTGGTGGAGGCGGTGGGCCTGGAAGATTTCGCCCGCGCCCAGGCCTCCGAACTGTCCTATGGCCGCAAGCGGGCGCTGGAAATCGCCACCACCCTGGCGCTGGAGCCCGAGATGCTGCTGCTGGACGAGCCCATGGCCGGCATGGGCACCGAGGATGTGGGCCGCATCGCCGCCCTGATCCGCCGGGTGGCCGCCGACCGCACCGTGCTGATGGTTGAGCATAATCTGTCGGTGGTGGCCGACCTGTCCGACTTTATCACCGTGCTGGCGCGCGGGCAGATCCTGGCCGAAGGCGCCTATGCCGAGGTCTCGCGCAATCCGGCGGTGATTGAAGCCTATATGGGGAGCGGCGACCATGCGCACTGACCCCGCCGCCGCCCCCTCCCTGCCCCAGGGCCAGCCCGAGATCCTGCTGGAGGTGAAGGGCCTGAACGCCTGGTACGGCCAGAGCCATGTGCTGCACGGCATGGATTTCCAGGTGCGGCGCGGCGAGGTGGCCACCCTGATCGGCCGCAATGGCGTGGGCAAGACCACCACCATGAAGGCGATCATGGGCATCATCGGCCAGCGCAGCGGCTCGGTCAGCTTTGCCGGCACCGAGACCATCGGCCTGTCCTCGAACCGCATCGCCCGGCTGGGCTTGGCCTATTGCCCCGAGGAGCGGGGCATCTTCGCCTCGCTGACCGTGCGCGAGAACCTGCTGCTGCCGCCGGTGG
>CAYOKN010000064.1:0-12497 GCA_964404545.1 uncultured Rhodospirillaceae bacterium | reverse complement strand
CATCGCGGCTGCCGCCTGGGCGTCACCTATCCCGAGATCTACGAGATGCAGGCGCGCGCCATCTTCCATGCGGCCATCGCCGTGTCGAAGACGTCGGGCCAGACCGTGGTGCCCGAGATCATGATCCCGCTGGTGGGCACCAAGCGTGAGCTGGACCTGATGAAGGCGGTGGTGGACAAGGCGGCCGAGGAAGTCTTTGCCGCCGAAGGCACCCGCTTGAATTACATGGTCGGCACCATGATCGAGCTGCCCCGCGCCGCCCTGCGCGCCGGCGACATCGCCGAGACCGCCGAATTCTTCAGCTTCGGCACCAACGACCTGACCCAGACCACCCTGGGCATGAGCCGTGACGACTCCGGCCCGTTCCTGGAAGTCTATCGTCAGAAGGGCATCTATGATCAGGACCCCTTTGCCTCCATCGACGTGGACGGCGTGGGCGAACTGGTCAGCCTGGCCGCCGAGCGGGGCCGCAAGACCCGGCCCGGTATCAAGCTGGGCATTTGCGGTGAACATGGCGGCGACCCGGCCTCCATCTTCTTCTGCCAGAAGGTGGGCCTGGACTATGTCTCCTGCTCGCCCTACCGCGTCCCCATCGCCCGCCTGGCGGCCGCCCAGGCTGCCCTGGGCGCCAAGGCCGAAAGCTCGGCCTAGGGTTTACGCAGGAACGGCCGGGGCCAACGCCCCGGCCGTTCTTGATTGATCGGTCTTCACACCCGCCCCCTTGCGCTCGTCTGTGCGGCATCCAACCGCAACAGGGAGTGTGCAGGGATGCCCGTCACCATCACCGACTATCTGATCCCCGTCGAGAATGGCCAGGCCGTGTCCGCCGGCTGGCCGGGGGGCGAGCCGCTGGGGGTGACTTGGCATTGGACCGCCGGGCCCACCATCGCCTCATGCCGTCAGGCGCTGGGCGGGGCGAACCCGGACCGCAAGGGCATCGCCTCGGCCCATTTCTGCGTCGGGCGCAGCCTGGCCGAGGGGGTGGACCGCTATGTGACCCTGGAAAACCGGTCCTGGCATGCCGGCAAGAACCAGACCGTGCGCTGGGACGGCAAGCCGCTGACCAAGGACGCGGAAAAGGCCAGCCGCACCACCGTGGGCATCGAGACGGTGAATCTGGGCTATGCCCGCGAGGGCTTTCCCGCCAAGTCCGACTGGATCACCGTGGCCCGTCCCGACGGCCGCAGCGTCATGCAGGTGCAGCCCTGGAGTGACGAGCAGATCGGGATGATGATCGAGGTGGGGCGCGAGGTGGTGCGGCGCTGGCCCAGCATCACCGAGCGGGCCCATCACGGCCATCACGATATCTGCCCCGGCTACAAGGACGACGTAGCCGGCTTTCCCTTTGCCCAGGTGCTGAGCGGCATCTATGGCCGGCCCATCCCTGATGTCTGGACCCCCTTCCGTACCGTCACCGGGCGGCAGAAGGCGCTGAACCTGCTGACCTATCCGGTCGAGGTGGACGGCGCCTGGGGGGCGCAGTCCGACAAGGCCCTGCGCCAGTTCCAGGCGGACCTGAAGCTGGCCGCCAACGGCATGTGGAACAGCTTCGTCTGCTGGCGGGTCTATGACCTGTTCCAGGTGCGCGGGATGGATTTCGAGCATCTGCTGGTCTGACCCTTGCCATGCCCCGGAGGGGGCACCACATCTGGGCGGCCATGATCCTCGCCTTGCCCCCCTCCGCCCGCATGGGCTGGTGCTGCCAGTTCATCCCGCCCGATGGCGATGCCGAGACCGCCCGCCGCATGAATCCCGGCACGGTCACCATTGCCACCCTGACCAAGCTGTCGGGCCCGGCCCGCGTCGAAAAGCTGCTGGAGGTGCTGCGGCGCAATCTGCGCGCCCTGCATCTGCAGATCGAGGAGGTGGCGCGCCAGCCGGCGCACCGCCGCCTCTTGCGCCTGAACAGCGGCCTGCTGCCCGCCTATACCCACGAGATCGGCCGCCCGCTCTATGCCGAGGCCGAGGTGCGGGCGCTGGTGCACACCAACCTGGCCCATGCCGGGGCCAAGGCGCGGGCCGGCGATGTGCGCCTGGGCCTGCATCCCGACCAGTTCTGCGTCCTGAACACCGCCGATCCGGCCAAGCTGAAGAACTCGGTGGACGAGTTGGAATATCACGCCGACCTGCTGGAGCTGATGGGGCTGGCCGGTGGCTGGCACCCTTGGGGCGCCCATGTGAACATCCACGGCGGTGGCCGGGCCGAGGGCGTGGCCGGCTTCCGCCGCGGGCTGGCGCGGCTGTCCGAGCGGGCGCGGGGGCTGGTCACCGTCGAGAATGACGAGATGACCTTCGGCCTGGACGACCTGCTGCCCCTGGCCGACACCCTGCCCATCGTGCTGGACATCCATCATCACTGGATCAAGTCCGGCGGCCAGTATCTGGCGCCCGACGATCGCCGGCTGGCGGTGGTGGCGGACAGCTGGCGCGGCCTGCGCCCGGTGGCCCATGTCAGCGTCTCGCGCGAGGATGTGCTGCCCGGCCATCCCCGGGATCAATTGCCTGACTTCCAGGCCCTGGCGGGGCAGGGGCTGAAGGTCCGCGACCTGCGGGCCCATTCCGATCGCATGTGGAACGGCGCGGTCAACCGGCTGGTGCTGGCGCATATGGCCTGGGCCGATTTCGAGGTGGAGGCCAAGGCCAAGAACCTGGCCGTGGACGACCTCGATGCCGAGGCCGTCCGCATGGGGGTGCTCCCTTGTCAGGCCGCGTGACTTCCCCCATCCTCGCTCCATGACCAGCGTGACGCCAATCCTGACCCTCGACTCCCTCCGCAGCGGCGGCAAGGCCGCCCTGGCCCGCGCCCTGGCCCGGGTGGAACAGACCCCCGACGCGCCCGAGGTGGTGGACCTGCTGTCCGCCGCCTATGCCGAGCCCACCGCCCATGTGGTGGGCATGACCGGCCCGCCGGGCGTGGGCAAGTCCACCCTGATGAATGCCCTGATCAAGGGCTGGCGCGCCCGGGGCCGCACCGTGGCCTGTATCGCCGTGGACCCGTCCTCGCGCCGCTCGGGCGGGGCCTTGCTGGGCGACCGCACCCGCCTGTCCACCGATCCCGAGGACCAGGGCATCTTCGTGCGGTCCATGGCCGCCCGCGACCGGCTGGGCGGGCTGGCGGGCCTGACCGTGGCCGGCATGGTGCTGATGCGTGCCCTCTATGACATGGTGCTGATCGAGACCGTGGGCGTGGGCCAGTCCGAAACCGATGTGGTGGGCGTGGCCGATACCGTGCTGTTCTGCGTGCAGCCCGGCTCGGGCGATTCCCTGCAATTCATGAAGGCGGGCATCGCCGAGATCCCCAATATCGTGGTGGTCACCAAGGCCGACATGGGCCCCGCCGCCTCCCGTGCCCGCGCCGACGTCAAGGGCGCCCTGTCCCTGGCCGAGGAGGGCGGCGGCTGGGACATCCCGGTGCTCATGGTGTCCTCCATGAAGCACGACGGCGTGGACATGCTGGTGGACAGCATCGACGGCCACGCCGCCTGGCTGGCCCAGGAGGACCGTCTGGCCGAGGCCCGCCAGGCCCAGGCGCAGGCCTGGTTGGTGGACGCCTTGCGAGAACGTTTCGGCCGCGAGGGCGTCAAGCGCGCCGGCGACCTGACCTTGGCTCCCGGCGAAAGCCCCTTCCGGCGGCTGGCGGACCTGGCGGCGCGGCTGTAAACGTCCCTCGTCCGCTTGCGGGAGAGGGAAGGGGACCCACGTAGCGGGGGAGGGTGAGGGCCGCCGCCCTATCCCCCGCACGCTGCCCAGGCCTTGCGCCGCAAGCCCTCACCCCCCGCCCTCTCCCGCAAGCGGGCGAGGGAGCTAAAGCGCGAGCGGCCCCCCACCGCGCATCACCGCTTCGGCCTCTGCCGTATAGCGTCCATCCTCCTGGTGCAGCACCAGGCCGGGATGCAGGGTGAGCGGGCTGGCCACCGACTTGCGGGCGGTGACGATCACACGCTTGGCGGTGCGGCCCTGCTTGGGCCACAGGGGGATCACGGTGATGTCGCCGGCCTTGGCGGCATGCAGCGCCGCCAGTATCTGGTCCAGCCGGTCGGCGCGGTGGATCAGGGCCAGGGTGCCCTTGGGCCGCAGCATCTTCAGGCAGAAACCCAGCCAGTCCGCCAATCCCACATCGGATTCCACATTGGCCAGGGCTTTCGAGCCATTGGGGGGGGCGTCGGCCTGGGCCGCCGTCAGATAGGGCGGATTGGTCATCACATGATTGAAGCTGGCGGGCGCCAGGTGGGGCGGCGGGCTGGCCAGGCTGCCGACCAGCATATCCACCCGATCGGCCATGCCATTGGCCTCGGCATTCTCGCGCGCCAGCTGGCAAAGCTCGGCCTGCAGCTCGATACCCACCACCCGCAGGTCGGGCAGGCGCGCAGCCAGGCAAAGGGCGGCGGCCCCCACGCCGCAGCCCACATCCAGCACCATCTGGGTTCCCCGCGCCGGCACGGCGGCGGCCAGCAGCACCGGATCGATGGCGGCCCGGTAGCCTTCGGCGGGTTGGCGCAGCCTTACCCGCCCGTCCAGAAGCGTGTCCTCGGTGACCCCGTTCAAGCCTGTCCCCCTGGCCGAAAAGGGGGCAAAAATGCGCCCTTCCGGTGTTGTAAACTTGACCGCGCAAGCCACGCAATCTTATCCTCGCGCCGCCTTACCACCGATTAGAATCGCTTCAACCAGGTCTTAAGGGGTTCCCAGCGTGGCCGTCGCCGTCAATCTCGAGCACACCCCCGGCAGCAAGGCCGCCAGCATGGATGCCCTGCTGGCTTTGGTGGATGCGGACCTGAAGAAATGCAACCAGGTCATTGTTGATCGCATGCATTCGCCGGTGGCGCTGATCCCGCAGCTGGCCGGTCACATCATCTCGGCCGGCGGCAAGCGCCTGCGCCCCATGCTGACTCTGGCCTCGGCCCGGCTGTGCGGCCACGAGGGCGATCGCCATGTGAAGCTGGCCGCCTGCGTCGAATTCATCCACACCGCCACCCTGCTGCATGACGACGTGGTGGACGAATCCGAACTGCGCCGCGGCCAGTCCTCGGCCAATGCGCTGTGGGGCAACAAGGCCTCGGTGCTGGTGGGCGACTTCCTGTTCTCGCGCTCTTTTGAGTTGATGGTCGAGGACGGCTCGCTGTCGGTGCTGGCCGTCCTGTCGCGCGCCTCCTCGGTGGTCGCCGAGGGTGGGGTGCTGCAGCTGATCACCGCCAACGACACCGAGACCACCGAAGAGAGCTATCTCGAGGTGATCTGCGCCAAGACCGCCGCCCTGTTCGCCGCCGCCTGCCGCATCGGCGCGGTGGTGGCCGACCGTCCCAAGGTCGAGGAAGAGGCGCTGGACGCCTATGGCCTGAATCTGGGCATCGCCTTCCAGCTGATCGACGACGCCCTGGACTATTCCGCCAAGCAGGCCACCTTGGGCAAGGCCGTGGGCGACGACTTCCGCGATGGCAAGATCACCCTGCCGGTGATCCTGGCCTTTGCCCGCGGCAGTGACGAGGAACGGGTATTCTGGCGCCGCTGTCTGGAAGAGCAGGACATCCAGGACGGTGACCTCGAACACGCCCTGGCCCTGATGGAAAAGCACGGCTCGCTGGCCGACACCGTCACCCGCGCCCGCCACTATGGCAATGTGGCCAAGGACTCGCTGGGCGTGTTCCCCGCCGGCCCGCTGCGCCAGGCCATGACCGACATCGTCGATTTCTGCATCGAGCGGGCTTATTAAGTTTTAGTCCCTCAGGCGGCGGGCGCCGGCTCCGCCGGCTTGCCTTACGCGCGAACGGTCGCGCGGGCGCTCAAGGCGCCAGGTCGGCCCTTCGGGCCTCCGGGTGCCTCCCTCCTGGGAGCGCGGGCGTCCCGCCCGCTTATGGCTCGTCCGCTTTTTCGAAGCCCCAAAAAACCCCTTTCGTCCGCCGTCGAATGGCGCTATAAGGTGCGCCTCCCAGGGCGTCGGAGTGTAGCTCAGCCTGGTAGAGCACTGTCTTCGGGAGGCAGGGGCCGGAGGTTCGAATCCTCTCACTCCGACCATGGGTTTCAAAAAAGCGGCAGTCCCCTCGGGGGCTGCCGCTTTTTTGTTTTGCCGATCAGCCGACCGGCTCGCTCTCCTTGCTCTCGGACGCCTGCTGCTCTGCAGCATGGCGGGCATCCCACAGTGCCTGTTCAAAGGCCTCCCAGAACACCAGCGCCGCCGTCAGCATGCCGGCACCCACCAGCATCAGGAACGGAGAACCGGACCGGAAGGCCAGCCAGGAATTGACGACCCAGACCAGCACCATGAAGGCAGACAGAATCATGATCAGTGCCCCTCGACGAAGGAGACATGCCACTCGTCCTTAGGGCTGAGGTGGGCGCGCCCCCACCCGTTGTCCAGGGGGCTGCGGCCAGGAAATGATTCCCGGTTGACGATCCTGAAAAATTTTCGTCACAGTAGGATATACGGTAGCGCATATGACCTTAGGGTGGGTGTGGGCATGCATTTCTGCATGCCTGCTGGGCGCAGCCGGCGACGCTGCACTGCGAAAATCGGCGTACCATTCCTGTGGGATGGAAGGGGAGTTGCAACCCATGTCGCTACCTGTGGAAACAGAGCGCAAATTCCTGGTGACCGGAACCGGGTGGCGCGGACAAGGGCCGTCCTGCCGGATCGCCCAGGGATATTTCACCACCCCGGAAGGCGTCACCATGCGCGTGCGCCAGCAGGGCGAGCAGGGCTGGCTGGCCGTCAAGGTCAAGAAGACCGGCTGCTCGCGCTTTGAATTCGAATATCCCATCCCCCTTGACCATGCCCGGTTCCTGATGTCCGACGTCTGCCGCGAGCCGCCGGTGGAAAAGGTCCGCCATCAGGTGCGCGAGGGTTCTGCCCTGTGGGTGGTGGATGAGTTCCTGGGCCGCAACGAAGGCCTTGTGGTGGCCGAGATCGAACTGGACGCGCCGGCGCAGCTGTTCGCCCTGCCCAACTGGGTCGGGGCCGAGGTGACCGGGGACCGCCGCTTTGCCAACAGCGCGCTCTACCGCGAACCCTATGGCGAGTGGCTGCCCACCCTGCCCCTGTCCGTGGCCGCTGGCTAAATCCGCCGCCGCCGCCTAGATTGGGGGCATGAGCTCCTCGTCCCTTCTCCTGTTCCTGGGGCTGGCCATCGCCGCCGGCTCGGTGGTGGCGCTGCAGGCGCCCATCAATGCCCGCCTGGGCGGGCTGGTGGGCCATCCCATGTGGGCCACGCTGATTTCCTTTTCCGTGGGCGTGCTGTCGGTGGCCGCCTATCTGCTGGTGGCGCGGGTGCCGCCCGCCCTGGCGGGATTGGCCTCGGCGCCCTGGTGGATCTGGACCGGCGGCATGATGGGGGTGTTCTTCGTGGCCACCGCGCTGGTGGCCGCGCCCAAGCTGGGGGCGGCCACCCTGATCGCCGCCGTGGTGGCGGGGCAGATGGTCACCAGCCTGCTGATCGACCATTACGGCTGGTTCGGCATGCCGCGCCAGCCCATGGACCTGCAGAAGCTGGCCGGCGCGGCCTTGCTGCTGGCCGGCCTGTTCCTGATCCGGGGCCGCTGACGCCTTCTAGCCGGCAGCGCCCTCGGCGGTGAACAGCGGCGCCACGAAGGGCTTCATGCGCAGGTCCTGCTCCAGGATGTGGTTCACCAGCCAGCCCTTCAGGAAAGCCGCCAGCTCGCCGGTCATGGCCACCTTGCCCACATCGTCCTGGGTGTCCCAGCGCACCCGGTAGGCGGTCACCTGCTTGAGCAACTCGCGGTGAGCCTGCACATGGCCGTCATGGAAGGGATAGCGGACCTGCTTCTGCACCTTTTCCTCGCGCTCGAAATGGTGCTCGGTATAGCGCAGCAGGCCGGTCAGGATGTCGCCCATGACCTGGGGCTTGCTGCCATTGGCCACGGATTCCTCGAACAGGTTCAGGATCTCGATCAGGCGCTGGTGATCGGCATCGATGGCCGGGTGGCCGATGCGCATGGCTTCGCGCCATTGAATGGGCATGCTGTCTCCCCCACTCCAGGACAACTCTTTGGCTAATACTCTGGTATAGACGCGACCTTTGCGAAATATGTCCTAGGTCTGGGGCGCACGGTGCCGCATTCCTTGCCCTGAGGCGGGCCGCTGCCCTAAAGTGCCGGCGCAATGTCCAGCGATCCCCTTTCCGTCCTGAAGTCCGTCTTTGGCTACGAATCCTTCCGGGGCCACCAGGCCGAGGTGATCGAGCATGTGATCGCCGGCGGCGATGCCCTGGTGCTGATGCCCACGGGCGGCGGCAAGTCGCTGTGCTATCAGGTGCCGGCCCTGTGCCGGCCAGGGGTGGCGGTGGTAGTGTCGCCGCTGATCGCCCTGATGCAGGACCAGGTGGAGGCGCTGCGCCAGCTGGGCGTGCGGGCGGCGGCGCTGAACAGCTCGGTGCCCTATGCCGAGGCGGTGGAGATCGAGCGGCAGATGCGCGCCGGCGAGATCGATCTGATCTATGTGGCGCCCGAGCGGCTGCTGTCCGAGGCCTTCCTGACCCAACTGACCCGCTGCCCGCTGGCTCTGTTCGCCATCGACGAGGCCCATTGCGTCAGCCAATGGGGTCACGATTTCCGGCCCGAATACATCAAGCTCGGCGTCCTGCACGAACGCTTCCCCAGCATCCCCCGGCTGGCCCTGACCGCCACCGCCGACCAGCCCACCCGGCGCGAGATCGTCGAGCGGCTGAAGCTCGAGGAGGGGCGGGTTTTCGTCTCGGGCTTTGATCGGCCCAATATCCGCTATCGGGTGCTGCCCAAGGACAATCCCAAGAAGCAGCTGCTGGCCTTCCTCGAAGCCGAGCACAAGGGCCATTCCGGCATTGTCTATTGCCTGTCCCGCGCCAAGGTCGAGGAAACCGCCGAGTGGCTGGCCGGCGAGGGGTTTCAGGCGCTGCCCTATCATGCCGGCCTGCCCCAGCCCGTGCGCTTTGCCAACCAGGACCGCTTCCTGAAGGAAGACGGCATCGTCATGGTGGCCACCATCGCCTTCGGCATGGGCATCGACAAGCCGGACGTGCGCTTCGTCTGTCACCTGGACCTGCCCAAGAGCCTGGAGGCCTATTACCAGGAAACCGGCCGCGCCGGCCGTGACGGCCTGCCGTCCGACGCCTGGATGGTCTATGGCATTCAGGATGTGGCCAAGCTGCACCAGATGATCGAGGGCTCCGAGGCGCCCGATCGCCAGAAGCAGCTGGAACGGCGCAAGCTGGACGCCCTCCTGGGCTATGCCGAGACCACCCGCTGCCGGCGCCAGGTGCTGCTGGACTATTTCTCGGACGCCTGCGAGCCATGCGGCAATTGTGATACCTGCCTCGAGCCGGTGGAGGGCTTCGACGGCACCGTGGCGGCGCAGAAGGCCCTGTCCGCCATCCACCGCACCGGCCAGATGTTCGGCGGCGGCCATGTGGTGGACGTGCTGTTGGGCGCCGTCACCGACAAGGTGCGCCAGCACGCCCATGACCAGCTGCCCACCTTTGGCGTGGGCAAGGAATTCGGCAAGGACGAGTGGAAGTCCATCCTGCGCCAGTTGGTGGCGCGCGGGCTGATCCGGGTGGACATGGACGGACATGGCGCCCTGCGTCTGACGCCCAAGGCTCGCGCGGTGCTGGTGGGCGAGGAAAAGGTCAGCTTGCGCCGCGACCCGGTGCGGGCCGGACGCCGGGGCGGCAGCCGGGTGGCGCGCAAGGACGGCGCCGCCCTGTTCCATGATCCCGCCGACGAGGCCCTGTTTCAGGAGTTGCGCAAGCTGCGCCTGGAGCTGGCCCGGGACCAGGGGGTGCCGCCTTATGTGATCTTCCACGATGCGACCCTGGCCGAGATGGTGCGCGAACGCCCGCTGGACCTGGACCGCCTGGGCAGTCTGCCGGGAGTGGGGCGGCGCAAGCTGGAAACCTATGGCGAGGACTTCCTTGCCGTCATTTCAACACATTCCTGAGGAATTTTTCGGAGAGTGGTCGCGCGCGGTTGATCGCAGGAGGCTCCTGACGGATAATGCGCGCATCCGGAGCACCCAATCTCAGGGGAGAAGTCCTAATGTCCTTCAAGTCCATTCTGGCCGGCCTGACCCTGGCCGTTGCCTTCACCGGTTCCGCCGTTGCCGCCGAGTGCAACTTCACCGGTGACGCCGCCGAGGGTCTCAAGGTTTCGAACCAGTGCAAGTCCTGCCACATCTTCGAGGCCGGCAAGCCCTCGCGTCCGACCGGCCCGAACCTGGCCGCCGTCGCTGGCGCCAAGGCCGGCTCGACCGACTACGCCAAGTATTCGGAAGGCATGAAGGCCGCCGCCGGCAAGGGCCTGGTCTGGGACGAAGCCAAGATCGCCGCCTATGTCCAGGACCCCAAGGCCTTCCTGACTTCGGTCAACGGCTCGGAAATGAAGCACGGCATGTTCTTCCAGCTGAAGGACGCCGCCAAGGCCAAGCAGGTCGCCGCTTATCTGGGCGCCCTGGCCAAGTGCAAGTAAGCCTTTAGGCTTTCACGAAAGCGCCGCCGTCCGGCTGGACGGCGGCGTTTTTGTTTGGGGGATTGCCGGCGCCTTGGTCCTCATCCTCAGCCTGTCGAAGGATGAAGGCCCCGAAGGACACGGATGAACACGGATTGGCAGGGATGAGGAGGATGGCTTCCGGGCCTGTCCGTGCCCATCACCCCTATCCGTGTATGCGATGTCCCAAGCCGCGTGCGGCCTTCGTGAAGGGGCTCCGGGCCCTAAACCTCGTCCTCCTCGCCCTCGCGGGTGGCCGGGCTGTCGTCGGGGACGCGGTAGGCCTCGCCCAGCCAGCGGTGCAGATCCACATCGGCGCAGCGTTTCGAGCAGAAGGGTTTCAGCTTCTCATCGGCCGGCTTGCCGCAGATGGGGCAGGTCTTGGTCTTGGTCATTGCAGGTGGAAATCCTCTCGCGCGCGGGACGGATCGGCCTTTCGGCGCAGCGGCCCGCCCAGGCGGCGGTCCAATTCGGCCAGGGCCGGGACGGGCAGGGCGGCGATCACTTCCGGATGGGCGGTCAGCACCGCCGGTCGGCCCAGCCGCGCCGCCTGGCGCAGGGCTTCGCAGGCCAGAGCTTCGGCGGTAGGGCGGCTGTCCCGCTCGGCCATCAGGTCCATCAGCGAGGCGCCGCGCCGTTCGCGGGTCAGCTCGATCAGGCCCAGATTGGACAGGCCCATGAGATGGGTCGGAACCGGATCGGCGGCAAGCGCCCGGCGCAGCCGTTCGGCCATCTGGCTCAGATGGCCTTTCTGCCGCACCGGGATCAGGTCGATGGCGATGGCGCCGCCCAGATTGCGAAGCCGCAGCTGCCGGGCGATCTCGGCCACCGCCTCGGCGTTGGCGGCCTCGGCCGGGCCGGCGCCGCTGTTCACGTCGATGGCGGTCAGGGCGGCGGTGGGCTCGATGACGATGCTGCCGCCCCCGGGCAGGGTGATTTCGGCGGCCAGCGCCCGTTCCCAGTCGTCGTGGGCCTCGCACAGGTCGAAGGCATCGCCCCGGTGCAGCTCAACCTCCAATCCGGCGCCCCAGCGGGCCCGCAGCTCGGCATGGGCGGCGGCGTCGTCCACCACCAGCCGGGTCAGGGAGGGATGGTCGCCCAGCAGCGCCTCCACCGGATCTGGACGGTAAAGGCAGGCGGGAGCCTTGGCCGAGGCGGCGGCGGCCTCGATGGCGCGCCAGCGGCTGCGCAGGCTGTCGATCTCGGCGGCCAGGGCCTCGGGGTCGGCGCCTTCGGCCTGGGTGCGGATCACCAGGCCCTCGGCCGGTCCGGTCAGCTCGCGCGCCAGGGCCAGCAGGCGCTGGCGTTCCGGCTCGGGCAGCTTGCGCGAGGCATTGAGACCGGGGCGGAACGGCGACCAGGCCACCAGCCGGCCGGCCAGGCTGGCCTCGGCGGTCAGCTTGGGGCCTTTGCCGCTCCAGGCCTCGGCCCGGGCCTGTACCAGAACGGCCTGGCCCTCGGTCAGGCCCTTTGGGTCGGGCAGCAGGCCGGCGGGGCCTTCGCCCAGCTCCACGAAGGCGGCGTTCAGCGCCTTGTTCAGGCCGGTCACCCGGCCCAGCCAGATGCCGCCGGCCACGCGCCCGGCACGGATCAGGTGAAAGGCCTCGACCCGGCCCTGGGCCGCCAGGGCGAGGCGGGCCTCACCGGGGCTCCAGGAATAGAGCAGGGTGTCAGGCGCCGTGGCCAAAGCCCAGACCCGTCAGCAAGCCCCAGCTTTCATGCAGGGGCAGGCCGACCACGTTGGAATAGGAGCCGATGATCTGGCGCACGAACACGGCGGCAAAGCCCTGGATGGCGTAGCCGCCCGCCTTGCCGTGCCATTCGCCGCCGGCGATGTAGGCCTCCATCTCGGCCTGGTCCAGGCGCTTGAAGGTGACGGCGGTGGTCACCAGCCGGCTGGCGGTGCGGCCATCGGGGGCGATCACGAAGACGCCGCCATGCACCCGGTGCTTGCGTCCCGACAGCAGCTCCAGGCAGCGCCGCGCGGTGCGCTCGTCCTCGGCCTTGGGCAGGATGCGCTGACATGCGGC
>CAYOKN010000063.1:0-12511 GCA_964404545.1 uncultured Rhodospirillaceae bacterium | reverse complement strand
TTCTGCCGCTTCGTGCCCCGGCTGGCCGAGATGGGCGCCCGGGTGGTGCTGGAATGCCAGCCGCAGCTGATGCGGCTGTTCCGGGGCCTGGACGGCGTGGCCGACCTGGTGCCGCGCGGCGCCCCCAGCCCGGCGGCGGACGCCTATCTGCCCATGCTCAGCCTGCCCGGCCTGTTCGGCGTCGGGCTGAGCGACCTGCCCGGCCCGGTGCCCTATCTGAAGCCGCCGGCCGAGCCGGTGCTGCGGCTGCCCGACACCGGGCGGCTGAAGGTGGGGCTGGTCTGGGCCGGCAAGACCACGCCGCGCGACCGCTCGATTCCCCTGGAACGGCTGCTGCCGGTGGTGGCACGGCCGCAATTCGACCTCTATGGCCTGCAAATGGGCGACCGCGCCGCCGACATCGGCGCCTTGCGGGCCGATCTGCTGGTCACCGACCTGTCGCCCGTGATCACCGACTTTGCCGATACCGCCGGGCTGCTGACCCAGTTGGACCTCCTGGTCACCATCGACACCTCGGTGGCGCATCTGGCCGGCGCATTGGGGGTGCGCAGCCTGGTGCTGCTGCTGTTCACCTCGGACTGGCGCTGGTTCGACTTCACCCGCCACAGCCCGTGGTATCCCACCCTGACCCTGCTGCGCCAAAGCGCTCCCGAAAGCGGCTGGGCGCCCTGCCTGGACCAGTTGGAATCGGAGCTGAACCAGATCATCCGCCAGGCGTGACGGCCATCACGGCGGTGCCGCCGCCGGTTCGTTAAGGTCATGGCAGGCATGATTGCTCCAGCCTCGTGCCGGGCAGGAGAGTTGGGATGAAGACCGCATTGGGCCGGTTCCTGGACAATCGAGAGGGCGTCATCGGCGTCCTGATCGCCATTGCCATGCCCGTGCTGCTGGGGACCACCGCCCTGGCCGTGGAGGCCGGGCTTTGGTACGCCGAGCGCCGCTCGCTGCAGACCGCAGCCGATGCCGGCGCCATGGGCGCCGCCCTGGAACTGGCCAACAACCGCTCCTACAACGTCACCAGCGCGGCCACGGACAGTGCCGCGCGCAATGGCTGGAGCGCCGCCAGCTCGTCCATCGAGGTGAACAACCCGCCCCTGAGCGGGGCCGATGCGGGCGATACCAATGCGGTCGAGGTGATCCTGCGCCAGACCATGCCGCTGCTGTTGACCCAGATGTTCCTTAGCGAGCCGGTGGTCATCCGCACCCGGGCAGTGGCCCGCATCACGCCCGGCACCGGCTTTTGCGTGCTGGCGCTGGATCCGGGGGCCGGCGGCGCCCTGACCGTGGGCGGCACCGGCGACGTGCTGCTGACCGAATGCGGCGTGGCCTCCAACAGCGTGGCCAGCAATGCCATGGCCATTTCCGGCACCGGCAAGATGAACACCGAGTCGGTGCACACCGTGGGCGGTGTCAGCGTCTCGGGCTCGGGCACCCTGACCACGGCTCAGGACCCGCAGACCTATGCCCCCGCCATTCCCGATCCCTATGCCGGCCTGGCGGCGCCCACAGTGGGGGCCTGCGACGAAACCAACTGGAAGTCGGGCGCCCACGCCAATGTGACCATTTATCCCGGGGTCTATTGCGGCGGCCTGGATGTGGGCCAGCAGGCCAATGTGACCCTGGCGCCGGGCACCTACATCATCGATGGCGGCGGCCTTAACGTGAACGGCAACGCGGCCCTGCAAGGCAGCGGCGTGACCATCATCATGACCTCGAGCTCGGGCAGCGACTACGGCACCGTGGACATCAACGGCGGCGCCGTGGTCGACCTTTCGGCGCCCTCTAGCGGCACCTATGCCGGCATCCTGTTCTTCCAGGATCGGGACGCCCCCACCACCGGCTCCCACTCCTTCCTGGGCGGCTCGACCACCGAGTTCAAGGGCGCGCTCTATTTCCCCAAGACCAAGACCATCTTCTCGGGCGGCAACAGCTCGGACGGCGGCTGCATGCAGATCGTGGCGCGTACCGTGGAATTCCGCGGCAACAGCGACATCGACGCCGATTGCACCGGCGTGGGGGTCAAGGACATGGGCCCGCCCCGAACCGCCCTGGTCGAATGATCAGTGACGACAATCACAGACACAATTGCAATATTTGACATAATATGGTGCCCTGTCCGCAACGAGACTGGCCACCATGCACGCCCAAGCCACACAGCAGCAGCCCACCGCCACAGCCTTTCTGGGCTGCCGGCGCGGTGCCGTGGCGGTGGAGTTCGCGCTGGTCTTTCCGCTGCTGCTGGCGCTGCTGTTCTCGGTGCTGGAAACCGCAGCGGCGCTGTTCACCCGGGCCATGATCGAGGCTGCCGCCGAACAGGCGGCGCGGCGCCTGCGCACCGGCGAGATCCAGGCTGGCGCCGACCCCCGCGCCGCCTTCCGCACCACCGTCTGCGACGAAAGCTGGGGGCTGGTGGACTGCGGCCGCATCGTGCTGGATGTGCGCACCTTCGCCAGCTTCGGCGAGGTCTCGGTCCCCGACCTGACCTATGACGAGGCGGGCGAACCGCTGAACGCGGTATTCCAGTCTCCCCAGGCGAACCAGGTCTGCGTCACCCGGGTCAGCTATCGCTACAGCTATCTGACCCCCGGCCTGCAGATGCTGGTGGGTGCCCAGGGCGACCATGTGGTGATGGAGCATACCGTCGCCTTCAAGACCGAGCCCTTCCCCGAGGCGGAACCATGACCGCCGCCCGCCTCGCCCGCGCCTTCGCCCGCGACCGACGGGGCACGGCTGCGGTGGAATTCGCCGTGGCGCTGCCGGTGCTGGCCCTGTTGTGGCTGGGCATGGTCGAGCTGTCCAACTATCTGACCACCAGCCGCAAGCTGGTTTCCGCCACCCAGACCATGGCCGACCTGACCGGCCAGGAGGACGGCCACAGCGCCGCCAGCCTGGACGGCATCCTGACCGCCGGACGGCTGATCCTGTCGCCCCTGCCGGTGGCCGGACGACATACGGCGGTGATCGCCAGCATCGGCATTGACTCAACCAATACAGCGTCGGTGTTCTGGACCTATCCGGCGGGCGCAACCATCCCCGCCGAGGCGGTGGCCCAGGCCCAGACCATGGCCGGGCGCTATGAATCGGTGATCTATGTGCGGGCCAGCTACCACTACATGCCCGGCATCGGCTGGGGCGTCACCTCGGCGGGCTGGCTGACCGAGGACGCCTTCATCCGGCCGCGCACCACCCGCCAGGTGCTGCTGAACGGCCAGGCGAGGGTGCCATGAACGCGCGGCTCCTGCCAAAGTTCCTGCGCGACCGCCGGGCCGGCATCGGGGTGATGGTGGCCTTGAGCATGCTGCCGCTGCTGGTGGGGGTGGGGCTGGCGGTGGACACCGGCCGCGCCTTTGCCGCCCGCACCCGGCTGGGCTATGCCCTGGACGCCGCCGCCCTGGCCGTGGGCAGCAGCCAGGGCAGCCAAGCCGAGATGGAGGCCCTGGCCGCCCGCTATGTGGCCGCCAACTATCCCCTGGACGCCCTGGGCCAGGTGGGGCCCGTTTCGGTCCAGGTGCAGGGCCAGGTGGTGGTGGTGGCCGCCGCCGTCACCCTGGACACGGTGTTCATGCCGCTGATCGGCCAGGACCATCTGAGCATCCGCGCCAGCAGCGAAGTCACCCGCGAGAACCGGGGCCTCGAGCTGGCGCTGGTGCTGGACAATACGGGCTCGATGACCTCGAACAACAATATCGGGGCCCTGCGCGATGCGGCACAGGAACTGGTGGACATCCTGTTCGGAGACGAGACCGAGCATCCCAAGCTGTTCGTGGCGCTGGTCCCCTATTCCGCCGCCGTCAATCCCGGCGACGAGGCGCCCGGCCTGGTGCCGGCGGCGGATGCGGCCAACTATGCGCCGGGCGACGACCTGGGCTGGAAGGGCTGTGTGCGCGAGCGGCCCGGCGCCGCAGCCATGGACGACAGCAGTGTCGGGCTGGGCGGGCAATGGGCGCGCTATCACTGGCTGCCCGCTCTGGACAATGCCTATGACCCGGCGGTGCCCTCCAGCGTGCGGGCGGCCCATTCCTATGGCAATGGCAGCACCGGCCCCAATCTGGGCTGCCCCACCCCCATCACCCCGCTGACCAACCGAAAGACCACAGTGACCTCGGCCATCTCGGCCATGCGCGCCTGGAGCCGGGGCGGCACCCTCAGCAGCATCGGCATGGCCTGGGGCCGGCGGGTTCTGTCGCCCGAGCCGCCCTTCACCCAGGGGCTGGCCTGGGGCACCCCCGAATGGGACAAGGCGGTGGTGCTGATGACCGACGGCGAGAACCAGATGTACGAACTGACCGGCAATGCCACCCCCAACAAGCCCGACCCGGCCAGCGCCTCGGACTATACGGCCTTTGGCCGCATCGACGAGGCGGTCCTGGGCACCACCAGCAAGTCCACCGCCCGGGACATGGTCAACAGCCAGCTGGCCGATGTCTGCGACGCCATGAAGAGTCAAGGCATCATCGTTTACACCATCGTGTTCACATCGGGGATCAACCAGGCAACCCGCGATATTTATTCAAATTGCGCCAGCGATGCTGGCAAGTACTTCTACGCCCCCTCGCAGGCCGAGCTGCGCGATGCTTTTCAAACGATCGGACGCGAATTGTCGAGACTGCGGGTCAGCCGCTAACCCTGGATGCGTCTTCCGGCGAAATATGGTAGTCTGATCCGATCGTTCGGATTGGAGAGCCCCATGCGCCTGGCCGCCAGCCTTGCCTTGGCGAAACGCCTGTACCGGAACCGCGATGGCGCCATCGCGGTGCTGCTGGCGCTGACCATTCCGGCGCTGGTGGGGATGGTGGCGCTGTCGGTCGAAGCCGGCACCTGGTATGTGCACAAGCGCAATCTGCAAACCGCCGCCGACGCGGCCGCCATCGGCGCCGCCTATGACCTTGCCTACAACAATGGCGCCAACCTGAACAGCGCGGCCAGCTCCGAAGCCAGCCGCAACGGCTGGAGCGCCGCCAACGGCTCGGTGTCGGTGACCCAGCCGGCCAGCAACGAGGTGCAGGTCAGCCTGACCATGTCCGCCTCCACCCTGCTGTCACAGATGTTCCTGGAGACCAATTCGGTGACCGTGGGCGCCAGCGCCGGGGCCGAGGTGGTGACCGACCCCGACTTCTGCATCCTGGCGCTGCATCCCTCGGCCTCGGACGCCCTGCAGATTTGGGGCAGTGCCGACCTGAACCTGGCCGGCTGCGGCATCGCGGTGAACAGCAACAACGCCACCGCCTTCACCATGGGCGGCAACGGCGCCCTGACCGGCAAGTCGGTGCATGTGGTGGGCGGCGCCGACACCGGCGGCAGCAGCGCCGTAGCGCTGCAGCAGGGCATGACCACCAACGGCCGGGCGGTCACCGATCCCTATGCCGGCGTGGACATGCCCAGCTATTCGGGATGCGACGAGACTGACACTTGGGTCAAGAGCAACAAGTCCCGCACCATCGACCCCGGCGCCGACGGCATTTTCGTCATGTGCGACGGCCTGCGGGTGCAGGGCGACCTGACCTTGAGCCCCGGGGTCTATGTGGTGGATGGCGGCGATATCGACATCCAGGGCAGTCTGACCGGCACCGATGTGACCATCGTGCTGACCGACGACGCCGGGGAAATCCGGGTCAACGCCAATTCCACCATGTCGCTGCAGGCGCCCACCAGCGGCACCTATGCGGGCATCGCCTTCTACCAGGACCGGGCGGCGTCCACCGGCGCCTATACCCACCTGTTCAACGGCGGCGCCAGCATGGAAATCGAAGGCGTGCTGTATTTCCCGACCCAGTATCTGGAATTCAAGGGTGGCGCCAGCGCCAGCGGCGGCTGCACCCAGATCGTGGCGTCGAAAATCAAGTTCACCGGCAACAACGACATCGATTCCGATTGCACTGGGACCGGTACTAGTGACATCAGTCTTCCCACGGTACGCCTGAAGGTATGACCATGAGCGTCTTGAAGACCAGATTGAGCCGGCGCCTGTGGCGCGGCAAGGACGGGGGAGCGGCGGTGGAGTTCGCCCTGCTCGTGCCCGTGCTCGTCCTGCTGACCATGGGCGCTGTGGACCTGGGCCTGGCCGCCTATGAGCGCATGCAGCTCGAGGCCGCCGCCCGCGTGGGCGTGCAGTATGTGCTGCAGACCAACACCAACGAGACCGCCACCATCACCAGCGTGGTGCAGAACGCGGCCGAGGTGTCGCCGGTGGCGGTGTCGGTGGCCTTTACCTATGAATGCGACGGGGTCGAGGTTCCGTCGGGCACCGCCTGCTCCAACGGGCTCGCCCGCTATGTGCAGGTGTCGGTGACCAAGTCCTTCGCCCCCTTGATCGACGTGGCCGGCATCGCTCCCGACAGCCTGTCGGCCTCGGCGCAGATCCGGACCCAGTAAGGCCTCTGACCATGTTCCGCCTGCCCCGCCCCTCCAGCTTCCTGAAGAACCGCCGCGGCGCCACCGCGGTGGAAGCGGCGCTGCTGCTGCCTGCCGTCATGGTGTTCCTGTGGGGCACCATGGAATTCGGCCGCGCCATCTGGTCGCAGAACGCCATCCAGAACGCCATGGACCAGGCGGTCCGGCTGGCCATGGTGCAAGGCAAGACCTCGAGCGAACTGACTACGGACATCCTGGCCGGCCTGCCCGGCGGCTCGACCTCCTGGCCCGGCCTGACCGTCACCGTGGTGAACGAAGCCGCCGACGCCAACGGGGTGGTGTTCGCCACCGTCACCGCCAGCTATGAATTCGACATCCTGGTGCCCGAGATCCTGCCCTTTGGCCCCATCACCCTGAGCAACCAGGCGCGGTATCCGGTGCCGTAAAGGCCGGCACCTCTCCCAAAGAAAAAGGGGCCTCCCCGGCGGGAGGCCCCTTTTCCGTCTCGGACGTTCCCGGCTCGGGATCAGTTCGGCTTGCTCAGCTCGGTGATGCGGCGCACCGGCGCCAGATAAAGGGTCTCGATCATCTCGACGGCCAGCTTCTGGCTGGCGGCCATCAGAGCGCAGGTGGCCTGGCTTTCCGCCATCATCACGTCCATCATCGCCTGGGCCAGCTTGTCGGGCTGCCGCACCAGCTCGCCCTGGGTCATGCTGGTCAGGGCCGCCTGCCAGCGGTCATGCCGGGCGTTCATGGCGTTCTCCGCCATTTCCATGGCGCGCTGGCGCAGATCGTCGGCGGTGGCGCCGGCGTCCTGGAAGATGCGCAGCACTTCCTGCTGGTTGACCATCACGCGCTCGAACAGCTCGTTCAGATCCACGCTATCCGTAACGGACATGGCGGCCTTGGACGAGGTCTTACGGACATTGGCGGAGGCGGTCATGTGTCTTCTCCCTGGCGTTTCTTGTTGGCTTGATCGGTCGTAGGTCCTAGGGCAGCCACGGGACCATGCCGCGCGACAGCGTTACGCATATTAGTCCGAGGCCGGGGACCGGCTCAACCGGAGGCAAGCAGTAGGGACGGAAGTCTATGGTATAGACGCCCTATACGATCGGACCAGGACATTTGGCCTGCCTATACCGATGGTCCCGGGACCTTTGACCGCGCCATTCCGTTTCCCTTGCTACGGTTCCCACCTTGAGCAGGAGACATGGACAATGGCTTTGGCCCCGCACTCCACCGGCGCGATCGCCCAGGCCCTGAGCGGCATCGACTTCCCCGCCGACAAGAACCAACTGGTCGAATGGGCGCAGAAGAAGAACACCGACAAGGACGTTCTGGAGGTGATCCGCAACATGCCCGAGGCCGAGTACACCTCCATGGCCGATGTCTTCAAGGGCGTCGGCATGACCGAGAAATAGCCACGAAAAAGGCCCCGGACCAGGCGGTCCGGGGCCTTCTCCTACCGTGCCGGGCGGCGGTTGCGCCGCCCGGCATTTTTCGCTTAGTGCGCCACCGCGCCCTCGGCGCCCAGGCCGGTTTCCGAACGGACGTACTGATACTTGTACATCTCGCGGTCCTGCTTGGCGCGGGCCGAGTTGTCCAGCTTGGACACCACCCAGATGGTGACGAAGGCGATGGTCATGGAGAACAGCGCCGGGTTCTCGTAGGGGAACAACGGCGCGGGGTTCTTCAGCACCGCCACCCAGACCGACGGACCGAACACCACGAAGGAGACGGCAGCGATCAGGCCGGCGAAGCCGCCCACCAGGGCGCCCCGGGTGGTCAGGCCCTTCCAGAAGATGGACAGGAACAGCACCGGGAAGTTCACCGAGGCGGCCAGGCCGAAGGCGATGCCCACCATGAAGGCGATGTTCTGGTTCTCGAACACCAGGCCCAGGGTGATGGCGATCACGCCCAGGGCCAGCACGGCCAGGCGGGACACCAGCACCTCGGTCTTCTCGGAGGCATTGCCCTTGGCGAAAACGCGGGCATAAAGGTCATGGGACACCGCCGAGGCGCCGGCCAGGGTCAGGCCCGACACCACCGCCAGGATGGTGGCGAAGGCCACGGCCGAGATGAAGCCCAGCATGGCGTCGCCGCCCACGGCCTTGGCCAAGTGGATGGCCGCCATGTTGCCGCCGCCCAGGATGGCGCCCTTGGCGTCCAGGAAGGCCGGGTTCTTGCCGACGATGACGATGGCGCAATAGCCCAGGGTCACGGTCAGGATGAAGAAGTAGCCGATGAAGCCGGTGGCATAGAACACCGACTTGCGGGCCGCCTTGGCGTCCGGAACGGTGAAGAAGCGCATCAGGATATGCGGCAGGCCGGCCGGGCCGCACATCAGCGCCAGCGACAGCGAGATGGCGTTCAGCGGGTCCGACAGCATGGACGACGGCATCAGGATGGCATCCTGCTTGGCGTGGGCCGCCACCGCTTTCTGCATCATGAAATTCGGGTTGAAGCCGAACTGGGCCAAGGCCAGCACCACCAGCAAGGTGCAGCCGCCCAGCAGCAGCACCTTGCTGGTGGTGGCCAGCATGCCGCCAAAGGTCACATACAGGATCATCAGCACGCCCACCAGCAGCACCGCCCAGTGGTAGTCCAGTCCGAACAGCAGCTGGATCAGCTTGCCGGCACCCACCATCTGAGCGATCAGATAGAAGCACACCACGGCCAGCGAGCCGGTGGCGGCCAGCGAACGGATGGGGGTCTGCGACAGGCGGTAGGACGCGACGTCGGCAAAGGTGAAGCGGCCCAGATTGCGCAGGCGCTCGGCGATCAGGAACAGGATGATGGGCCAGCCCACGGTCCAGCCCACGGTGTAGAACACGCCGTCATAGCCCTTGCCGAACACCATGCCCGACACGCCCAGGAAGGCGGCCGCCGACATATAGTCGCCGGCGATGGCCAGGCCATTCTGGAAGCCGGTGATGCCGCCGCCGGCGGTATAGAAGTCCGAGGCCGAACGGGTGCGCTTGGAGGCCCAGTAGGTGATGCCCAGGGTGCCCAGCACGAAGGCCAGGAACATGCCGATGGCGGTCACGTTCACGCTCTGCTTCTGGACTTCGCCTTCGATGGCGCCGCCGCCGGCCAGGGCGGCCGAAGTCATGGCCGCCAGGGCCAGGGCGGCCAGGCCGCCGGTACGAATCAAGCTCATCGACCCACCTCCTCGAGAATGGCCCGGTTCAGGTCATCGAACTCGGAATTGGCCCGGCGCACATAGATGCCGGTCATCAGGAAGCAGAACATGTTCAGGCCGAAGCCGATGGTCAGCCCCATGCTGAAGGTCATGCCCTCGCCCAGGGGCGTGGCAAAGCTCGCGGGCGAATAGGCCGCCATCAGAACGAAGGTGTAATAGATCACCAGCATCACGACCGACAGGATCCAGGCGAACCTGTTGCGGCGGCTGGTGAGCTCCTTGAACTTCGGGTTCGCAATGACCCGGTCGTACAGCTCGTTGGACATTCGACTTTCCCAATAACCGTTGGCCCTACCCCTTTCGGGATGGTGCGTGGCAATATCCCAAGCCGCCCGGATACAAAAGGAAAATTAAATTACCCATTTTGCGCAATTTTCAGCTGGGCAGCCCCGCTGGACCCGGCGCGGAGGCAGATTCGAGAAACAAAGTTTCAATAAGACCCCCTGGAACCCAAAGCGGTCGAGACATCAAGAAAAATGTGAAATGACGCAATTGCCGGAAAATGGCGCAGAACAGCCAATCTGCTGAATTACTCAGCGCATGGGCCCATTCCCGGATTGCATGCCTCTTGGAGCAGGCCGACTTTGCGTCCAAAGTATGAGCTCGCCGTTCGCCCGCACCGTTCAGCCGGACGCCCAACCTGGCCTAAAGTATGGACCGTTTCGCACGAGGAAGGACCGAAGGGGTCATGAGCAGCCTCCGCGTCAAGCTTGCCCTGGCCCTGGGGGTCGCCGTGGTGGTGCCCAGCCTGGCGCTGGGCGGCCTGGCCACCTATATGGCCGGCAGCCGCAGCCATGACGACGCCTTGGAGCATATGCGGGCCCACGGCTACGAGTTCGGCGATCATCTGAACCAATTGCTGGCCATCACCGAGACCTCGGTGGAAACCTTGGCCCAACTTGGCTCAGCCCGGTCCGGGGAGCCCGGCGCCCTGCCTGGGGTGATGGCCGGCCTGTTCCAGGACCTGGGACGGCGCCAGGCCCTGTATGACGCCTTTGCCCTGGTGGGGCCTGACCTCACCATCAGCCAGTTGACCCCGCTGGCCCCCGGCGGCGGCGATGCCGTGGCCCAGGCCCTGGCCGGCCCCCTGGGCCCGGCATTGCGCTCGCGGCCCAGCAGGCCGGTGGCGGTGCTGGGCGGCGGCTCGACCCATGCGGTGATCGCCGCCCCCATCACCGGCGCCCAATCCCAGCCCGTTGGCTTCGTGGTGGGCGCGCTGGCCTTCGGCAAGCTGATCTCGAATTTGCCGCCCATCCACCGCAGTGAGTTCGACAATTTCCTTTTGCTGGACGAGCAGAACCGAGGGCTGTGGGCCACGGGTCCGCTGTTCGCCCGCGACCCCGAGGCCGCCAGCCGGCTGGTCGAGGCAGTGCGGCAGCCCGGCGGAAGCGAAGAGGAAGTGCGGCTGGGCAGCCTGACCGGCCTGGCGCTGCCGCTGGAGCAGAGCGCCAACCGCCTGTGGCCGGACTGGCGGGTCATGGTGGTCGCTCCCACCGACCGGCTGAGCCGCCATCTGCCCGACTATTCCACCCTGATGCTGCTGGGGATTGTGCTGCTGGGCACTTCGCTGGCGTCCATGACGATCGGGCTGATTGCGGTGCGCGGCTGGATCCTGCATCCCATGGAGGGGCTGCTGCAGGCCATGGAGCGGTACGGCCAGGGCGACCTGTCGGCCCGTGCGCCCGAGGCCGCGTCGGTGGACGAGCTGTCCACCCTGGCGCGCAGCTTCAACATCATGGCCGACACCCAGACCCGGCATCTGCGGCTGCTGGAAGGCAAGCTGGTGCATTCCAACCGCGCCCTGGCCGCCGAACAGAACTGGCGCGAACGGGTGCAGACCCTGCTGCAGGATGCCGTGGACAGCCTGAAGGACGGCTTCTTCGTCTATGACCGCGACGGCCGGCTGGTGCTGGCCAACAAGATCTATAAGGAAACCGGCAGCGCCTTGGCCGACCTGGACCTGCCCTTTGCCGAACGGCTGCTGCGCTTTGCCCGCGAGGGCCGCTGCGTCGAGGCGCAGGGCCGCGAAGAGGATTGGGTGGCCGAACGCCTGGCCCATCATGCCAATCCGCCGGAAAGCCCCTTTGTCATCACCCTGACCGATGGCCGGGTGATCGAGGTGACGGAATGGCGCATCGCCGATGGCGCAGTGGCCGGCATCTGGCACGACGCCACCGACGACCGCAACATGCAGCGGGTGCTCGCCCAGACCTCCAAGCTGATGGTGCTGGGCGAGATGGCCGCCGGCCTGGCCCACGACATCGCCCAGCCATTGAACGTGATCCGCCTGACCGCCGACGGCCTGCTGCTGACCGGCGAGCCTCTGCCGCCCGAGTTGCGGGACCGGATGCAGCAGATCAGCGACCAGACCGCCCGCCTGTTCGAACTGATCCACCATATCCAGCTGTTCGGGCTGGATGACGGCGGCCAGTTGAGCTTCGATGGCTGCCGGGTGATCGCCGAAACCGTCGAGGTGCTGCGCGGCGAGTTCGCCACCCTGGGCGTGGACCTGCAGCTGGATTACTGCCCGGGCCATGGCGATGCCCTGGTGCGCGGCGAGCCGCAACGCTTCCGCGAGGCGATCTGGCATCTGCTGATGAACGCCTTGGACGCGGCGTGCGACCAGACGGACCGCAGCGGCGCGCCCGGCCGGGTGGTGGTGGCTTGCACCCGCGAGGGACATTCCCTCTGCGTGCAGGTGTCCGACAACGGCCCGGGCATCAGCCCCGAGGCCCTGGCCCATATGTTCTCGCCCTTCTTCACCACCAAGTCGGGCGACCGCGCCACCGGCCTGGGCCTGTCCTTCGCGCTGAAGATCGTCACCGACATGGACGGGACCATCGAAGGCTTCAACCGCCCGGAAGGCGGCGCCCTGTTCCGCATCGTGCTGCCGCTGCAGGGCGCGCCCGGCGCCGGTGCCCGGGTGCCCGCCGCCGGCGCCGACACCCCGGCCCTGCC
>CAYOKN010000062.1:0-12558 GCA_964404545.1 uncultured Rhodospirillaceae bacterium | reverse complement strand
CGATAGTCGTCTCTTCTTCATGTTCCACTAGACTGGGGCCGGGCAACCGGCCCCTTTTTTTTGGCAAAGGCTTTGGACCATGACCGACACCGTCACCTTCCGCCCCGCCGCGCCCGAGGACCGGGCCGCCCTGATGGCCTTCGCCCCCCGGCTGGCCGGTGTCTGCACCCTGCCCTGGCGCCCGCCGGCCGAGGTGGCTGCCTTCCAGGAGACCTTCATGGCCGAGGCCCTGGCGCCCGGCAAGGCCGGCGCGCTGACCCTGCTGGCTGAACAGGCCGGCGCCGTTCTGGGCTTCCTGCATGCCGAGCCGGACCAGGACCCTTTCACCGACGAGCCCTTCGGCTATGTGTCGCTGCTGGCGGTGCTGCCCGAGGCCGAGGGCCGGGGCCTGGCGCAGCGGCTGATGGCCGAGGCCGAAGCCTGGGCGGCCCGTTCGGGCTTCCGCTTCCTGGCCCTGGACGTGTTCGCCAGCAACCAGCGCGGCCGCGCCTTCTATGCCCGCAACGGCTTCGCGGCCGAGACCGAGCGGCTGGTGAAGCCGGTGCCCGACATCGGCAGTTGACCCAAGCCTCAATCATTTTCGACCGATAACAGGGCTGCAGGACTTCTTTTTGCAACATCCGTAGTCTATCCTCGCGGTCTCGGCTTGGGGGAGCCCCGAGGACATGAGTCCTGAGATCGCGGAGACAGTCGAACAGCTCGCGGCCATCCACGAGATGGACCAGCTGCGCCAGGCCATGGAAGGCTTGCGCCGCCGCATGGGGTTCGACCATGTGACCTTTGCCCTGCTGCCCAATTCCGGTTTCAATTTCCACCTGACCACCTTCCCCACCGGCTGGGTCGAACGCTATGTGCAGCGCGGCTATCTGGACCTGGACCCGGTGGTGCGCAGTGCCCGCCAAGGCTTCCTGCCCCTGGACTGGGCCACTTGCGCCACCAGCCGGGAGGAAACCCGATTCATGGGCGAGGCGGCGGATTTCGGAATCGGCCCCCATGGGCTTGGGGTCCCCGTCCACGGTCCCCAGGGCGAGACCTCGCTGCTGACCGTCTGCGCCGGCGGCCATGTGCGGGAATGGCAGTCCTTCTATGCCGCCCATCGCCATTCCTTCTTCATCCTGGCCCAGCATATCCACAGCCTGGCGGTCAGCCGCCTGACCGCCATCAGCCCGCCCGACGCCACCGCCCAGCCCCGCCTGTCCGACCGCGAACTGGACTGCCTGCGCTGGGCCGCCATGGGCAAGACCGCCTGGGAAACCGCTGAACTGCTGAACATCTCGGACCGCACCGTGGTGTTCCACCTGCGCAACGCCAAAAGCAAGCTGGGCGTGTTCAACAAGCACCATGCGGTGGCCAAGGCGCTGCAAATGGGCATCCTGCGGCCGTGAGGGGGAGCCTCTGCCACCGTCATGCCCGCGCGTGACGCGGGCAACCCCGTGTCGCCGCCTAAGTCACTGTTTCCAATAAAATTCCTGGCCCTGACACATGGATCGCCGGGTCAAGCCCGGCGATGACGAACGAGGAGCGGCCATGCTACAACGGCTGAATCATGGTCAACGCGTCCTTTGATTGCTTTTTATCGCAGACCGTCGTCCCGCCCGAAGAGCTGGCGCGGGCGCGCAGCTGCGCGGTGACCGTGGCTCTGGCCCTGCGCGCCGGCTTGCGCCCGACCCTGCCCGAGGCCAGCCGCGAGGATTTCCTGATCTGCGGCAGCGTGGGCAAGCGCACCGCCATCCGGCCGCTGCCCGCCGTGGACCTGCTGTATGTGCTGCCCGCCTGGGAAGGCCCGGCCCAGCCGGTGGTGGAGCGCATGGCCGCCGTTCTGGCCGCCGCCTTTCCCGATCACCGGGTGCATCGTTTTGCCGCCGGCTGCGCCCTGGCGCTGGACCAGGTGCCGGTGGCGGTAATCCCGGCCATCGAGCATCAGGGCGCCTTCCGGGTGCCGCTGTCGCCCGCCGGTGCGCCTGACGGCTGGCGCCTGTCCAACCCGGTGGCCGAGGCCGCCGCCCTGCGCCTGGCCGAGAGCACCAGCGGCGGCCGGGTACTGGGCCTGCTGGCCCTGCTGAAGGCCTGGCGCCAGCATGGCGCCGTGGCCATCGGCTCACTGGCGCTGGAACTTCTGGCCTGCCGCTTCCTGGCCGAGGCCCCGCGGCCCGCCGCCTGGGCCGATTGCCTGGCCGACTTCTTCGCCTGGTCGCGGCGCATTGCCCCACGCCAGCTTGAGATGCCGGGCGGGCTGGGCCACATCGATGCCGGCACCGACTGGCACGGCGCCGCCGAGGCCGCCTATTGGCGCTGCATCCTGGCCCGCCAGAGCCAGGAGGAATGGCAGAAGCTGTTCGGACCCGACTTTCCCCTTAACGACGGAGTGCCCCCATGACCGGCCGCATCGAAGCCCGCCTTGCCGAACTGGGCCTGACCCTGCCCACCCTGGCCGCCCCGGTGGCCAATTATGTGCCGGTGGTGCAGACCGGCAATCTGCTGGTGATCTCGGGCCAGATCACCTTGAAGGACGGCAAGCCGGCCTATCTGGGCCGACTGGGCGAAACTCTGACCGTCGAGGACGGCTACCAGGCCGCCCGGCTGTGCGGCCTGAACCTGATCGCCCAGATCAAGGGGGCCATCGGCGACCTGGACCGGGTGGCGCGCATCGTCCGCCTGGGCGGCTTCGTGGCCTGCACCCCCGACTTCACCGACCATCCCAAGGTGATCAACGGCGCCTCGGACCTGATGGTCGAGGTGTTCGGCGATGCCGGCCGCCACGCCCGCGCCGCCGTGGGCGCCCCCAGCCTGCCCCTGGGCGTCAGCGTCGAGGTCGAAGGATTGGTGGAAATCCGCTAGAACGCCCCGCCCGCCAGCACCAGGGCGTGCAGCAGCACGCCCACCATGCCGCCCACCAGGGTGCCGTTGATGCGGATATATTGCAGGTCCTTGCCCACCTGCAGTTCCAACTTGGCCACCAGGGTATCGGTGTCCCAGGACTTCACCACCCCTTCCATGAAGGCGCCGATGCGGTGGCGGTTGGGGATGAACACCCGCAGCACCGCCTTTTCCATCCAGCCGTTCACCGTGGCGCGCAGCGAGGCGTCGGCGATCATGCGCTCGCCCAGGCCTTGCAGCGCCTGGGCCAGCCCCTCCTCGATGCGCCCGCCCTGGCGGTCGGCCAGGTCATGCAGCAGCAAAGCCTTGCTTTCGGTCCACAGCCCTTCCAGATAGGCCTGCACCGCCGGATGGCCCAGCATATCCTGCTTGATGGCCTCGGCCCGGGCGCGAGTTTCCGGCGAAAAGACCAGGTTATGCAGGGCCTCGCCCACCGCCCGGTTGAACTCGCCGCGCCAGGGATGCTCGGGGTCGCGCATTTCCGACAGCGTGCCCTCGACACCGGCCACGATCTTGTCAGCCAGCTTGCGGTCCACGAAATCAGGGACCCACCATTTGGAATTGTCGGCGATCTTTTCCCGGATCACCTGGTCATTGGCGTAAAGAAAGCGCGCCGCCGCATCCAGCATGCGGTCGAACAGCACCATATGCTGGCCGCCCGCCACCAGCACCGCCAGCACCCGGCCCAGCAGCGGCCCCGCCTCGACCGCCTGCAACCGTCGCGCCGCCGTCTCCTTCAGCAGGCGGCGCACCGGCTCGTCATTCATGGCATTGATCACCAGCGGCAGCCCCCGGGCCACCCGGCGGGCGGCGAAGCGGGCATTGTCGGGGTCGGCCAGCCAGCACGCCAGATGGCCGGCCGGGTCCACCCCGCGCAGCTTGGGCACCACCACCTGCTCATTCAGGAAATTCTCGGCCACGAAACGGCCGATGGAGCCGCCGATGCGGTCCTTGTTGCGGGGGATGATGGCCGTATGCGGAATGGGCAGTCGCAGCGGGTGGCGGAACAGGGCGGTGACGGCGAACCAGTCGGCGACCGCCCCCACCATGCCCGCCTCGGCGAAGGCGCGCAGGAAGGACACCGCCGGATGCAGGTGCTCGAACCGGTGCGCCAGCAGGAACAGCGCGAACATCAGCAGCAGCAGGCCGGTGGCAAGCGCCCGCATGCGCCGAAAGGCCGCCAGCTTCTGGCGGTCGGGGCTGTCGGGTTCCTGCGGTTCGAAACTCTTGTGAGAAGCGGCCATTGGGTCCATGTAAGCTGCCAGGGGACAGGCGCCAACGGGAATAGACAGCATGCCGGATGGAAGCGACAAGGTCACCCCGAAGGTGGTCAGCCGCCTGGGCGAGGTGCCGGCCGCCCAATGGGAGGCGCTGGAGACCGGCGACAACCCCTTCCTGACCCACGGCTTCCTGACCGCGCTGGAAGACTCGGGCTCGGCGGTCGGGGACACCGGATGGCAGCCCATGCATCTGCTGCTGCAAGCCGAGGACGGCCAGTTGATGGCCGCCGCGCCGCTTTATGTGAAAAGCCACTCCTACGGCGAATATGTATTCGACTGGTCCTGGGCCGATGCCTTCACCCGGGCCGGCGGGCGCTATTATCCCAAGCTGCAATGCGCCGTGCCCTTCACCCCGGTCACCGGCCCGCGCCTGCTGGTGCGCCGGGGCCTGGAGGCCGAGCCCTGGCGCCGCCGGCTGCTGGCGGCCCTGCTGGACCTGGCCGGACGCTCGGGTGTCTCGAGCCTGCACATCACCTTTCCCACCGAGGCAGAATGGCGGCTGGCGGGCGAGTTGGGCCTGTTGGCCCGCCTGGGCGAGCAATATCACTGGGAAAACCGGGGCTATGGGAGCTTCGATGCCTTCCTGGCCGACCTGTCCTCGCGCAAGCGCAAGGCCATCCGCAAGGAGCGGGAAAAGGCCGCCGGCCTGGGCCTGAGCTTCCGCGCCCTGTCCGGCGCCCAGTGCGAACCCCGCCATTGGGACGCCCTGTGGCGCTGCTATCTGGACACCACCGGCAGGAAATGGGGCCATCCCTATCTGACGCGCGACTTTTTCCATCGCATCGCCCAGTCCATCCCCGACCGCATCGTCCTGGTCACCGCCGAGGACCAAGCCGGCCAGGTGGTGGCCTGCGCCCTGAACCTGGTGGGCGGCGGCACCCTCTATGGCCGCAATTGGGGCATGCTGGGCGAGTGGCCCTTCCTGCATTTCGAGCTGTGCTACTACCAGGCCATCGACTATGCCATCACCCACGGCCTAAAGCGGGTGGAGGCCGGCGCCCAGGGCGAACACAAGCTGGCCCGAGGCTACCTGCCCTCGCCCACCTACTCGGCCCACTGGATCGCCCATCCCGGCCTTCGTGATGCCGTGGCCCGCTTCATCGAACAGGAACGCCAAGCGGTGGCGGAAGGCATGGAGATGGAAGCGGCCATGGGGCCGTTCCGCAAGGAGCAGTGCTGATAGATTTTGTTTCCTTCGTGCTCCTTCGTTCCTTCGTCGTGAATTAAAACAAAAAGGGCGGCCCCGTTTCCGGGACCGCCCTTTTTCATCATCCCCTGGGGGAAACAGGGTCAGATATAGTAGGCCTTCAAGGGCGCGAAGCCGTTGAAGTTCACCGCCGAATAGCTGGTGGTATAGGCGCCGGTGGACAGGATGCGCACCTTGTCGCCCACCTTCAGGGTCATGGGCATCTCGTACTTGGCCTTTTCGTACAGGATGTCCGCCGAGTCGCAGGTGGGGCCGGCCAGGATCACGGGGCCGGTGGCATCGCCCTGGCTGTCGGTGACGATGCGGTACTTGATGGACTCGTCCATGGTCTCGGCCAGGCCGCCGAACTTGCCGATGTCCAGATAGACCCAGCGGACATCCTCGTCATAGGACTTGCGCGAGACCAGCACCACCTCGGCCTCCAGGATGCCGGCGTCGCCCACCAGCGAGCGGCCGGGCTCGATGATCATGGCGGGCAGGCGGTTGCCGAAATGCTTGGTCATGGCGTCCATGACCGACTGGGCATAGGACTCGATGGCCGGCACGTCCTTCTGGTAGCGGGCCGGGAAGCCGCCGCCCAGATTGACCATCTTCAACTCGATGCCGGCGTCGTTCAGCTGAGTGAACAGCATGGCGGTCTTGCCCACCGCGATGTCCCACTGGCCCAGGTCGGTCTGCTGCGAGCCCACATGGAACGAGATGCCATAGGGCTCCAGGCCCAGGTCGC
This sequence comes from uncultured Rhodospirillaceae bacterium, assembly GCA_964404545.1. Taxonomy (GTDB): domain Bacteria; phylum Pseudomonadota; class Alphaproteobacteria; order Rhodospirillales; family Magnetospirillaceae; genus CAYOKN01. The sequence continues at coordinate 6,467 of CAYOKN010000062.1, read as the reverse complement.
GCGCCATGATCAACAGGTCGCGGGCCATTTCCACTTCGCAGCCGAACTTGCGGGACAGCGGCCACTCGGCGCCCTCGCACTGCATCAGGATACGGCAGAACACCTTGGAACCGGGGGCCGACTCGGCCAGCTTCAGCAGCTCGGCCTCGGAATCGAAGGCGAACAGGCGCACGCCCTGCTCATAAGCCCAGGCGATGTCGCGCTGCTTCTTGATGGTGTTGCCGAAGGAAATGTTCTCGGGCTTGGCGCCGGCGGCGAAGCACAGCTCGATCTCGGGGCGCGAGGCGCAGTCAAAGGACGAGCCCAGGCGCACCAGGCGGTCAACCACCTCGAAGCCCGGATTGGCCTTCACGGCATAGAAGATCTGGGCCACGGGCAGATAGTAGCGCAGGGCCTCGTAATTGGACTGGATCACGTCCAGGTCGATGATCACGCACGGGGTGGCGGGACGTCGCTCCTCGAGGAAGCGGGAAATCTTCTCGGTCATCGCGTACTCCTTTCGTACACGAACGGGTCTAAATCAAATTGTTCGGGGGCGGACCTTGCGAGGGGTCCCTTGGCGACGTTACGACCTGGCCGCTTCGACACCGCAGCTCATACTCGAGCCGTCAATGCAAAGGGACTCCACCAGGAGCAGGTCGTTGATGTCGGGGTTGCCGCCCCCGTACGCCGAAGCGCCGATCCGTGCGGCAAAAAAAGGAGCGCAGAGCGCCGAGGCGCTCAGAGACACTGCGAACATAGCCACTTCCTCCGGTGCCAGGATCCGGATGACCGGAAACCCAACAGACAAGGGAAACGCCTGAGACGTCGTTGCTTAACCTTAGAGGTCAGAGGCACGTGCGCGGTGCGTCTGGGAACGCTATATACGCCCTTTAGCGACGAAATGAAGAGAAAAAAATACCCCCCTGCCAAAAAAAATTGGCACCCCTCCGCAAGCCTTTGGAATAACTAAATTTTTCGCGGAATTTTGGGGTCGAAAAAGTGGTGTTTCCAGGGGGGCGTCCCCCCTGCCCCACCCCCAATGTATATTAGGCCGGGACAAAGTCCCCACAACAGAAGTGGAAATATTCGCCTTGGGGCCTGGGTGGCGGCCAAAGAAAAGCCAGTCGCCACGAAATGGGAGAGGGTCGGGCACGGTAATCCGTTCGCGGGCGTCCTTCGTATAGAGCCCATTCCCCCGCCATGAAGGAGCGGATCATGTCCCTGCTCGCCAACAGCTGGATCATCCTGAAACTGGCCCTGGCCATGCTGCTTCTGTTCAGCAGCCTGGCCGTGCGCAACGGCCTGGGCACGGCGGCGGTCCACCGCCGCCGGCGCTAGACGATCATTTCCGAGCCTGGCGCAGAGTCGCCAGGAACGGCAGCGCCAGCACCAGGAGCAACCCTGCCCAGGCCAGGTTCTCGAGATTGCGCCACATGCCGATCAGAATCAGCGGCGCCTGGTCGGCCAGGGTGGGGTGGTCCTTGGTGAAATCCTCGCCGATCAGGGCGCGGCCCTCGGCGGCGACGGTGGCCAGCGCGGCCAGCACCAGCAGCCAGACCGCCAGCCGGTCGAGGAGCGACGCCCGGCCCGCGCCCTTGGCATGGCTGAACAGGCGGCCCAGGGCGAACGCCTCGGCCCAGCCCAGCCCTTGGGCCCGGCGCAGCAGGCCCAGCCCCAGCATGCCGGCCACCACCGGCGCGATGTCGGCCACCGGGATGTCCCGGTAGCGCCCATCGATGGCCAGCCAGGCGGCGGCCCCCAGAGCGGTGGCGGTCATCAGCAGATACAGCCCCTCGGCCACCACGCCGGGCGACACCGGCGCAGCCCCCCAGCCAGCACACAGGCTCTGCCAGCCGCTGCGGGGGCTCAGGGGAGCGGTGCGCCTGCCCAGCAGCCGGCTGGCGGCTTCGAGGCAGGCCACCGACATCAATGCCAGAGCCAACACCCGCACGCCGGCCCAGGCCTCGGCGGCCGAGGAATAGGACAGGCCATAGGCGGTGGTGGCGGCATGGGTCAGCAGCGCCGCCAACACACCGGCAAACAGGCAGAAGGCCGCCTGCTCACGGAGGGGCAATTGCACCAGACGGTGCCAGAAGCCGGCCACCGCCAGCAGGACCAGCACGGCTGAAGCGGCGGCTTCCAGGGTCCAACGGGGGTTCTCCATGACCGGGCCGGTCAGGGTGTAGCGCCAGTTGCGGTCCGCATCCACCAGTCCCCAGCGGGCGCCCACTGTGCCTTCCAGGGCCGCCTTCCAGGGCTGGTCGAAAGCCTCGACCACGTTGTAGTCCAGGCCGTTTTCGGCGGCCACCTTGGCCAGGATGCGGTTGAAGCGGGCGGCGTTCTCGACGCTGGGCACGGCCGGGCCGCGGCTGCGGCCGGCGGTGGGCCAGCCGGCCTCGCCGATCAGGATGGGCTTGCCGGGAAAGGCCTCGCGCATGCGCTTGACGATCTTGAGGATATGGGTCTCGACATCGTCGATATGCTGCGGCTCGTCCTCCCAATAGGGCAGGATATGGATGGTCAGATAGTCCACCGCATGGCCCACCTGCGGGTGCTTGAGATAAAAGGCCCAGACGTCGGCATAGGACACGGGCTGGTCCACCTTGGCCTTCACCCGCTCGATATACTCCACCAGCTTGGCCGGCTTCAGGTCGCGGCGCAGCAGCACCTCATTGCCTACGATCACCCGCTTGATCACGTCGGGATGCTGGTTGGCCGCCTGAATCAGCGCCGCCACCTCCTTTTCGTTGGTGGTGGGGGTGACGCCCAGCCAGGCGCTGTGGGTGACGGTAAAGCCATGCTTGCGCGCCAGGTCCGGTACCACCTCCATGCCCTCCTGGCTGGTGTAGGTGCGCAGGCCGGTGGTCAGGCCTTTCAACGCCACCATGTCCTCTTCCACCTGCTGCAGCGAGGGATAGGTGCGGGTCAGCGGGCTCTGGCCCCAGCGAAAGGGGGCAAAGGACACCGAGGCCACCGGCCCGTCCCAGTTTTCCGGAACGGAAACCGGACGGTTGGCCAGGCTCCAGCCGGCCAGCACGGCCAGCAGCGACAGCACCAGGGCGGCGATCAGGCCGGCAGGACGGCCCGGCTGCGAATGGGACGAGGACATGGCTCTCTCAATGGCTCCGGCTCAAAGCGCCCCGGGCTGGGGCGGCGGCGGCGGCGTGGGGCGGCCCAGCAGGGCACGGCGGTCCTTGACCACCGACAGGGCGACGCCGAACCGCTCGACGGCAAGAATCTGCTTGCCCTTGAAGCGCTTATGGCAGTCCGCCTGGGTAAAGGAAATCAGAAAATCCGCGTCCGCATGGGTCTTGGTCAGGGTCAGGTAGGGCGGGAAGAAATAGCCCGCCGACAGTGGATGGCCGCAGACCCAGACCTTGTAGGCGCCGGCGGGCGGCGGGCCGCCATATTCGGCTTCCACGAACTCGGCCAGGCCGCGGGTCGCCTCCAGCAACGAATTGCCCCAGTAATCCAGCTCGAACTCGCCCTCGGCGCCTTTCAGGCCGCCGGTCAGGCTGTTGAAATAGACATACTGGTCGGGATGCAGCCGCACCATGACCCAGACCTGCCCCACCAGCGCCACAGTCAGGGCTGCCGCCGCCAGCCGGCCGGCCAGATGCCAGCGGGCAGCGATCAGGATCCACAGCCTGTCCAGCGCCAGCGCGGCCATCACCGCCATGGGCGGCACCACGAACAGGAAATGGCGCAGGCCATTATAGGCGGTGGGCCGGATCAGAACGAAGAACAGCACCGGAAAGAACGCCGCCAGGGCCAGCAGCAGCATCTGCAGGCCGCGCGGTCCGGCAAGGGCGGTCCGGTTGCGCAGCAGGCTCCAGCCCGCCAGCCCCGCCGCCACCGCCAAGCCCGCCAACACGAATTCAGGCAGGTTCACCAGCAGATAGGTGGGGATATAGTCGGGCGGCAGATGGCTGGCCTTGACCCATTCGCCCTCCACCAGGGTTTCCAACTGGATGGGATAGGTGGAAAAACCCACCAGCGCCTTGATGGGATTGAGCGGCGACATCACCGCCCAGGGCCAGAACAGCGCCATCACCACATAGGCCAGCAGCAGCCCGGGCAGCGCCCGACGCACCAGCCCCACGAGATCGCCGCCCAGCGCACCCCAACCGCGCCCGGCACGGGCCTGCAGCCCCAGGAACAACAGCACGCCCAGGCCCATATAGCAGACCATCAGCAGCGCCCCCACCCGGACCGACAGCGCCAGCCCCAGCACCAGCCCCAGCTTGAGCACCGTGTCCCATGCCGGACGGGGCAGCTGCCCCATCAGGCGACAGCCGTAATAGAGGGTCCAGACCATCGCGGCGGCAAAAGGGCCGTCCTTGGGATTGTTGAAGCTGTGCCCCCAATAGGCCGGCACCAGGGCCAGCATCACCAGGGCCAGGAAGCCGGCCCGCTCGCCGCCCAGCAGGCGCCCCAGCTTCCAGGCGCCGGCCAGGCCCAGGATGCCAACCAACCCGCCCAGCAGATGCCGGGTCTCGTACTCGCCAAAAGGCGAAACGGTGTTGAGCAACGCCGCCGCCATGTCGAACAGCCCGCCATAGCGGTAGAGATCAAGATAATCGAAGGCCGCACGGTCGGCGAAGCCCGAGGCATAGAACCGCAGCAGCATCTTGCCGTAGATGTTCTGCACTTCCTCGTCATGGGTGATGCCATAGTCCTGGAACACCAGGACCGCCACCACGGCCAGCGCCAGGAGGACCAGGAGGGACAAATCGCGGTAGAAACGGCCGAGGGTGGTGTCGGACTGCATCGATCAAGCCAAGCAAGAGTCGCGGGCGGGGGCATCCCGCGCGGCAGACTATGAGCCTGGACTTTCGGGCTAATTCAAGGCCTTTCTACGCTGCTCCCGGCGGCGGCAGGGCCAGATAGGCCAAACGCTTGATTTCCTTTCGCTGGCGCATCACCGAATCCAGCACTACGCCGCTGGCCAGCGCCAGGAAGGCCAGGATCATCAGGCCGGTGGACAGGATAGCGGTGGGAAAGCGCGGCACCAGGCCGGTTTCCATGTAGGTCAGCAGGATGGGCACGGCCAGCCCCACCGACAGCCCCGCCAGCGCCAGGAACAGCACCGAGAAGAACAGCATGGGCCGCTCTTCCTTGAGCAGCAGAAGGATGGTCATCAGGATACGCCAGCCATCCTGCCAGGTGCGCAGCTTGCTGGCCGAGCCCTCGGGCCGGGCGCCATAGGGGGTATCCATCTCGGCCACCGGCAGGCGCAGGGAGAGGGCATGCACCGCCAGCTCGGTCTCGATCTCGAAGCCCGAGGAGATGGCCGGGAAACTTTTCACGAAGCGGCGCGAGAACACCCGATAGCCCGACAGCATGTCGCGAAAGCGGTCGCCGAAAAGCCAGGCCACGAACCCGGTCAGCAGCCGGTTGCCGACGCCATGGCCCTGGCGGAAGGCCCCGCCGCGGTCCTGGCGAGCCCCCACCACCATGTCCAGCCCGCGATCCACCAAACAGCGGACCAAGGCCGGCGCCGAGGCGGCGTCATAGGTGGCATCGCCATCCACCATCACATAGAGGTCCGCCTCCACATCGGCGAACATGCGGCGCACCACATTGCCCTTGCCGCGCAAGGGCTCGGACGACACCCGCGCCCCCGCCTCGGCGGCCAGTTCGCGGGTGCGGTCGGTGGAGCCGTTGTCATAGACATGGATCGCCGCCCCCGGCAGGGCCGCCCGGAAATCCCGCACCACCTGCCCGATGGCGCGCTCTTCGTTGTAGCAGGGGATGATCACCGCGATCCGCATGGATCCAGGCATACGGGGGATGGGGCACAAGGTCAATGTCCCTCAGCCGGAGGAGCCCCGAAGGCCGCACAGCCTTGCGGTCAGGCGTGGAGGGGACTCCAGCCTGAAGGAAACAAAAAACCCCGCATCCGACTGGATGCGGGGCTTTCCTGAACCCTGTCCGGCTTAGCGGTCGCGGTCGTTACCGGCGCGCAGGCCCGAGGTCATGACGCGGGCCATGGTCAGCCCCATGGCGAAGGTGTTGGTGAGATAGGGGCTGGCCGACCGGCGGTCCGAACGGGCACCCTCCTGGCGCTCTTCGCTCAGGGTCTCTTCGATTTCCCGCAGTTCAGCACATCCCAGCATGGTCAGACACCCCACCGAAAGATTAATTCGCGACATGCGCCGCCGACGGATGTTTTATTGCTCGAATCATGACCGCATTGCAACACAAAAATAGCCCTTCGGGATAGGGCCCCGGTCCGAAGGGCTTATCCCCTCGGGCCAGGGACCGAAACTCCTAGGCCTTGGTCCCCTTCAGCCAGTTCAGCATGGTGTCGGCGTCGGACACCTCGAACGGGTCCGAGGGGCAGTTGTCGGCAAAGCCGGGCTCGGCGAAGATCTTCTTGATCTCGCCATCATCAACAAACATGGAATAGCGCCAGCTGCGCATGCCAAAGCCCAGATTGGACTTGTCCACCAGCATGCCCATCTTGCGGGTGAATTCGCCAT
>CAYOKN010000061.1:0-12562 GCA_964404545.1 uncultured Rhodospirillaceae bacterium | reverse complement strand
ACCGGGGCGGCGCTGGCCGGCCCGTTGGAGCTGACCGGGGGAACGCGGGCGCTGCTGGAGCAGTTGCGCGGCCAACTGGCCGAGGGGGACGCCGGGGCGCAATCGACGCTGGACCGGCTGCTGGCGGACCTGGGCGAGGCGCCGGCGGCGCTGTCGGCCCTGTGCCAGGCGGTGGAAGAGTACGAGTTCGAGGCGGCCCTGGAGCGGGTGGAGCAGCTCCTGGCCGACGGGAAGGAGCAAGCGTGATGGGAAAGCAGTTCTTCTGGGTCGCCGCACTGATGCTGGCGGCCATGCCGGCGGGGGCGGAAACCTTGTCCTTCGCCCCCCTGCCCATGGAGGCGCCGGAAACGGTGGTGCAGCAGTTCCGGCCCATGCTGACCCAGCTGGAGCAGCAATTGGGTGTGCAGATCCGGATCGATTTCTCGGCCGACTATGCGGAAATCCTGAGGAAGTTCGAGACGGGCGCCGTGGACATCGCCTATCTGGGGCCCTTGCCCTATCTGGAACTGCGTGAGCGCTTTGCCCAGGCCCAGCCTCTGGTGCATTTCCTGGAAGCCTCGGGCAAGCCCACCTACACTTGCGCCATCGTGGCCCCGGTGGATGGGCTGGCCAGTCTGAAGGGGCTGACCGGCAAGAAGGTGGCGCTGACCCAGCCCCTGTCCACCTGCGGCTATCTGTCCACCAGCGGTCTGATGCGCGAGGCCGGAGCGGACATCGAGCAGAATGCCTATCGTTATCTGGACAAGCATGACGAGGTGGCCCTGGCGGTGACCCGGGGCGAGTTTGACCTGGGCGGGGTCAAGACCGCCATCGGCAAGAAATATGCCCATATGGGCCTGGCCGTGCTGGCCGAGACCGCGCCGCTGCCATCCTTTGCCCTGATCGCCAACGGGCGCACGGTGTCGCCCGAGCGGGCCAAGTCCATCACCCAGGCGCTGACCGCGCTGGACGCTAAGGGCAAGGACCGCGACATCCTGCAGACCTGGGGGGAAAATCTGCGCCACGGCGCCGTGCCCGCCTATGATTCCGACTATGACGCCCTGCGTAAGCTGCGCGGCGTCAAACCCATTCCGCAAACCGGGAATTATTGATGTCTTTGTTCCGCCGAAACTGGCCGCTGCTGGCCTTCGCCGTCACCGAATTGGCGGCGCTGGTGTTCATGACCATGAACCACCGCGAGAAGGAGCGCCAGCACCTGGCCGAGTTCGGGGCCGTGCTGCAGACCAGCTACCAGTCCGCCTTGCAGATGTACCGGCTGGCCATGGAGATTACCTACCATGACATCACCCGCCGGGATGATGTCATGGAGCTGTTCCATCAGGGGGTGGAGGCCGAGGGCGAGGAGCAGGGCCTGCTGCGCGGCAAGCTCTACCGGCTGCTGTATCCCACCTATGCCCAACTGCGGGCCAAGAATCTGCGGCAGCTGCATTTCCACACCCCCACCGGCGAGAGCTATCTGCGCTTCCACCAGCCCGACAAGTTCGGCGATCCGCTGTTCGAGCTGCGCCCCAGCATCCGCATGGCCAACACGGAAAAGCACCCGGTCCAGGGCTTCGAGGCGGGCCGGGTGGCGTCGGGCTTCCGCTATGTCTATCCGGTATTCCACCAGGGCCGCCATGTGGGCAGTCTCGAGACCAGCGTGACCTTCAAGGCGATCCAGGAGGCGCTGACCAACCTGGACCGCAGCCGCGAATATTCCTTTGTCCTGCGCAGCAGCGTGGTGGCGCCGGTGCTGTTCCGCGGCCAAGAGCAGCTTTATGGGCCGAGCCCGTTGCATCCTGATTTCCTGGTGGAGGACCCGGGGGTCAAGCTGCCCGACAGCGCGCCGCCCCCGTCGGCCACGGTGCAGGCCCTGAACCAGTGGCTGCGCGGCTCGACCGAGGTGCAGCGGCGCATGGCCGCTGACGAGCGGTTCAGCGTCAAGGCAGAGTTGAGCGGCAGCGCCTATGCGGTGTCCTTCGAGCCGGTGGTGAACCTGGAAGGCCGGCCCTCGGGCTATGTGGTGTCCTATGCCCCGGCCCCGTTCCTGGGCCTGTTGTTCCGCGACTATGTGATCAGCGTGACGGCGGCCACCTTGCTGCTGAGCGCCATCTTCCTGGCGGTGCGGCGCATGCAGGTCAGCCAGGCGGCGCTGGAGCAGGAAAAGCGCAATCTGAAGGCCATCACCGACACCATGGCCGACGGCCTGTTCGTCATGGACAACCGGGGCCTGATCCGGGTGGCCAACCCCGCCGCCTGCGCCATGCTGGGCTTCGAGGAGCAGGAGCTGATGGGCAAGGTGGCCCACAATCTGTTCCACTACCACGCCATCGCCGACCGCCTGCCGCTGGAGCAGTGTCCCATCTTCCGCAATGTCTCGGAGGGGCGGCCCTATCAGGGCGAGGAGGTCTTTACCGACAAGCTGGGCCGCACCATTCCCATGGAGGTGTCCTCCATGCCGCTGATGGACGGCGGCACCATCGTGGGGTCCGTGAATGCCTTCCGCGACATCAGCGCCCGCAAGGAGGCCGAGGCGGCCTTGGTCCATGCCAAGCAGGCGGCCGAGGCGGCCAACGAGGCCAAGTCGGCGTTTCTGGCCAATATGAGCCACGAAATCCGCACGCCCATGAATGGCATCCTGGGCATGACCCATCTGGCGCTGCGCACCGAGTTGAATGCGCAGCAGCGCGACTATCTGGGCAAGATCGAACTGGCCGCGCGGTCGTTGCTGGGGGTCATCAACGACATCCTGGACTTCTCGAAGATCGAGGCGCGTCAGTTGACCGTCGAGACGGTGGAACTGGACCTGGACAAGCTGCTGGCGGCTGTGGCCGCCGTGCATGGCGAGCGCGCCGCCGCCCGAGGGCTGAAATTCGAGATCGTGGTGGACCCCGAGGTGCCGCGCGCCCTGCGCGGCGACCCGCTGCGGCTGTCGCAAATCCTGAACAATCTGGTGGGCAATGCGGTGAAGTTCACCGAAAAAGGCACGGTCAGCGTGGATGTGTCCGTGGCCGGCGGCGGGGCCGACCGGGTGATGCTGGCCTTTGCCATCAGCGACACCGGCATCGGCATGAGCCCCGACCAGGTCAGCCGGCTGTTCCAATCCTTCGTGCAGGCCGATGCCTCCATCAGCCGCCGCTATGGCGGCACTGGGCTGGGGCTGGCCATCAGCCGCGAGCTGGCCCATCTCTTGGGCGGCGACATCGACGTTTCCAGCATCCTGGGCGAGGGCAGCTGCTTCCGCCTGACCGTGCCCCTGGCCCGGGGCCAGACCTGCGCCCGGGCGCAGAACGACGCCACCTCGTCCAGCGGCCTGCCCGCCGGCCGCCATGTGCTGCTGGTGGAGGACAACCCGCTGAACCAGCAGGTGGCCAGCGAGATCATGGTCAGTTTCGGTCTGCGCGTATCGGTGGCCGACAATGGCCTGAAGGCGCTGGAGATGCTGGAGCAGGGCGGCTACGACCTGGTGCTGATGGATGTGCAGATGCCTGGCCTGGACGGGTTGGAGGTCACCCGCCGGCTGCGCGCCCGCCCGGGAATGGCGGCCCTGCCGGTGATTGCCATGACCGCCCATGCCATGTCGGGAGACCGCGACCGCTGCCTGCAGGCGGGCATGGACGACTATCTGGCCAAGCCCATCGACCCCGGGGCCTTGCTGGCCGTGCTGCGCCTCTGGCTGGCAGAGGCGCCGCGGCCTGAGGCGGCGGTACCGGCGGCGGCGGTGCCGGACCTGGGGCCCCTCGACGGCCCGGCCTTGGCCCAGGCCATGGATCAATTGGAGCGATGCCTGTCTGAGGGCGATGCCGGCGCCCGCGCGGCGCTGGAGCGGTTGGCCCCGCTGACCGCCCATCCCGCTTACAAACCCCTGGCCGAGGCCATCGACGGCTTCGAGTTCGACCAGGCATTGGAACATTTGCACGATCTGCGGGCGGTCCTGGCCTAGGCAGGTCTTTCCCCAGCCCGTCCACCGATCGGGTCCACCAGCAGGCCAACCGGGCCGTCGGGGCGTCAGGGGGGCGCCGCGCAGACTGCAGACCCCCTGGACCTGCCGCGTTGACCCCCGGGCAACCGGTGCTAGAATTCCGCCGCGACAGGTCCAAGGGGGTGGCATGAACCGGTCCAGGGGGACGGAGATGGCGATGCTGTGGCGTGGTTTGGCGCTGCTGGTGCTGCTTCTGACCTGGCTGGCGGTGCCCGGGGCCGCCCATGAGGCGAAAGCGCCGACCCTGGTGCTGTCCGGCGCCGCCTCGCACCATCGCCTGGGCGGGCATCTGGAAATCCTGCATGATCCCGCCGCCGAGCTTGCACCCGGGCAGGCCGCCGCCGCCGCCTTCACCCCGCGGCCGATCGAGGCGGTGGAGCGCAACTACACCACCGGCGCGGTCTGGTACCGCTTCACCCTGCTGCGGCCTCCGGGTGTGCCCGGCACCTGGGTGCTGGCCATGGGTGAGCCTTTCATCGACGATATCCGGGTCTTTCTGCCGGCCCCCGAGGGAGGCTTGCACGAACAGCGGCTGGGGCGCGCGGTGCCCAACATGGCCTTGCCCCTGGCGGCGCGGCGCCATGTGCTGCGCCTGGACCTGCCCGAGGCGGTGCCGGTGCCGGTGCTGGTGCGCCTGGCCTCCCACGACGAGATCCAGTTCCAGGCCGATCTGTGGCAACCCGATGCCCTGCTGTTCGAGGAGGTGCGCTCGGCCACGGTGATCGGCATGTTCCTGACCCTCTTGCTGGTGATCGGGGCAGTTTATGCCCTGTTCGGCGCCAGCCTTCGGGATGGGCCCATGCTCGGTTATGCGGCCTATCTGTTCAGCTTCGTGCTGTTTGGTTCGGCCCATACGGGCGTGCTGGCGATCCTGCTGCCCCATGTCGGCGGCAGTCTGTTCAACCTGTTGGCGGCCACCGGCGTGCTGGGCAATGTGGCGGCGCTGTTGTTCATGTGGGACCGGGTGCTGGACCTGACGCGCAGCCATCCCCAGGCCGATCGGCTGTATATGGCGGCCTGCGCCCTGGCGCTGGTGCTGATCCTGGCGGCGCCCACGCCGCTGTTCATTCATCTGGTGCGGCCCAGCTTCGTGGCCACCCTGGTGGTGACCCTGGCCAGCCTGGCGCTGGGGCTGCATCTGCTGGGGCGCGATCCGCGCAATGGATTGGTCCGCAGTTATGTGATCGCCTTCGTGCCCTTCCTGGTGTTCGCCGCCCTGCACGCCGCCGAGGCGTTCTTTCCCTCGGCCCTGGACATCCTGCTGGTGCGGCAGGTGGGCACCTTGGCGATCCTGGTCCATATCCTGATCCTGGCCATGGCGCTGGCCCAGCGTATCGGCCAGATGCAGGGCGAGCGGCTGCGGTCCGAAAAATTGGCCGCAGCCCATGCCGAGACCCAGCGGGCATTGGCCGGCGAGCAGGTGGCGCGGCAGCGGCTGCGCATGTTCCTGGACATGGCCAGTCACGAGTTCAAGACGCCGCTTGCGGTGATCGACAGCGCCGCCCAATTCCTGGAGCTGAACCAGGACCGGCCGGAATTTCGTACCCGGGTCACCACCATCCGGCGGGCGGTCCAGCGGCTGGTGGGGCTGATCGAGACCTGCCTGGTCGGCGAGCGCGACCAGGATCTGGTGCTGAAACGCCGCTCGGTGGCCCCGGCGGCGCTGGTGGAGGTGGCGGCCGAGCGGCACCGCCATATGGGCGGGCCCGAGCCGGTGGTGAGCCTGGGCGTCCTGCCCGAGGGGGTGGAGGTGGACCCCGATCTCCTGGGCATCGCCCTGGACGCGTTGATGGACAATGCGCGCCGCTATGGCGGGCCGGGCCAGCCGGTGGAACTGTCGGCCGAGGCCGAGCAGGACCGGATCCTGATCCGGGTGGCCGACCGGGGGCCCGGCGTGCCGGCCGAGTCGGTCGAGCGCATCTTCGAGAAATATTACCGCTGCCCCTCCAGCGAGGGCGTGCCCGGCACGGGCATCGGCCTGCATCTGGTGCGCACCGTGGCCGAACTGCATGGCGGTGGCGTGGCCTATGAACCGCGGCCCGGCGGCGGCGCCTGCTTTATCGTCAGCCTGCCCCTGGCTAGGCCCCCCATTCCCGAACCAGCACAACCATGACCGAGCGGGCCAGCCGGCCCAGCAGGCTGCGCGCCTCGCCCTCGATCAGGGCGGTGCCCGCCAGTTCCAGCTCGGGCGCCGGTTGCTCCAGGCGGATGCGCACCCGATAGACGGCGCCCTCGGGCACGATCTGCTGGCCCGATACCCGGGCCGGCAGGTCGCCGCCATGGATCGAGGCCAGGGCGCCGTCGGCCAGGGCACGCACCGGGCTCTGGTCCACCGACGCCACCCGGCCTTCGGCCACCCCATGGTCCAGGCTGTGGGGAAAGAACCGCACGGCCGCACCGGGCTGCAGCCGGTCGCGGTCAGACTCCTGGACATAGGCGGTGACCAGTGCGGCGCCTTCGGACCGCACCACGCCCAGGGGCTGGCGCGGCGACAGCCAGTCGCCCGCTGCCAGGTCGGGCAGGGGGTCCACGAAACGCCCGCCATGGGGCGCGGTCACGGTCAGCCGTGACGCTTCCGCCTGCAAGGCGGCTTGCTCGGCCACCAGGCGCGCCGCCTCCTCGCGCAGTACGCCCAGCCGGTCCTGCAGGAACGGGTCCAACTGTGCCGCTTCCAACTCCGCCAGCCGACCTTGCAGCCGCGCCTCGGTGGCGGCAAGGCGGTGGCCGATATCGGGCGAGGCGAAGCGCAACAACGGCTGGCCCGCCGCCACCGCCTCTCCCCGCCGCACCAGGATTTCCTCCAGTCGGGCCGGGAAGGGCAGATGCAGGGGCACCACCTGCTCGGGGCGCAGCATGGCCGGGGCTTCCACCTGAGAGCGCCAGGGAATGGCGGCCAGCAGCAGCAGCGCCAGCAGCACCCCGCCGGTGAGCCGGCTGCGGCGGCTGGCCAGCAGGGCGGGCCGGCGCTTCAGCCATTCCTTCACCTCGCTCCAGACCGGCAACAGCACGAACCAAAGGATCTCCACCACGAACAGCAGCACGCCCACTGCCTTGATGAAGAAGTGATAGACCAGCACGGCGATGCCCAGGAACAGCAGCAGCCGGTAGATCCAGACCGCGAAGGCAAAGGCCACCAGGACCCGGCGCGGGGCCGGCGCCATGGGCTCGGGCGCCGGTTCGCCCAGGCCGAACAGGGTCTCGCGCAGCCACCAGCGCGCCATGGCGAAGGACCGGGGATGCAGGTTGGGCAGCCCCAGGCCGTCCATCAGCAGGAAATAGCCGTCGAAGCGCATGAAGGGCGACAGATTGATGGCCAGCGACGAGACCCAGGTGACCGCGGCCAGTACGAACGCCGCCTGCCGCGCCGGTCCCTCGGGCAAGAAGCTCCAGGCCAGGGTGGCCCAGGCGGCCACCGTCAGTTCGGCCAGAATGCCCGCCGCGCCCACCGCCAGCCGCTGGCGCCGGTCGGGCAGCAGCCAGGTGTCGTTGACATCCGTATAGAGCAGCGGCCACAGCACCAGGAAGGCCACCCCCATGGTGGGCACGCGGCAGCCGAAGCGTTTGGCGGTATAGCCGTGCGCCAGTTCGTGCAGCAGCTTGACCCCGGCCAGGGCCAGGCCATAGCTGACCATGCCGGACAGGGTCAGGGTGTCCACGAAGCTGGCGGCGAACTGGTCCCATTGCCGCGCCACCAGCGCCAGCCCTGCCGCCAGGGCCAGCAGGGTCATTCCCAGGAACCAGGACGACCCAAGCCAGCCCACCAGTCCCTGGGTGGCGGCCAGGAAACGGTCGGGCCGCACCAAGGGCAGGCGGAAGAACAGATAGTGATGCAGCAGCCAGCCGGCCCAGGACTGCTGTTGTGCCTGAGACTCGCGGGCCAGACGCAGGCTGTCGCCATGGCCCTGGGGGCGGGTCAGCTGGTTGCCGGTCAGGAACCGGCCCACCGCCTGGACCTGGCCGGACTCCACCTGCAGGGCTGTCTCGGCATTCACCGCCTGCGCCACCGCCTCGGGACTGCCCAGGCTCCAGCGCGACAGAATCTCGAAGGCTGGCCAGCCGATCTGGAAGAAGCGGTTGCGCACCGGGTCGCGGATCACCCATTGCGGCGCACCGCTGCGGTCGGCGGGGCCGCGGTGCAGTGATAGCTCCTCACGGAGGGGCGGCAGCGGGGCGGCGGCCGAGGTCATGGCGTTAGAGTCCCAGCCATTGCCGGATGCTGGCCAGCGGCCGGCGCAGCAGCCAATAGATCAGCGGCACCCGGTCGCCATCCAGCCGGGCGGTGCCTTTCAGCCCCAGGCGCGGCGGCTCCTCTCGGGGCTCGATCCGGGCCCGCACCCGATGGGCCAGCAGGCCGTCGGGCTGCAGCGTGGCCTCGAAGGCCACATAGAGCAGGCGGGCGGGGACGGGGCGGAGCGGATCGGTGTTCAGGAACAGCGTAACCGGCGCGCCCGGCTCCAGGGCGATCACGTCGGCGGGGGCCAGCCAGGCCTCAAGCTCCACGTCGGCGGGGTCGGCCACGGCCAGGATGCGCTCGCCCACCGTGACCGGACGGCCCTGCCATTCCGACGGATCATCCAGCACCGCCACGCCGGCGCGGGGCGCGGTCAGCCGGCTGCGCGCCAGCAGGTCGTCGATCTGCGCCAGCTCGGCGGTCTTTTCGTCCACCTTGCTTTTCAGCACCGCCAACTGGCCTTTGGCCTTGGGGTCGAAGAAGGCCTGCTGCGATGCCTGGTCCAGTTCCGCCTCGGCGGTGGCTTTGGCCTTGCGCGCCACCTCCTGGCGACCCATCAGGGTGGTGCGGTCGAACTCCACCAGCAGGTCGCCTTCGGCCACCGGCTGGGTGGGCCGTGCCAGCACCCGTTCGACCACGCCCTCGGCAGGGGCGCGGATCACCGCCGGGGCGCGGGCCACCACCTCGGCTGGGGTCAGCACGGACAGCCGCACCGGAAACAGCAGGGCCAGGGCCGTGGCGCCCGCCACCCAGACCTTCCAGCGCGGCCGGGCTGCCAGCCGCCGTCGCAGGCCTTCCCATGGGGCGGGCTTGTGATGGGCCGCCCAGGCGAAGCCATAGATGGCGGCCAGCCGCTGCAGCAGCGCCAGTTCGGCTTCCTGCCAGGGCTCGTCGCGGGCCAGCAGCAGGGTGGGGGTGTCGGGCCCTGCCTTGGGCAGCGGCAGCAGCAGGGCATGGGCAGGCAGCCATTCCGCCCAGTCGGCCGCAAGCTCGGGGGGCAGGTCGGCGGCCTGCAGGGAGCGGGGCCCGCCCTCGGCTTGCGCCAGCGGCGCCAGCGCGCGGCGCAGCCACAGGGCAAAGGGGGCGTCGGCGTCCAGGCTGGTCACCCCCGACACCGCCCGGGGCCGGCCATCCACCAGCAGCGCCGCCTGGCGATAGGGCAGCAGCAGGTGGGTGTCGTTGACCAGGACAAAGGACAGCTCGGCGGCATTGGCCGCCTCGCGGGCATGGGCCTCGAGGGTCAGCAGGCCCAGCAGGGCCTCGCTCATGGTCCCGCCATCTTCACGCGGCCGGTCATGCCCGCCATCAGATCGCCATGCTCGCCGGTGATCTCGGCCACCACCTTCACCGAATGGCTGACCGGGTCCACCTTGGCGCCCACCCGTACGACCCGCGCCTCATAGGCCTTGCGCGTCTCGTCCACCAGGACCTGCAGCCCAACGCCGGGCTTCAAGCCCCCGACCCAAGCCGAAGGTACGATGAATTCCGCTTCCAGCACGCTGTCATCCAGGATGTCCAGGATCGGCTGGCCGGCTTGCACATATTGGTGCGCGCGCGCCTTCTGCTCCACCACCCGGCCATTGAAGGGGGCGGGTACGGCGCAGCGAGAGACCACGGCGCGGGCCGAATTCAGCTTGGCCTGCGCCACGGCGGCGTCCGAAGCGGCTTTGTCCGCCTCCAGCGCGCCGGTGGAGTTCAGCTCCAGCAGCCGGCGGTGCACGGTGTTGGCCTTTTGCGCCGCCCCAAGCACCGCCTGGGCTTCGTCCAACTGAGCGCGGTGCAGGGCGCAGTCGAACACCACCAGCGGCTGGCCGGCCTTGAAGCGGTCGCCCTCCTTGACGGCGATGCGCTCGATCTTCAACGGCAGTTCGGCGGACAGGGTGGTGTGCTGGCTGGCCACCAGCTGTACGGGGATGACCGGCTCCTGGCCCCGGGCCGAGGTGCCCAGGGCCAGGATCAGCAGGCCGGCGGCGAGAAAAGAGCGCTTCACCGGACGGCGTCGTCCTGATAGGGCGCCGTGGTGATGCTGTCCAGCCAGGCCAGCACGTCCAGGCCGGTGTCGGCGCTTTCGGCGGGTTGGGTGAGTTCGGGGCGGTCCTTGGACTCGCCGATGCTGCCGCTGAGGCTCGAGGCCATCACCGCCTGTGGCTGCGGGTCGGCGCCGATGGTGGCCTGCAACTTGCCGAAGGACGACTGCACCAGGGCGTAGGATTGGAACCGGCGCAGTTCGGCGGCGATGGTCGAGGTGTCCTGGGTCACCTTTTCGATCTCGCTCTGGGTGCCGCCCTCGCTCTGGTTGCCGGCATTCTCGGCCAGGCGGGTCTCCAGCTGCCACAGCCGGTCGGCGCGCAGGAACTGGCGGGCCGCGCTCTGGAACTGGTGCTGGCCCACATGCACCTGGGCCAGTACCGCCATGCGCAGGGCCAGCCGGCGGGCGTCGGCCACCTGCTCGCGGGTTTCGGCATAGTCAATGCGGTCGGGGGCCGAGATCAGGTTCAACAGGTTCCAGGTGACCTGGGCGCCGGCCTGGTTCCAGCGGTTGTCCACCAGAAAGCTATTGCTGTCATACTGGCGCGAGGCCGAAAAAGAGATGCCCGGCAGCAGCTTCAACAGCTCCTTTCGGGTTTCGTCCGCGGCGATGCGGGTCTGGTAGTCCTGTTCCCGCAGGTCCGGATTGTTGGCCAGGGCCAGCTCCTCCATGCGCTCGACGCTCAGGTCAAGCTCGGGCAGCGCCATGGTGCGGGGCACCGCCAGGCGGAAGTCGGACCCCGGCGGCACATTGATCAGCGCGGCCAGCTCGGCCTTGGCCGAGGTCAGCTCCTGGTCCACCGCCTCCAGCTGGCGGATGCTCTCCAGCAGGGTCTTTTGCACCCGCAGCGAGTCCATCGGGTTGCGCAGGCCCTCGCGCTCCACCCGCTCGGCGTCCTTCAGGGCGCGTTCGGCATTGACCAGGGTGCGCTGTACCTTGTCCCGCAGTTCCTGGGCGGCGGCGGCGCGCCAGAAGGCGAAGCGCACTTCCTGGCCCAGGTTCTGGATGGTCTTGCGCCGGCGCTCGGCGGCAATCAGCGCCCGGTCGGCGTTCTGGTGGGCGGTGAAATAGCTGACGCCAAAATCCAGCACATTCCAGGTCAGGCCCAGATCGGCGGTGATGGTGTCGCGGTCCGAGGAATAGGTCGGGTTGGCGTCGCTGGGCCGCAGGGTGACCGAGTCGATGCTGGTGGTCACATGGTGGGTCGAGCGGCTGTTGAACGCGCCGTTGGCGGCCAGCTTGGGCAGCAGGTCAAAGCGATCCAGGTCCAGCTGGCCCAGGGCCAGGGCCTCTTCCATCATCTTGGAGCGGCGGTCCAGATTGTATGTCAGCACCCGCTCCAGCGCCTGTTCCAGGGTCAGCGGCCCGGTGATCGGAGCCTGGTCCTTGAACATGGCGGTGCGGTCCGCCTGGGCCTTGGCCTGGAATTCCGCCTGGGTGAAGGGCTCGGGCGTCACCGAGCAGGCGGCAAGAAGGGCGGCCAGGGAGACCGCGGGCAGGACTCTGGCCGCCCTGCGGCGAAGAATAGGCTTGTTCAAAATCATTCCCCCCAAAGGAGTGTTGGTTCCCCGTATGTCGATCAAGGTCATGCGGACCGCTGCACCTGGCGGGCGGCAGCCAGCAGTTGGGCAGCGTCCCGGCCCTGGATGCCGTGGCGGCCGGCCAGCTTCAGCTGCTCGCTGAAGGCGGGCTTGCCCGCTGCCTTGCCGGCCTCGGCCAGATGCACCACGGTGCCGGACCGGCCATCCAGCGCCAGGCCGTTCTGGGTGTCGGCTGGGGCCTGCGGATCGTCCACGGCCTCGCCTGCTTGCGGGTTCCGGTCTGCGCCCGGCGGCTGGTTGCCGTCTTGTCCCTGGCCCAGGCCTTCCCCCTGTCCCTGGCTACCCTGTCCCTGGTTGCCCTGTCCCTGGTTGCTTTGGGGTTGGCCCGTGCCGGCGCCCACATTGATGCGCACCGTGGCCACGGCCTCGCGCCCCTCCTGGTCGCGGGCGATCACCCGCACCACCACCTCGCCGGTCACTCCGGCGGGCGGCTGGCCCACGAAGCTGCCCGAACCGGGATCAAAGGCCAGCCAGGCCGGCAGCGCGCTGCCGTCGATCTGGGTAGCGGCCAATTGCACCACGGCATCGGTGCGGGTGCTGGCGAAGGTGTCCTGGGGCAGGGTGAAGGCGATGCGCGACTCGGTCACCTCGACCACCGCCACGGGGCGCACGGCCACCAGGGCGTCACCCGGCGGCCGAGCCGAGTCGGGCAGGGATGCCACCCGGAAGCCACCCTCGACCGCAGCCGGGGCGGGGGCAGGGGCCGGTGCGGGGGCAGAGGCCGGAGCAGGCGGCGGCCC
>CAYOKN010000060.1:0-12645 GCA_964404545.1 uncultured Rhodospirillaceae bacterium | reverse complement strand
CGCGGGCATTGGCGGCCAGGATCTGGAAGCGGAACACCTTGATGCCGGCGGCGGTGGAGCCGGCGCAGCCGCCCACGAAGGTCAGGAAGAACAGGATGGCGATGGGCAGGCCGCTCCACAGGGAATAGTCCACGGTGAAGAAGCCGGTGCCGGTCATGAAGCTGGCCACGGTGACGCTGCCATGGCGCAGGGCCTCGCCGGGGGGCATGTCGGCGGACACGAACAGCCAGGCGCTGGTGCCCAGGATGCCCAGCCCCATGATGCCCAGATACCAGCGCACCTGTTCGTCCCGCCACAAAGGCCGCCACAGGCCCTGCATCACCGACAGGAACAGCACAAAGGGCATGCCGCCCAGCACCATGCCGCCGAAGGCGACCCAGTGCACCATGGGCGAGTCCCAGGCCCCCAGCGAGCGCTGGGCGGTGGAGAAGCCGCCGGTGGAGATGGTGGTCATGGCATGGATCACCGAATCCATGCCGTTCATGCCGCCCAGAAACAGCCCCAGTCCGATGGCGGCGGTCAGCATCACATAGATCAGGCCGATGGCGGTGGCCAGCTGGGCGGTGCGCGGCAAGGCCTTTTCGCTGGTCTCGGCGCCTTCGATGCGGAACATCTGCATGCCGCCGATCTTCAGCAGCGGCAGCACCACCAGGGCCAGCACGATGATGCCGATGCCGCCCAGCCATTGCAGCATGGCGCGCCAGACCAGGATGCCGGGCGGCGCCAGCTCGACCCGGGCGATCACCGACGAGCCGGTGGTGGTGATGCCCGACATGGACTCGAACAGGGCGTCGGTGGCCGACATGTCCAGTTCGCTGAAATAGAAGGGCAGGGCGCCGAAGCCCGCCACCACCAGCCAGGCGGTGGTGGTCAGAAGGAAGGCCTGGCGCAGCGTCAGGCTGATGCTGGAATCCCGGTTGGCATGGATCAGCACCATGCCGCTGAACACGGTCACCGCCGCCGAGGCCACGAACACCGACCAGTCGCGGCTGCCGGCCATCAGGTCCACGGCGGCTGGCACGCACATGGCCGCCGCCGTCATCAGCAACAGCCGGCCGATGATCACTAGAATCGGGCGAAGGTCGATCAGCATGGCGTCAGGACCTCCAGAAGCTGCGGGTCAGCAGCACCAGCACGGTGGCCAGTTCCAGGCGGCCCAGCAGCATGCCGAAGGCCAGCAGCCACTTGGCCGGGTCGTTGATGGTCTTGAAGTTGCCCGCCGGCCCGATGATGTCGCCCAGGCCGGGGCCCACATTGGCCAGCGCCTGGGCGGCGCCGGTCAGGCTGGTGATCACGTCCAGCCCGGTCATGGTCAGGGCCAGGGCCAGGGCGGCGAAGGTGAAGAAGAACAGCAGGATGAAGCCCAAGACAGACCGCACCACGGGGTCGGGGATGTTGATCTTGTTGAAATCGATCACGAACACGCCGTGGGGGTGCAGCAGGCGCTTCAGGTTCACGCCGGCCATGGCGAAGAGAACCTGCCACCGGAAGATCTTGATGCCGCCGGCGGTGGAGCCGGTGCAGCCGCCGATGAAGGTCAGGATGAAGAAGGTGACCTCGGCAAAGCCGCCCCATTTGGAATAGTCGGTGCTGGCAAAGCCCGTGGTGGTGACCACCGAGACCACGTTGAAGGTGGCGTGCCGCAGCGCCTCGAAGGGCGGCATGTCGTTCACCACCCACTGCCAGAAGGCCAAAAGGCCCGAGAAGAACGCCAGGAAGGCGAGGTACCAGCGCACCTGGCTGTCATAGAGGATGGCCCAGCGGTTGCGCTTCCACGGCGTGATGAACAGCACGAAGGTGGTGCCGCCCACCATCATCCAGAAGGCCACCGCCCACTGGATGGCCGGCAGATGGTTCCAATTGCCCAGGGAATTGTCCGAGCTGGAAAAGCCGCCGGTGGCCAGCGACGCCATGGCATGGACGATGGCGTCGAAGAAGCTCATGCCCAGCGCCCACAGCATCAGGCAGCACAGCAGGCTGAAGGTGACATAGATCAGCACGATATTGCCGGCCACCTGCGACACCCGCGGCTTGACCTTGTCGGTCTTGTCCGAGCTTTCCATGCGGAACAGCTGCATGCCGCCGATGCGCAGGATCGGCAGCAGCGCCACCGCCACCACGATGATGCCGACGCCGCCCAGCCAGTTCAGCAGGGCGCGCCACAGGATGATGCCCTTGGGGGCGGTGTCCAGCCCCACGATCACCGTCGAGCCGGTGGTGGTCAGCCCCGACATGGCCTCGAAATAGCCGTCGGTATAGCTCATGCCCAGCGCCGACAGGAAGAAGGGCAGGGCGCCGAAGGCGGCAGTCAGCACCCAGATCGAGGTGGTCAGCACGAAGGCCTGGCGCACCGACAGGTCCAGCTCGCCCTCGGGCCGATTGCCGAAGATCATCACCAGGGCGGCCACGCCGGTGATGCCGGCTGCGGCGGCGAAGGCCTGCCAGTCCGCGTCGCCATAGGCGAAGTCGGTCAGGGCCGGAATGCACATGGCCACGGCCAGCACGGCCAGCAGGAAGCCGTTGATGTACAGGACCGGCCGAACGTCGATCACGCGGGGACATTCTCCAAAGGATGGGGGACTATTGGCCGAAGGTGTCCCGGATGTCCAGTGCCGAGCGGGAACCGACGCCGGGGAGTATCTGTTGGAAGGGGTGTCATCCCTTGGCATGAGGAGGAGATCCATGCTCACGCGCCTGTTGACAGCCGCCGCCCTGACCCTGTCCCTGGCGGCGCCCGCCATGGCCCAGCAGCAGCCCCTGGACGAGCCTACGGTGAAGAGCAAGCTGGAACAGATGGGCTACAGCAATGTGGGCGAGGTGGAACGGGTGTTCCACACCACCGCCAGCCAGGACGGGTCCGAGGTCAGCCTGCTGATCGACGCCCAGTCCGGCATGGTGCGCAGCGCGGAAACCGGCCAGATCACCGAGGCCTCGGCCCGCCAGCTGCTGGAGCAGGAGGGGTATAGCGAGGTTGCGGAACTGTCCATGGACGGGGGCCAGTACAAGGCCCAGGCTACCAAGGACGGGCAGCAGCAGGCGGTGGTGATCGACGCCGAAAGCGGCGAGATCCAGCCCCAGGACTGACCTGGGCAGGGCGGGGGACGGAAATCTTCTCCGTCGCCCGCCCCCGCGCGCAGCGGTCGTTGGATATGACCGGCCGAACGACCATATGCACCCGGAGGCGTTTGGGTGCGGTGGGTCGGCATGATACCGGGCAAGAAACTCACGGAAAATCAGCGGCTGGAGGTGCTGCGGCGTTATGCCATCCTGGACACGCCGCCCGAGGAGGTGTTCGACCGTATCACCCGGTTGGCGGCCCGCCATTTCGGCACCCCCATCGCCACCGTCACCTTTGTGGACGCCACCCGCCAGTGGTTCAAGTCGGTGACTGGGCTGGATGTGCGCCAGACCGGGCGCGACGTGGCGTTCTGCCATCACACCATCAAGCAGAACGGCGTGTTCGAGGTCTGCGATTCGCTGACCGACTCCCGCTTCTGCTCGAATCCGCTGGTCACCCGCGACCCCTGCATCCGCTATTACGCGGGTGCCCCGCTGATCACCCCCGACGGGGCCCGGCTGGGCACCATTTCCGTGATCGACCGCCAGCCCCGCCCGTGCATGGACCCGGCGGACCGGCAGTTCCTGGAAGACCTGGCCCGGTCGGTGGTGCACGAGTTGGAGATGCGCCTGGCCGCCACCCATGTGCAGATGGAGATGGAACGCCGCCGCCGGGCCGAGGACGAGCTGCGCATGGCCAACCAGCGCATCGGCCTGGCCCTGTCCAGCGTGCCTGTCACCTTGTTCACCCAGGACCGCGCGCTGCGCTACAGCTGGATCGCCAACCCGCCGCCGGGCCTGGTGCCCGAGGATTTCGTGGGCCGCACCGACGATGATCTGTGGCCGGGGCCGTCCGCCGCCGAACTGCGGCGGATCAAGCAGGCGGTGCTGGACGGCGGCCAGTCCCACCGCCAGGACATGGGGCTGAACCTGGATGGCCGGGCCCGGGTGTTCGACGCCCGGTTCGAGCCTCTGCGCGACGCCGCCGGCATGGTCACGGGCCTGATGGGCGCGACCATCGACGTGACCGAGGTGCGCGCGGCGCAGCGGGCGCTGCAGCGGGCCTATGCCGCCGCCGACCAGGCCAACCAGGACAAGTCCCGCTTCCTGGCCGCCGCCAGCCACGACCTGCGCCAGCCCTTTCAGGCCATGCGCCTGTTCTGCGACATCCTGCTGGGCCAGCTGACCGACCCGCGCGACCATGCCACGGCGGAAAAGCTGTCCGAGGCGCTGGCCGCCGGCGAGACCCTGCTGCGCGCCTTGCTGGATGTGTCGGTGCTGGATGCGGGCATCCTGCGCCCGGTGTTCGCCCCGGTGGCGCTGGGCCCGCTCCTGTCCCGCCTGTGCCAGGAATACCAGCCGCTGGCCGAGCGCAAGGGCCTGCGCATCCGCGTGGTGCCCTGCCGGGTGCTGGTGCAGTCGGACCCGCTGCTGCTGGAACGGCTGTTGCGCAATCTGGTGAACAACGCGGTCAAGTTCACCAGCCGGGGCGGCATCCTGCTGGGGGTGCGCCGCCGCCGCGGCCATGTGCTGGTGGAGGTGTGGGACACCGGTATCGGCATGGAGGCCAAGGCGCTGCCCTCCATCTTCGAGGACTTCGTGCAGTTGGGCAATTCCGAGCGGGATCGCCGCCAGGGGCTGGGGCTGGGCCTGTCCATCGTCCGTCGCATGGGCCAGTTGCTGGGGCACGAGGTCAGCGTGCGCTCGCGCAGCGGCCAGGGCACCGTATTCTCGATCCGCCTGTCCGCCACCGACGCCGAGTGCGAGGATCTAAGGGCGCTGGGTTGATGCTTCTCCATCGGGATCGGTTGCGGACGCATCCGTCTCTCCCACCTGCTAACCGGACAGGCAGGCATGGGAGGGCCGCGTGGCCGAGTGGGAACAGCTGCTGCCCGCCGATCAGGATTATGGCGCCATCACCCGGCAGGTCACCGGCATCACCTTCACGCCGGTGCTGCACCGCCGCTGGCTGATCGCCCTGGGGGCCAGCCTGGCGTTGGTGGCGCTGTTCGTGCTGTCGGTGGCGGTTCTGCTGCTGCGCGGGGTGGGCGTCTGGGGCATCAACATCCCGGTGAACTGGGGCATGGCCATCCTGAACACGGTCTGGTGGGTGGGCATCGGCCATGCCGGCACCTTCATCTCGGCCATGCTGCTCCTGTTGCAGCAGCCCTGGCGCAATTCCCTGAACCGCTATGCCGAGGCCATGACCATCTTCGCGGTGATCTGCGCCTCGCTCTATCCCATCCTGCATCTGGGGCGGCCCTGGCTGTTCTACTGGATGTTTCCCCTTCCCGGCTCGCTGGCGGTCTGGCCGCAATTCCGCAGCCCGCTGGAATGGGACGTGATCGCTTTCCTCACCTATCTGGTGTTGTCCCTGACCCTGTTCTATGTGGGTCTGCTGCCCGACCTGGCCTCCTTGCGCGACAGCGCCCGCAGCCGGCTGGGCCGGCGCTTCTATGGCGGGCTGTCCCTGGGCTGGCACGGCTCGGCCCATCACTGGCTGCGCTGGCGCCAGATCTATGTGCTGGCCGCCCTGGCGCTGCCGCTGGTGGCCATGGTCCATTCCGGCGTGGCCATGCTGTTCGCCGCCGGCCCCATCCCCGGCTGGCATTCCACCCTGTTCCCGCCCTATTTCGTGCTGGGCGCGGTGTTTTCCGGCTTTGCCGTGGTGTCGGTGCTGACCGTGGTGCTGCGCCGGGGCTTCGGGCTGGGCAATCTGCTGACCCGGCGGCATCTGGACTATCTGGGGCAGTTCCTGCTGGGGACCGGCTTTCTGCTGGCCTACTGCTATCTGACCGAGGTCTTCACCGTCTTCTATTCCGGCAAGCTGTCCGAGGCGCACACCCTGCATGACCGGCTGGTGGGTACCTATGCCTGGGCCTGGTGGGGGACGCTGCTGCTCAATCTGGGGCCGCTGCAGCTGTTGTGGCTGCGGCGGCTGCGGCGGTCGGACTGGGCGCTGCTGCTGGTGGGGCTGTCGGCGGCGGTGGGGATGTGGCTGGAGCGCTTCATGCTGCTGGTCACCCCGCTCTACAAGGACTGGCTGCCGTCCAGCTGGCATGCCTATGTGCCCAGCCTGTGGGAGTGGACCCTGTTCGCCGGCACGCTGGGGTTGTTCCTGATGCTGTTCCTCTTGTTCCTGCGCCTGGCCCCGGTGGTGTCCATCGCCGAGGTCAAGGAGGTGATCCACGAGCAACGCCATGGCTAGGGATCGGCGTCTGGCCCTGCTGGCCCGTTTCCGGCATGGCGCGCAGCTGTTGGCGGCGGCGCGGGCGCTGAGGGCCGAGGGGCGGCACTTGGAGCCCTACAGCCCCTTTCCCATCCCCGGCATGGACCGGGTGATCGGCTTTTCCGACCGGCGGGTGCCGCTGTCCACCCTGGCCGGCGCCCTGGCCGGGTTCGTGCTGGCCCTGGCCGGGCAGTGGTGGATGAATGCCTGGGACTATCCTCTCAATGTGGGTGGGCGGCCGCTGGCGGCCTGGACCGCCTTCGTCGTGTCGGCCATCGAGGTGGCGCTGATGACAGGGGTTCTGGCGGGCGGCGCGGTGATGCTGCGGCTGAACGAGCTGGGCGGGCCGCCCCATCGCTGGTCGCGGATCGCGGAATTCCGCCGGGTGACCTCGGACGCGTTCCTGATCTGGGTCGAGCTGGCGGATGCGGCCGGCGACCAGGATCATGTGCGGCAGCGGCTGCGGGATCTGGGGGGCGAGGACATTCTCGAGGTGGAGGAATGACCCTGTTGGCGGCGGGATGGCTGGCGGCGGTCTGCACCCTGGCGGCCTTGTCCCTGGGGGCGTTGGGGCTGTCGCTGGTGCATGGGGTCACCGGCGGGCCCTGGGGGGCGACCTTGCGCCCGTCGCTGGATGCGGCGGCACGGCTGGTGCCGTTGGTGGGGCTGATGTTCCTCCCGCTGCTGTTCATCCTGCCCCAGCTCTATCCCTGGGCCGCCGAAGGCTGGGCCCAGGCCCACCCGGACAAGGCGGTCTATCTCAATCCGGGCTTCTTTGCCGCCCGGCTGGTGGGGTTCTTCCTGCTATGGACCCTGCTGGCCTATGCGCCGCGCCGGCGCCCCGTGGCGGTGGTGGGGCTGATGCTGCTGGCGCCCAGCCTGACCCTGGCGGGGGTGGATTGGCTGCTGTCCCTGGATCCCCGCTTCGCCTCATCCGGCTTCGGCTTCTTGTTCATGACCCATCTGTTCGTGGGCGGGCTCAGCTTCGCCATCCTGGCGGCCCTGCATTGGCACGGCCAACCGGTGCCCGACTGGGGCCTGGGCGAGTTCCTGATGGGGGCGGTGCTGACCTGGATCTATTTCGCCGGCATGCATTGGCTGGTGGTCTGGTCCACCAACCTGCCCGAGGAGGCGGGGTGGTATCTGCTGCGGATGCAGGGGGGCTGGCTGTGGGTCGTGTCGGCCCTGGTCCTGGTGAACGGCGTGCTGCCCTTCTTCCTGCTGCTGTGGCCCGAGGTGCAGCGGTGGGGGCGGGGGCAGTCGGCGGTGGCGGCGCTGCTGCTGGCCGGCCGGGCGGTGGAGATGGGTTGGCTGGTGCTGCCCGCCGTGGCCGGGCCGGCCCTATGGGGCGTGGCGGCCGCCGCCGGGTCCTTGCTGGTGGCGGGCGGCCTGTGGGGGTTGGCCTATCGCCGGATAACCCAACCTTAACCGACGCGCCGGATGATGGCCTCTGGGCATTGCCATGGCGGCCCGGGCAGCCCATATGATGGGCCGCCCCTTTCAAAAGGGGTGGACCCCTCTTGGCGTGTTTCACTCAGGTTTGGGATCAGAAGATGGCTCGGCGAGAAATTGTCGCGGGACAACGCTTTCAGCAGGCGGACTCCAGCTCGGTCTGGGAGGTCCAGAGCTTGACCAAGGACGGCGAGGGCATTCCCCACGCCCGGTTGACCAGGGTCGGAGATAATACCGACATCAAGATGATTTCGGTGGCGGCCCTGCGTGACAGCCGACTCTACAAGTTGGCGTCCGCCTAGTCCTTAATCGTTTTTGCGCGAACAGAAATGCCGGCTCTATTGTTGGGCCGGCATTTTCTTTACCCATAAGGCGGTAGTCTGCCTTGCTTCTGCCATAAACCGATCCTAAGACACGCGCGCTTTTTCCGAGGAGGGTTCCATGTCTCGTCGCCGTAGCCGCCATTCCGCCGAACGCAATCGGCGCCTGCTGGGCGGACTGTTCAAGCTGGCTTTCTTCCTGGGTTCGGTGGGGGTGACCGGCTTTTACGCCTATCAGGTGGGCATCCAGCTGGCGCGCGCCGAGGTTTCGGCACTGCAGGCCGAGGTGGACCGCCTGGGCCAGGAAGCCCGCGCCGGCGCCGAGACCTTGGGCAAGACCACCCAGGAGTTGCAGGCCGCCCGTGCCGAGGCTGCGGATTTCAAGCAGCGCTACGAAGCGGTGGTGCCCACCCCGGAGATGACCGCGCTGATGCAGGTGGCGCAGGGCAAGATGGCGGCCGGCGTCCCGGCCCAGCGGCTGCAGGTCTTCCTGAAGGCCGCCGACCGTCCCAAGAACTGCCGTGATGCCCTGACCAAGCGGTTCCTGGTCAAGACCCCCAGCTATGACGGCGAGAATACCTGGGTACGCTTCAACGACCTGATCACCGTCGCCGCCACCGGCAAGGGCGGCAATGGCGGCGCCGAACAATGGTTCGACCCCGAGGCCGATGTCTCGGTCTCCTTCACCCCCATCGGCGGCCAGGCCGACGAGGTGAGCGGCAAGCTGCCGCTGCAGCATTCCATGGTGGTGAGCAACCGCGAATACCGCTTCACCATCGCCCCCGGCGCCCGCGGCTTCGTGGAAGTGACCGGCGACCGCTGCGATTTCAAGGCGTAAGGTTCCGTCTCTCAGGCGCGGGGGCCTGGACGTGCGGGCGGGCGAGGACGCAGCCTCAGTGCTTCACGTCCAAAATCTCGATATTCCGGCGCGCAGTGTCGGCGGCGGCCGAGGAGGGGGCGACGGTGATGGCTTGCAGCCAGGCTTCGCGGGCGGCTTTTTCGTCGCCGGCCAGGCGGCGCAGCATGCCTTTTTCCAGCCAGGCGTCGGGATAGGACGCGTCCAGTTGCAGGGCGCGGGCGATGGTGGCCTCGGCGCCGGCCACGTCTTCCAGATAGCGTTGCGCGCTGCCCAGCAGCACCAGCGCCTCGACCCGGTTGGGTTGCGAGGCCAGCACCGCCTGCAGGTCGGTGCGGGCCTCGTCATGGCGGCCCGAGGCGGCCAGGGTGGTGGCGCGGTCGATCAGCAGGTCGGGGTCCCCCGGCAGCAGCGACAGGGCTGCCGTCTGCGCCCCATAGGCGCGGTCCAGCCGCTCGGCCAGCAGCCACGCCTGGCCGGCTTGGGCCAGCATGCCGGCGCGGATGCGGTCTTCCTTGCGGCTGTCCATGGCCAGGGCTTCCAGGCGGCTGGCCGCCTCGCCATATTTTTCGAGCCCCAGCAGGGCCACCGCCGCGCAATGGCGGGCCGGTTCGCCGCCGCCCAGGGACTGCCAGGCCAGGGCCTCTTCCCAGCCCTCGGTCGGCTTCTGCCGGGCCAGGGCCATGCAGTGCTTGTATTGAACCGCGTCGTCGATGGTCTCGTACTGCGCCCAGGCGGTGCCGGGAAGGGCAAGGACAGGCAGGACCAGGGAAAGGAGCAGGCTGCGGCGCATGGGCTTGTCCGGCTGGAGAGGGGCGGCGTAGAGTTCACACCAAAACAAGGCGGAATCAAGAGGATCCCATGGCACAGCGGCTGTTCTGTTTCGGTCTTGGCTTTTCCGCCCTGGCCCTGGCCCGCCGGCTGCTGCCCCAGGGCTGGCAGGTGGCCGGCACCGTCACCAGTGCCGAGAAACAGGCCGCCTTGGCGGCGCAGGGCATCGAGGCCCATCTTTGGACCCGCGGCGCGCCGCTGCCCGCCGGGGTGGTGGAGAGCGCCAGCCACATCCTGTCCAGCATCGGCCCCGACAAGGACGGCGATCCGGTGATGGACAGCCTGGGGGGCCGGCTGGGGGCGCTGAGCGGCGCGGCCTGGATCGGCTATCTGTCCGCCACCAGCGTCTATGGCGACTATCGGGGCGCCTGGGTGGACGAAACCGCACCCCTGCGCCCCAGCCACCCTCGCGCCTGGCGCCGGCTTTATGCCGAGCAGGCCTGGGAGGAACTGCGCCGCCTGCACGGCCTGCCGCTTCACATCTTCCGCCTGGCCGGCATCTATGGCCCCGGCCGTTCCTATATCGAGGGCGCGCTGGCCGGCACCCTGCGCCCGGTGGTCAAGCGCGGCCAGATGTTCGGCCGTATCCATGTGGAGGACATCGCCCAGATCCTGGAAGCCAGCATGGCCGCACCCCATCCGGGCCGCATCTATAACGGCTCGGACGACGAGCCCGCCGCCCAGCATCTGGTGGTGGAGCATGCCTACCAACTGCTGGGCCAGGAGCCGCTCCCGCGCATCCCCTACGAGGAGGCAACGGCCACCATGTCCGAGATGGCCAGGAGCTTCTGGATCGATAACCGGCGGGTGCGCAATGAGCGCATCAAGCAGGAACTGGGCGTGACCTTGCGCTATCCCACCTACCGCGAGGGCCTGCGCGCCTGCCTAGAAGCCCGCCAGCAGCCAGACCAAGCCGGCCAGCAAGGCCCAACTTGAGGCGGCGGCGGCCACAAGGAACAGGAAGCGTTGCCGCAACGGCCATTTCTGATCGGCCTGCCCGGCGGTGTCCTTCATTGGGTTCTGATGCATGGCCGTCCGTGGCAATGCGATTGATCGGAAAACCAGCATGAACTTTTCCGGGACGGGACGAAATCTCTCGGACGGAGAGGTTGGGTCTCCCTTCGGTGTATTGCGGGCAAGGGCGCCCGCGCTCTCAGAGGAGAGCACCCGGAGGCCCGCAGGGCCGACTGGCGCATTGAGCGCCCCGCAGCGACGGCGCAGCAAGCGAAGCCCAAAGCGGAGGTGAGCCAAGCCGGCGGAGCCGGCGCCCGGCGCTTGAGGGACAAAAACAAAAGGGCGCGGACGCGCCCGCCCGGCGCTTGAGGGACCAAACAAAAAGGAGCGAAGCGACTGGCGCGTTGAGCGCCCGCGCCATCGTTGGCGCGTAAGCCAAGGGCGCGGACGCGCCCGCCCGGCGCTTGAGGGACTCAAATATTTGACTCTCATCCCCCGACCCGATATATCAGCCGCTTCGATTGCGGACGGGGCCCGTGGCATGCCTCCCCGCCACCACGTCTTGATAAGGAAAGAAAATGCCCAAGCTGAAGTCCAAGAGCTCTGCCAAGAAGCGGTTCAGCTTCACCGGCACCGGCAAGGTCAAGGGCAATGTGGCCAACAAGCGCCACCTGCTCGCCAACAAGTCGCAGAAGATGAAGCGCAAGGCGCGCGGCACCTTCGTGCTGTTCGAGGGCGACGACCGCAAGGTTGCCCGTCACTATCTGCCGTACGGAGCGTAAGCCATGGCTCGCACCAAGCGCGGCGTCACCTCGCACGCCCGTCACCGCAAGATCCTGAAGCTGGCCAAGGGCTACCGTGGCCGCTCGTCCACCAACTTCCGCATTGCGATCCAGAAGGTCGAGAAGGCGCTGCGGTATGCCTACCGCGACCGCCGCGCCAAGAAGCGCAACTTCCGCGCCCTGTGGATCCAGCGCATCAACGCCGGCGCCCGCCTGCATGGCCTGACCTACAGCCGTTTCATGAACGGTCTGAAGAAGGCCGGCATCGAGCTGGACCGCAAGGTGCTGAGCGACATCGCCATCCGCGAGCCCGAGTCGTTCAAGGCCCTGGTCGAAAAGGCCCAGGCTGCCTTGTAAGGGGTCGCCCCTTAAGCACTCGCCACCGCGAACGGTTGGTCTAGTCTGGAAAGGGGTCGTCCCAATGGGCGGCCCCTTTTCCTGTCCGGAACTCGGGAAATACCATGAACCTCGATCAGATTCGCGCAGAGACGCTGGCCCTGGTGGCCAAGGCGGACAGCCTGGACGCCCTGGAGGATATCCGCGTCTCGGCCCTGGGCAAGAAGGGCTCCATCACCGGCCTGATGAAGAATCTGGGCCAGATGACCCCGGAAGAGCGCAAGGAGGCCGGCCAGGCCCTGAACGCCCTGAAGGATGCCGTGGCCGCCGCCCTGGAGGCGCGCAAGGCCACCCTGCAGGATGCCGCGCTGGACGCGCGCCTCGCCGCCGAACGGGTGGACGTCACCCTGCCCGTGCGCCCCGAGACCCAGGGCCGCATCCACCCCATCAGCCAGACCATCGACGAGATGATCGCCATCTTCGGCGCCATGGGCTTCGAGGTGGCCGAGGGGCCCGAGATCGAGGAAGACTTTTATAACTTCACGGCGCTGAACTTCCCGCCGGGCCATCCGGCGCGGCTGATGCACGACACCTTCTTCCTGCCCGAGGACGAGAAGGGCGAGCGCAAGGTTCTGCGCACCCATACCAGCCCGGTGCAGATCCGCACCATGCTGAAGCACAAGCCGCCGATCCGCATCATTGCCCCGGGGCGCACCTATCGCTGCGACTCGGACATGACCCACACGCCCATGTTCCATCAGATCGAGGGTCTGGTGATCGACAAGGCCACCCATATGGGCCATCTGAAGGGGGTGATGCAGCAGTTCG
>CAYOKN010000059.1:0-12656 GCA_964404545.1 uncultured Rhodospirillaceae bacterium | reverse complement strand
AAGACGAGAACGGCAGAAAGGCGATCGGTGAATATACGATAAATCTAGGTAGATGTATTTTCTGCGGCCGCTGCGCCGAGGTCTGCCCGGAGCCGGTGTTCGACCGCTCCGGCGCCCCCTGGCATCTGGCGGCGGCCATCGGTCCGTCCTGCCTGGCCCTGCGCGGGGTGGACTGCCAAAGCTGCGCCGATGCCTGCGATCCCCGCGCCATCCGTTTCCGCCCCGCCCTGCGCAGCGCGCCGCAGCCCGCCCTGGACGCCCAGGCCTGCACGGGCTGCGGCGCCTGCCTGGCGGTCTGCCCCACCGGCGCCATCACCGTCCAGGAGCCCAGCCATGCCGCCGGCTGAAACTCACATCGCCAGCTTTGCCGTGCTGGCCGCCCCGGGCTGCGGCCCCGCCGCCGCCGCCGCCATCGCCGGAATGCCCGACTGCGAGGTGCCGCTGGCCGAAGGCGGCCGGCTGGTGGTGGTGGTGGAAAGCACCGACCCCGGCCGGGTCGGCGACCTGTTGACCCGCATCCAGCTGCTGGACGGGGTGCTGGCCGCCAACCTGGTCTTCCACCATGTGGAGCCCCTTCCCCCAGAACAAGACCAGGAACAAGGCTTGGAATCGGAGGACATCCGCCCATGATCGCCCAGTTTACCCGCCGCGCTTATCTGAAGATGAAGGCCGCCGCCACCGCCGCGGCTTCGGCCGGGATCGCGCTGCCCGCCGCCCTGCAGGCGCAGGAGGTGGCCCAGCGAGGCACCGGTGACGTCACCTGGTCCAAAGCGCCCTGCCGCTTCTGCGGCACCGGCTGCGGCGTCATGGTGGGGGTCAAGGATGGTCAGGTGGTGGCCACCCACGGCGACATGCAGCACGAGGTCAACCGCGGCCTGAACTGCGTGAAAGGCTATTTCCTGGCCAAGATCATGTATGGCCAGGACCGCCTGACCACCCCCTTGATGCGCATGCGCGACGGCCAATACCACAAGGAGGGCAGCTTCACCCCGGTCAGCTGGGACCAGGCCTTTGACGAGATGGCGGCCCAGTGGAAGACGCGGATCAAGAACAAGGGTCCCACCTCGGTGGGCATGTTCGGGTCGGGCCAGTGGACCATCTGGGAGGGCTATGCCGCCAGCAAGCTGCTGCGCGGCGGCTTCCGCTCCAACAACCTGGACCCCAACGCCCGCCACTGCATGGCCTCGGCGGCGGTCACCTTCATCCGCGCCTTCGGCATGGACGAGCCCATGGGCTGCTATGACGACATCGAGCAGGCCGACGCCTTTGTGCTGTGGGGCAGCAACATGGCCGAGATGCACCCCATCCTATGGACCCGGGTGACCGACCGGCGCCTCTCTGCGCCCCATGTGACGGTGGCGGTTCTGTCCACCTTCGAGCACCGCAGCACCGACCTGGCGGACCAGACCATCCTGTTCCGGCCGGGCAGCGATCTGGCCATCGCCAATTATATCTCGAACCACATCATCCAGACCGGGCGGGTGAACCGCGACTGGGTGAACCGCCATGTCACCTTCCATATGGGCAACACCAATATCGGCTATGGCCTGCGGGCCGAACATCCGCTGGAGATGCAGGCCACCATGGCGCGCGAGGCGCCCGGCTCCAAGCCCGCCGATTTCGATGCCTATGCCAAGTTCGTCAGCGACTATACCGCCGAGCGGGCCTCGCAGATCTCGGGTGTGCCGGCCAGCCAGCTCCAGGCCCTGGCCGAGCTTTATGCCGACCCCAAGGTCAAGGTCATGTCCTTCTGGACCATGGGCGCCAACCAGCATGTGCGCGGCGTCTGGGTCAATCACATGATCTACAACATGCATCTGCTGACCGGAAAGATCGCCACCCCCGGCAACAGCCCCTTCTCATTGACCGGCCAGCCCTCGGCCTGCGGCACCGCCCGCGAGGTGGGCACCTTCGCCCACCGCCTGCCCGCCGACATGGTGGTCACCAATCCCGACCATCGGGCCATGGTGGAAGAGAAATGGAAGCTGCCGGCCGGCTTCCTGAACCCGGACCCCGGCTATCACGCGGTGCTGATGGACCGCATGATGAAGGACGGCAAGCTGAACTGCATGTGGATCACCACCAACAACAACGCCCAGGCCGCCGCCAACGTCAACCACGAGACCTGGCCCGGCCTGCGCAATCCCGAGAACTTCATCACCGTGTCCGAGGCCTATCCCACGGTGACGGCGCAGATGGCCGACCTGATCCTGCCGGCGGCCATGTGGGTCGAAAAGGAAGGCGCCTTCGGCAATGCCGAGCGGCGCACCCATTTCTGGCACCAGCTGGTGGATGCCCCGGGCGAGGCGCGCTCGGACCTGTGGCAGATGATGGAGTTCTCGAAGCGGTTCACCACCGACGAGGTCTGGCCCAAGGAGGTGCTGGACGCCAATCCCGCCTATAAGGGCAAAACCCTGTTCGATGTGCTGTTCGCCAATGGCGAAGTGAACCAATACCCGGTCAGCGATGTGGAGCAGGGCTACGCCAACCACGAGGCCGAGCATTTCGGCTTCTATGCCCAGAAGGGCCTGTTCGAGGAATATGCCTGGTTCGGGCGCGGCCATGGGCATGACCTGGCGCCCTTCGACGCCTATCACGACAATCGCGGCCTGCGCTGGCCGGTGGTTAAGGGCGACGAGACCCGCTGGCGCTACCGCGAGGGCTATGACCCCTATGTGGAGGCCGGCAGCGGCTGGCAGTTCTATGGCAACCCGGACAAGAAGGCCAAGATTTTCGCCTTCCCCTACGAGCCGCCGGCCGAGGAACCGGACCAGGACTACGACATGTGGCTGGTCACCGGACGGGTGCTGGAGCACTGGCATTCCGGTTCCATGACCATGCGGGTGCCCGAGCTGTACAAGGCCGTGCCCATGGCGCTGGTCTATATGCATCCCGACGACGCCCAGAAGCGCGGCCTGCGCCGGGGCTCGGAGGTGCGGGTGGTGTCGCGCCGGGGCGAGATCCGCAGCCGGGTCGAGACCCGGGGCCGCAACCGGCCGCCCAAAGGGCTGGTGTTCGTGCCCTGGTTCGACGCCTCGCAGCTGATCAACCGCTGCACCCTGGACGCCACCGATCCCATCTCCAAGCAGACGGACTTCAAGAAATGCGCCGTCAAGATCATCCAGGCATGAGGAGGAAGGCCATGATGCCCCCCGCCCGCTTCCTCCTCGCCGCCGCGTCCGTCTCGGGCCTGCTGGCCGGCGGCGCCGCCCTGGCCCAGCAGGCGCAGCAGTCGCTGATGGCGGGCCATCCCTTCACCGGCGGCAATCCGGTGACCCAGGTGACGCCCGCCCCGCCCATGCCGCGCGACGTCACCGAAGCCGGCCGCCAGACCCGCTCCTATCCCGAGCAGCCGCCGGTGATCCCCCATTCCATCCGCGACTATCAGGTGGACCTGAACACCAACAAATGCCTGACCTGCCATAGCCGCGAATATACCCGCGCCACCCAGGCGCCCATGATCAGCATTACCCATTATGTGGACCGCGACGGCCAGATGCTGGCCGGGGTGGCGCCCCGGCGCTATTTCTGCACCGGCTGCCATGTGCCCCAGACCACGGCCCAGCCGCCGGTGGTCAACACCTTCACGGAAGTGGACACCCTCTCCACCCTTCGTAACCGCCAGGGGGGCAACCAGCAGGGGGGCAACCGGCAGGGAGGCCACCGGCAATGAGCATCAAGCCGCGCCTGGCCGGCCTGTGGCGGGTGATCCGCAGCCCGTCGGCCCATCTCAGCCTGGGCTTCCTGACCCTGGGCGGTTTCCTGGGCGGAGTGCTGTTCTGGGGCGGCTTCAACACCGCGCTGGAAGCCACCAACCGGCTGGAGTTCTGCGTCTCCTGCCACGAGATGCGGGACTATGTGTACCGCGAGCTGCAATTCACCGTGCACGCCACCAATCCGTCCGGCGTGCGTGCCGCCTGCCCCGACTGCCATGTTCCCCATGACTGGACCGACAAGATCGCCCGCAAGATGCAGGCCTCCAAGGAGGTGTGGGGCTGGGTGTTCGGCGTCATCGACACACCCGAGGAATTCGAGGCCCATCGGCTGGAAATGGCCAAGCGCGAATGGGCCCGCCTGAAGGCCAACGATTCGCTGGAATGCCGCAATTGCCATTCCGACGAGGCCATGGACCTGACCCGGCAATCGCCGCGCGCGGCCCGCATCCATGAGGAGTTCCTGATCACCGGCCAGGCCACCTGCATCGACTGCCACAAGGGCATCGCCCACGAATTGCCGGACATGAGCGAAGTCCCCCCTGGCTGGCACCGCGTCCCGGAAGAGGTCCGCCAACCCGTGGGCCCGCCCGAACGCCTGCCGGAGGAGCGGTAGCAGCAAACCGCCTCCCAGCCCTGCAGACAACAAAAAGCCCGCCGGACAGGAGCCGGCGGGCTTCGGAAATCTTGGTTGCGGGGAGTTGAAACCGCCGAGACCGGAGCGGTGCGCCTTTCACACTGAAATCGCATGTCCCGCCCACAGGGC
Source organism: uncultured Rhodospirillaceae bacterium (assembly GCA_964404545.1). GTDB lineage: Bacteria > Pseudomonadota > Alphaproteobacteria > Rhodospirillales > Magnetospirillaceae > CAYOKN01. The sequence goes on along the minus strand of CAYOKN010000059.1, from coordinate 8,177 downwards.
CAGCAGCAGCAGCAACAGCCCGGCGATAAAGCCGCCGCGCCAGCCGCCCGATCGGGCGGTGAGGCCCAGATAGGCGTGCAGAATGCCGACCGCCTTGACCAGGGCGGCCGCCAGCACCACGGCGGCGGCGCCCAGGGACAGGCGGGCGGCGGAGCCGTCCTGGGCGCCGGTGCCCATGGACAGGAGGGTCAGCGCCAGCAGGGCGGCCCAGACCAGGATCAGCTTGGCCATGGCGTCACCTCAAGAGATAGAGCACGGGATAGAGCAGCACCCAGATCAGGTCCACCATGTGCCAGAAGGCGGCGCCGGTCTCCACATGGACAGGCGTGCAGCGCCAGGCCACCACGGCCAGGATTACCAGCCCACCCAGCACATGCAGGGCATGGAAGCCGGTCAGCAGGTAGAACAGGGTGAAGAAGGTGCCCGAGTCCATGCCGATGCCCAGTTCGGCCTTGGCGCCATACTCCATCGCCTTGACCGCCAGGAAGGCCAGCCCGCCCAGCCCGGCGGCCAGCAGCCACCAGCGGCAAGCCCCCACCCGGCCCCGCTCCACCGCCCGGGTGGCCAGGGCGGCGAACAGGCCCGAGGTGAGCAGGACCAGGGTGTTCACCCCGCCCAACATCCGATCCAGCTGGGCCTGGGCCTCCAGGAACTCCTGCCGGTGCAGCACCGCCGCCCCGGCGTAGCCCAGGAAGGCGGCGCCGAATACCGCCAGCTCGCTGATGATCAGGATCCAGATCATGGGATTGCCGGGCAGGCGGGACAAGGCGCCCCAATCCGCCTCGGCTTCGGCCTCCAGGCGCGTCATTGGATCAACTGCCGGTAGATGCGGGGCAGGGCCAGGGACAGCTTGTCCACATGGTCCACGATGGCAAAGGAGCCGCGCCCGAACAGCGCCGGGAAATAGTCCTGGGCTTTGCCGTCCACGGTGATGCCGAACACCGCCAGCCCCTGGCGCCGTGCCTCCTGCACGGCACGGCGCGTGTCCTCGATGCCATAGCGGCCCTCGTAATGATCCACGTCATTGGGCTTGCCGTCGGTCAGCACCAGCAGCAGCCGATGCCGGTGCGGCCGCTTGCCCAGTTCGACCGCCGCATGGCGCACGGCGGCGCCGATGCGGGTATAGAAGCCGGGCTTCACCGCCGCGATGCGGCGAAGCACCGTGGGGCTCAGGGTCTCGTCGAAATCCTTCAAGGTCTCCACCCGCACCCTGGAGCGGCGCTTGGAGGTGAAGGAGAAGATGGCATGCTCGTCGCCACAGGCCTCGAGCCCATGGGCGAACACGGTCAGGGCCTCCTTCTCCACATCCAGCACCCGGCGATTGTCGATCCAGGAGTCCGTGGACAGCGAGGCATCCACCAACAGCGCCACCGACAAATCGCGGGCGGCGTTGCGCAACTGGGTATAGACCCGGTCGCTGCCCACCCCGCCGGCCATCAGGTCGCAGCGCGAGCGCACCAGGGCTTCCAGGTCCAGGTCGTCACCATCTGCCTGGCGGGTCAGCACAAGCCGGCGCGGACGCAAGGCCTCGAACTGGCGGCGCACCCGCCGGATACGGCGGTGAGTGGCCGCGTCGGGCAGCCAGTCCGCCCCTTCTTCAGTGGCGGTCTGGGCCAGCACGGCGCAATGGGCCGGATGATAGGCCTGCAGCCGGAAATCCCATTCCGGATAGACATGGCGGGCCACCACCGGCCCGCCGCCCACGGCGGCGGGTGGCAGGTCCAGATCCAGCTTCAGCTTGGTGGCGGTCTTGAAGTCGTTCTTGGACAGGGTCAGATGGTCCAGGTCCTCGGCCGCCTTCTTGGCCTCCTCCTCGTCGTCATCCTCCTTGCCGCGATTGACGTTCACCATCTCGGCGATGGACAGAATTTTCTCAAAGCGATTGAAGATCAGCGGATCGTCCCGCTCGGCCTGGTCCTGCTGCTTGCGGATGGCGCGGCGCTTCTTTTCGTCCTGCTTGCCCTGGGCCGGCTGGGCATCGGGGTCCTCGTCGGTTTCGCGCTCCTCGGGGGCATGGTGGGCCACCGCCCCCCACAGAGGCACCGGCAGGAAGGGGCGATAGCGCCGGGGCGTGGCAGGCCACGGCCCCTGCCCGCCCCGGCTGACCAGCCACCACCAGGGCGCGGCGCCTGTGCCCGGGGCCGGCCCGCCCAGCAAATGCAGCACGATCTCTTCGACCCGGCTTTCCGCCTCGGGCAGGCTGCGGCCTGGCCGGGCGGCGCGCAGGGCGGCGCACAAGCGGTCATGGCGGGGCTTCAGGCCCGGATAGGCGGCCAGGGTGGCTCGGGTGGCGGCAAGGGCCTTGGCCAAAATCTCCAGGTCCCGGGCCAGCGGCTCGGCCTGCACAGCCGGTCCCTGCGCCCAGGCCTGCACCAGCCAGGCCGACAGCCAGAAATAGAGATCGCGGTTCAGGCCCCGCTCGGGGAACAGGTCGAGGCGGTCGGGCAGCACAAGGCTGGTCTCGTCCAGCCGGGCGGCCTCGATCTTCTCGTCGGCCATACCCAGCCGCTGGCGCCAGCTCAGGCGATGCTCGGAGGTGCGCGCCCCACCGGCGGCCAGCACCACCCCGGCCCCGCCGCCCAGGGAATGGAAATAGACCGCCAGGGCACCGCGTAGCTCGGCCAAGGTGACCGCCTGCTCGGGATGGCGGGCATAGGACTCCGCACCCCCCACCATCCGGTGCCAGACCTTGCCCACCTGCTCTTCCAGTTCCAGCCATTCCAGCATTTGGGTCCTCTTCGCTTGAAGTGTGCCATGGCGGGAAGTGACCCACGGCTATCCGGTCAAATCCTCCCCCTCCGTCATCGCCGGGTTTGACCCGGCGATCCACGCGGCTGGGAGCCTGGGCGGTGCATGGATGCCCGGATCAAGTCCGGGCATGACGGCAGGCGAACGTCTCTGCGATCCCTTACCCCAGAACCGCGGCCACAGCCTCGTCCAACCCGGCCTTCACATCCGGCTCGTCGGTCAGGGGCTCGATCAGGGCGGCGCGGACGGCGGCCATCAGCGGCATTCCGGATTTGATCAGGGTGGCGCAATAGACCAGCAGGCGGGTGGACACACCTTCCTCCAGGTCATGGCCCTTCATGGCGCGCAGGCGGTTGGCCAGCAGAACCAGCGGCTTGACCCGGTCTTCCTCAAGGCCGGTCTCGGCAGCCACGATGCGGGTCTCGAACGCGGGCTCGGGGAAGTCGAAGTCCATGGCCAGGAAGCGCTGGCGGGTAGAGGGCTTCAGGGACTTCAGGATGTTCTGGTAGCCGGGGTTGTAGCTGACCACCAGCATGAAGTCGGCCGGCGCCTCCAACAGCTCGCCGGTGCGTTCCAGCGGCAAGAGGCGGCGGTCGTCGGTCAGGGGGTGCAGCACCACGGTGACGTCCTTGCGCGCCTCCACCACCTCGTCCAGATAGCAGATGCCGCCTTCCCGCACCGCCCGGGTCAGGGGGCCGTCCACCCAAACGGTCTCGCCGCCCTGCAACAGATAGCGCCCGGTCAGGTCCGCCGCCGTCAGGTCGTCATGGCAGGACACCGTATGGAGCGGACGCCCCAACTTGGCCGCCATATGGGCCACGAAGCGGGTCTTGCCGCAACCCGTGGGCCCCTTCAACAGCAGCGGCAGGCGGTGCCGGTAGGCCTGCTCGAACAGGCCGCATTCGTCGCCCTTGGGCAGGTAGAAGGGAAGCTCTGGCTTGGTCATGAAGGGGGTCCTTTCACTGGGCCGGCAAAGTTGAGCATATTGCTTGGGGATTGGGCTTTGACGGCGGTCAAGCGCCACGAAAAGAACGGGCGGGACCGGTCTGGTCCCGCCCGACGTCGGAGGATGGATCGAAGGGTTATTCGGCCGGCTGAACCCGCATCTGGGCGGCCGCAGCCTTAGCCCGGCCCGGCACCACCAGGGCATAGACCACCAGCAGCACGCCCAGCAGGGCGCCCACGCCCGAGCCCATGCGCATCCAGTAGAACATGGCCAGGGCGTCCTGAACGACCATGTAGTTCTCGCCCACCACGCGCTGCATGTGGGTCTGCACCACGCCGGCGAAGGTCAGGGCGAAGGTCATGAAATACATGGAGCCGGTCAGGATCCAGAACCCGATCATGTTCAGGGTCTGGTTATAGGGCTCGCGCTTCAGCAGATAGGGCATGGCGTAGGTGAAGATGGCCAGGTTCACCATCACATAGGCGCCGTAGAAGGCCAGATGGCCGTGCGCGGCGGTGACCTGGGTGCCGTGGGTGTAGTAGTTCACCGGGGCCAGGGTGTGCATGAAGCCCCAGACGCCCGCGCCGAAGAAGGCGGTGACGGCACAGCCCAGCGACCACAACAGCGCGGCCTTGTTGGGATGCTTGCGGCCGCCCTTATAGACCATGGCGAAGCAGAACACGACCATGGCGAAGAACGGGGCCACTTCCAGGGTCGAGAAGATGGAGCCGATCCACTGCCAGTAGCCGGGGGTGCCGATCCAGTAATAGTGATGGCCGGTGCCCAGGATGCCGGTGAACAGAGTCAGGCTGATGATCACATACAGCCACTTCTCCACCACCTCGCGGTCCACGCCGGTCATCTTGATCATCAGGAAGGACAGGATGGCGGCCATGATCAGCTCCCACACGCCTTCCACCCACAGATGCACCACCCACCACCAGTACATCTTGTCCAGCACCAGATTGGAGGGGTTATAGAAGGCGAACAGGAAGAAGATGGCCGCGCCCCACAGGCCGATCATCAGCACGTTGGAGACGGCGGTGCGACGGCCCTTGAACAGGGTCATGCTGCAGTTGAACAGGAACATCAGCACCACGGCGACGATGGCCACCTTGATGATGAAGGGCTGCTCCAGGAACTCGCGCCCCTCATGGATGCCCATCAGATAGCCCACCACGGCGGCGGCGGCACCGCCCAGGAACATCCAGAACTGGATGATGGCCAGCGTGGGGCTGTAAAGCTCGGTTTCCGTCTCTTCGGGCAGCAGATAATAGGTGCCGCCCATGAAGCCCATCAGCAGCCAGACGATCAGCGCGTTGGTGTGCACCATGCGGATGATGTGGAAGGGCAGCAGGTCCACCGGGATCAGGTTGGGCATCACATAGGTGAGGCCAGCCAGCAGACCGAACAGGATTTGCGCGACGAACAGCGCCAGCGCGCCGCCGAAGTAATAGAGCGCAACGCTCTGGGATTGGTATTTCATGGCGGGGAGCCTCCTCAACCGGCCTTGTGCGGCGGCCAGTTGTTGGTCTTGATGGTGTTGGTCCAGTGCAGGAAGTCGATCAGGTCGTCCAATTCCTGTTCGGACAGATTGAAGTTGGGCATCTGGCGCCGGCCCTCGGCCTGAGTGGGCTGGTTCTTGATCCAGGCCTTCAGCCCCTCACGCGCCGACTGCGCGTCCTCGAAGCCGCCATAGCGGTCCCAGACATTGCCCAGTTCCGGCGCGAAATAGGCGCCCTCGCCCAGCAGGCTGTGGCAGTTGATGCAGGAATTCTTCTCCCAGACATGCTTGCCGCGCACCACGCTGGCGGTCAGCGTCTCGGTGTTGGAGGCGGTTTCCACCGCATAGATGTGGCTGTGGGCCACCAGGCCCACGAAAATGGCGAAGAATGCGACCGTTCCTCCGTAGAAGATGTTCCGGGCCGCCGCCTTCGTGAGTCGTTCCGACATGGTTTGGTTACTCCGGGGCTTTTCTTGAATTGTCCGGCTGCGGCCCAAGCCCGCATGGGCCCGGCGCGCCCTTTCAGCTATCCCATGGGGCGGCCCCGCCACCTTGACGATGGTCAAAGACCAAGCTTTTCAGTCATCTTTGCCGCAGCGCCGGCCAGACGCAGACATCGCCCGGGCGCCCAGGCTCGCGCCCAGGCGCCCGGGGGCGCTCCGCTGGTTGGGATGGGAAAAAGAGAGAAAGCGAGTGGGACTTGATCGGGCCGTCAGCGCTTCATGTCGGCATTATCGGCGGCGCTGCCGCTCTTGTCCTTGATGATGCTGTCATCGGCCTTGCCGTCCACTTCCAGGAACCCGATCAGGCCCTTGGCGGCACGGCTCAGGGCGTGGTCCACCAGGGCATATTTGCCGGGATAGTCCACCTTGAACTCCACCATGGTGGCGCCGCCCGGAGCCACGGTGACAGTCTGCACATCCTTGACCGGCGGGCTGGTCAGCGAGCCCAGATTGTGGACCCGGTCGAAGATCTCGCCGATCACATGGAAGGACGAGGTGATGTTGGGCCCGCCCACGCCGAACCAGATGCGCACCGTCTCGCCCACCTTGGCCTTCAACGCCTTGTCGCCGCTCAGGCTGCCCACGGCGCCATTGAACACCAGATAGCCGGGATGCTCGTCCAGCAGGCCGTCCATGTCATCCTCGGCCACGCCGGTGGCCTGGTCCTTCTTGGCGTAGATCTCGCCCTGCATGACATAGAACTCGCGGTCCACCTTGGGCATGCCCGCCTCGGGCTCGACCACGATCAGGCCGTACATGCCCTTGGCGATGTGATGAGCCACCATGGGGGTGGCGCAGTGATAGACATAGACGCCGGGCTGCAGCGCCTTGAAGCTGAACTCCTTGGTCTCGCCGGGTGCCACCTGGGTCACCTCGCCGCCGCCCAGATAGCCGGTGGCGGCATGGAAGTCCACCGAGTGGTAGAGCGCCGAGTCGGGATGGTTGGTGATCTTCACATTGACCGTGTCGCCCACCCGCACGCGGTACATGGGGCCGGGGACGGTATTGTCGAACGTCCAGTAGGTGTATTTGGTGCCGTCGTCGAGTTGTGCCTCGAGCTCGGTCGTCCGGATGGTGATGTCATGGGTGACGGGGGCGCGCTTGCCGGCCTTCTCGGCCGCAGGCAGCACCGACGCATTCTTTACCACGCTAAGGGGCGGCTGGGCCGAGGCGAGAACCGGCGAGGCCAGAGCCATCAGGGCAGCAGTGCTGACGGCGATCAGGATCTTGGCGTTCATGGTCTTCACCTCACTCATATGCGATGAGGCGACTCTCCTCCTATCCCAAAAGACCTACCTTGATTGTCGTCAATGATGCCCCCGCCGGGCAAAACCACCCCCATTTCGGGAAATGACGATCCGGATGACCAGGGTCAAAACCATCTTGCATGAGGTCGACAATGTCCCAGCCGCTGGATCGGACAAACACATTAAGCCGGGGGTTTTGTGACCTGGCCCGGATTCTGTCGATCTGCGCTGCTGGAGCCGGAAACGACAAAGCCCCGGAAGCGGGGCTTCCGGGGTTGTCACTGTCGATGGTTGCGGGGGCAGGATTTGAACCTGCGACCTTCAGGTTATGAGCCTGACGAGCTACCGGGCTGCTCCACCCCGCGGGGGTGTTTGGGTAAAAGCAATCAGGGGCGCTTTATGGGCGCCCCTGGAGCTTTGGAAATCGTGATGGGCAATCTGTTGCGCGCTTTGAAGACCTGGCAACGACCTACTCTCCCGTGCCTTAAGACACAGTACCATCGGCGCTGGGGGCTTTCACGGCCGAGTTCGGGATGGGATCGGGTGCAGATCCCCCGCCATAGTCACCAGGTCGTCAAAGCGCGCATTGTCCTTTTTGGGGACGGTCTGAATTTGGTCTGATGTTTGTTTGTCTAGCGAAGCGTTTTGCTTCGTCTTGCTTGGGCTTGCCGCTGCGATGACGGCATCAAGCCGATCGGACGATTAGTACCGGTTAGCTTCATGCATTACTGCACTTCCACACCCGGCCTATCAACGTGGTGGTCTGCCACGGTCCTGATAGGGAAACCTGGTTTTGAGGGGAGCTTCCCGCTTAGATGCTTTCAGCGGTTATCTCGTCCGTACTTAGCTACCCGGCGATGCGGCTGGCGCCACAACCGGTACACCAGAGGTACGTCCATCCCGGTCCTCTCGTACTAGGGACAGGTCCTCTCAAGTTTCCGACACCCACGGTAGATAGGGACCGAACTGTCTCACGACGTTCTAAACCCAGCTCACGTACCACTTTAATCGGCGAACAGCCGAACCCTTGGGACCTGCTCCAGCCCCAGGATGTGATGAGCCGACATCGAGGTGCCAAACCTCCCCGTCGATGTGGACTCTTGGGGGAGATCAGCCTGTTATCCCCGGCGTACCTTTTATCCGTTGAGCGATGGCCCTTCCACGCGGGACCACCGGATCACTATGGCCGACTTTCGTCTCTGCTCGACTTGTCAGTCTCGCAGTCAGGC
>CAYOKN010000058.1:12369-12662 GCA_964404545.1 uncultured Rhodospirillaceae bacterium | reverse complement strand
CGCTTGCTCAGCGCCGCTTCCAGCTGGGCCCGCCAGCCGATGTCCTGGCCGTTGCCGAAGCGGCCCTGGCTGCGGACCGCGCCGGCGCGGCCCTGGCCCTGTTGCGCAATAAGCTGCCCGGGTCGCCCGCCTATCTGGCCGCCCTCTATCATGTGCTGCATGCCGACCAGCCCTTGGGACGCCTGGTCGAGCTGGACGCTGCCCGCCGTCTGCAAGGGCCGCTGCCTGCCGCCGACCGACTGGAGGCCTTGCGCACCCTGGCCCGCCTGGGCGATCCCGAGGCGGTGCTGCCG
>CAYOKN010000058.1:0-12359 GCA_964404545.1 uncultured Rhodospirillaceae bacterium | reverse complement strand
CAACTGGCCCAGGCCGCCCGCGATCAGGGTGAGGCGGGGCTGTTCACCTATCTGGACATCCTGGCCGAGCTTGGCCGCAAGGACGAAGCGGCGCGGGTGCTGGCGGCGGAGTTGCAGCGGCCCGGCCTGTCCCGCGCCGACCGCGAGGCGCGGCTGTTCGCCCTGATCGATCGCGCACCGCCCGGGGCGGCGCTGCCCTGGCTGCGCGAGGCTGCGTTCGAACTCGGCGAGCCTTGGCCGGCGGTCTATGAGGAGCAGATGCGCCTGGCCGGGCGCGGCGGCGATCTGCCGGCTTTCTGGCTGCAACGTCTGGCTTCGGGCGCGCTGTCTCTGGAGGAGCGGCGGCAGACCGGCTTCCTGCTTTTGGAGGCGGGCCGCAAGGCCGAGGCCCAGCGGACCTTCCAGGCCCTGGCCGACAAGGCCGGCCCCTCCGCGCCCGAAGTGCAGCAATTGCTGTTCCTGTGGGGGCCGCGTCCCGACGAGGCCGGCCTGGCCTGGCTGGAGCAACGGGCGCGCGCGGCACCGGCCAAGGAACTGGCCGGATGGGCCGCGCACCTGACCAATCTCGGCGCGCCGCGCCGGGCTCTGGCGGTGCTGGCCGAGCGGGCGGGCGATGATCCGGCGCTGGTGGAGGCCAGCCTGACCGCCGCCGTGGCGGCGCGGGATCGGGCCTTGGCCAGCCGCTTGCTGGATCGGGCCCTGGCCACCGCGCCCGAGGATGCCGAACGCCTGACCAGCCTGGCCACCCTGGCGCAGGGTGAGGGGCGGTATGATCTGGCCGTGGCCGCCTGGCGCCGGATCCTGAAGCTGAAGCCCGATTCGGCGACGGCCTTGGTGGGGATGGGCAAGGCGGCTTATTTTCAGCGCGACTATGTGACAGCGCGGTCTGCGCTGGGGCGGGCCATGGCCAGTCCTGCCGCCGACTGGGAAACCGCCCTGTTCCTGGGCGAAATCCATGACCGCGACCGCAATACGCAAAGCGCCCGGGTGGCCTATGGCCGGGCGCTGGAGCGGTTGGCCGCTGATCCGGCCTATGGCACCTTCCCCTTGAAGCGGACTCAGGCCATGCTGCTGGCCCGCCTGGGTCGGCGCGACGAGGCCCGCAAATTGTATGAAACCTTGATCAAGGAGCGGCCCGAGGATCTGGCCCTCAGGACCGAATTTGCCAATATGTTGATGGATAATGGGCGGCCCGCTTCGGCCCAGGATGTGTTGAATGCGCGCCGCCGCGGTTAGCCTGGCCCTTCTGGCCGCCCTGGCCCCCTTGACGGCAGCGGCCCAGGAGCCGCCGCCCACCCTTTCGGCGCGCCTGCAGGAGCAGGGCGGCCCTTCTGCCCGGCTGGTATTGGCCTTTGTCGAGCCGGCCCGGGTGCTGGACTGGCGGGCAGATGGCCAGGAGTTGGTGATCCGATTCGACCGCCCGCTGGTGGGGGGCGATCTGGAGGCCCTGGCGCAGCGGTCGCCGCGCTGGCTGACCGCGCTGCTGGCCGGCTATGACAGCCTCCTGGTGCAAACGCCGCAGCCGGCTGCCTTCTCGGTGACCGGCGGCGCCGAGCCCGGCGAGGTGGTGGTCGAGATCCGTCTTCTGCCGGTAACCGACCCGGCTCAGCTGGCCAATCAGGCCGAGTTGCGCTTGCGGGCGGACATCGCCCTGGCGCGGGCCGCGCTCGAGGCGGACAAGCCTGTGGAGGCGCGCCAGCGCCTGCTGGAATTGCGCGCCGCCCATCCCGATGACACCGACGTGCTGTCACTTCTGGCCGCAGCCGAGGACCGCCTGCGCCGGCCCTGGAAGGCTCAGGCCGCCTATGCCGAGGCGCTGGAACTGGCGCCCGACAATCCCGGCCTGCGGGTGGCGCATCGCCTGGCGCGGCGGGCTGCCGCCCCGACGGTGTCGGTCACGCCGGCCATCAGCAAGGTCCGCAATGGTGATCTGCAACGGGGCGTCACCGTTGCCGCCACCGGCCAGCGGGTGGGCGAAGCGGTGCTGGAGAGCGAGCTGCAACTGCGTCAGGTGGATGCCCTCGGCGTGCGGACGTCAGGCGGCGGCACCCGGGACATCCATGCCACGCGCAAGCAACTGCGCAGCCTGGCAACCCTGCCCATCGAGGGCGATCTGTTCGGGTCGGCCGGGGTCATCCTGGCCGATGGCGGGCCGCTGGGGCTGGAACTGGGCGCCGAATGGGTGGGTCGGACCGAAAGCTACACCGCCGAACTGGTCTGGCACGAACCGGCCTGGACCTATCTGGAGGGGCTGGTCGGCCATGGCTGGCGGGACCGGGTCGAGGGTACGGCCCTGATCACCCTGGACCGCCGCACCCTGCTGACCTTGCGCGGCGGCGCCTCACGCTATGGCGTCGAAGGCGCCGGCGATGCGGCCAAGACCCTGCATGGCGGCCTGACCCTGTCCCATACGGTGCCGGCCCTTCCGGTGGGGCTGTGGTCGGTGGAATACACCGCCGATGGTGAATATGTGCTGGATAACGAAAAGCGCCGCCTGCAGGACGGAGCCCTGTATCGCCCCTTGCCGGTGGTGACCCGGGAAACCCATGGCCTGCTGCTCGGTTGGACCCTGGCTTGGCGAGACCTGGCCTCGGTCACTGCCTTTGGCGGCTATACAATCGATCGTTACAATGCCGATGGGCCGGCCTATGGCCTGCGCGGCAGCCTGGTGGTGAACGAAACCTTGGATCTCCAGGCCCAGGCCATTCGCAGTGAGACAAGCCAACGTGGCACAACCGGCGTCACCGACACCGCGTCGCTGACCGCCCGCGTGCGCTTCTAGGGGGAAGAAGACCAATCATGACCGCCTTTGCTCGCCTGACCTGTCGTCTCGCCGGCCTTGCCCTGGCCGGCCTGGTGGCCGCCTGCGGTTCGGGAGACCGGGCGCCGCCGGCCGTCCATCTGGACCGCGCCGCTCTGGCCGAGACGCCGCGCACCATTGCCGTGCTGCCCTTTCGCAACCTGACCGGCAATGCCTATGCGGGGGACGTGGCCCAGGCCTTGGTGGAGCCGCAGATCCGTGCCCGGGGGCTATTCCAGCCGCTCGAGGAAAGCGACATGGCCGCCCGCCTGACCGCCCAGGGCCTGGACCCGCTGCGGGCCGCGGAAACCATGCCGGCCGCCGAACTGGGCCGCCGCCTGCAGGTGGATGCGGTGCTGACCGGGTCGGTGGCCGAATATGGCTATACCTACTCGCTGCGCGAGGAACCGGCGGTTGCCCTGGCCATGCGGCTGGTGCGTTCGTCCGATGGCAAGGTGTTGTGGTCCGACGCCGATGCCGACCGGTCCACCGGCATGACCGCCCAGGACAGCCTGGGGCAGACCGCCCTGCAGTTGGTGGACCGCATGCTGGCCCGGCTGCACGCCGGGACCCGCTAGGCTTAACGAGGCCCGCCCGTGTCCAGCACCGCCGCCCCGCAGCCCGAGGCCCCGCTCGAGGAATTGCCCTCGGCCACCAAGGCCTATGCCGTGCTGCCCAGCATGCGCCGCACCATCCGCCTGGTGGCGGTGGCCGAGACCATCGGGTTCTTGGCCATCGCCCTGGCGCTGGACTGGCTGTTCCTGGACGGCCAGCGGTTCTGGACGGTGGAGCCGCATCCCTTCTGGGTGATCGTGCTGGCGGTGGCCCTGCGCTATGGCACCACCGAGGCGCTGGTGGCGGTGATGCTATGTTCGGCGGCGCTTCTGGTGGGCAGTCTGCCTGAACCGAGCCTCTCCGAGGATGTGTTCCAGTATGGCTTCAACCTGGTGCGCCGCCCCATCCTGTGGCTGGTGGCCGCGGTGGTGGTGGGCGAGATGCGTAACCGCCAGATCGGCGAGCGCGACAGCCTGCGCAGCCGCGTAAGCCAGGCCGAGGAGCAGAATCAGGCTCTGACCAAGAGTTTCCAGACCCTGGTGAAGGCGAACGAGGACCTGGAAACCCGGGTGGCCGGCCAGCTGCGCACGGTGATCTCCACCTATGAGGCGGCGCGCGCCCTGGAAACCCTGGAACCCGGGCAGATGCTGGACGGCATGTCGGGCATGGTGCGGACCCTGCTGGCGCCCGAGGCCTTCTCGATCCATCTGCTGGAAGAGGGCGGGGGCCTGCGCGCCGCCCTGACCGAAGGTTGGACCGCCGCCGACAAGTTTCCCACCAGTTATGCCGGCCATTCCGCGCTTTATGCCGAGGTGGTGGGCAAGCGCCGTTTCCTCAGCGCCGCGCGGCCCGACGACGCCCAGATCCTCGAGGGTGACGGCTTGCTGGCGGGGCCGCTGCGCAGCGTCGAGACCAACGAAACCCTGGGCATGGTCAAGGTGGAGCGCATGGCGCTGCCCCAGTTCCATGCCGGCACCGTCGAGAATTTCCGCATCGTCTGCGAATGGATCGGCACCGCCTATGCCAACGCCCGCCTGTATGAGCGGGCCAAGTCGGAAAGCGTGCTCAACCCCGAATTGAACCTGATGTCCGAGACCTTCTTTGACCGCCAGGCACGGCTGATGGTCAATCTGGGCCGCCGGGTGGGGTTCGACGTCTGCACCGTCACCGTGCGCGTGGGCAATCTGCGCGACCTGACCTATGAAGACCAGATCGAGGTGGCGCGCACCCTGTCCGCCTCGGCCCAGACCGTGCTGCGTACCACCGACATGGCCTTCGACCGGCGCGGCTCCGAGGGCGGGTTCGTGATCCTGCTGCCCAACACGCCCCTGGCCGGCGCCGAGATCGTGGTCAGCAAGCTGGACCAGGACCTGCGCCCCCGGCTTGCCTTGCGCGATGAGCGCCTGCGCCTGTCGGTGGCCGCCGCCGAGCTGTTTCACCACGAGACGCGCCCATGAGCGAGGTCTGGAGCGAGGACCGGGAGACGGTGGCCGTGCAGGCCGGCGTGCTGCTGGCCGAAACCGGCCTGGTGGTGCTGCCGGTCCTGCGGCCCGACCTGCTGCTGCCGTCCATGGCCGGCCATCTGCTGGTCTGCGGCCTGGTGGCGGCCTGGGTCTGGGACCGCTTGCGGCGCCGGCGCCGCCCCACCCAGCGCGGCCTGGCGCTCTGCATCGCCCTGCCCATGCTGGGGCCGGTGGCGGCCCTGGGCACCGCCCTGTCGGGGCTGCTGGGGCATCTCTGGAAGCGTGACGAAGAGGGCTTCGAGGCCTGGTATGCCGAGCTGTTCCCGGCCGAGGAACGCACCGAGGTACAGCGCCTGTTCGAGGCCATCGCCAGCGGCCGGGTCGAGGTGGGCAACAGCGAGGTGGCGTCCTTCATGGACGTGCTGGCCCACGGCACGCTGAAGCAGAAACAGGCGGTGCTGACCCTGCTGACCCGGCATTTCCGCCCGGTGTTCGCGCCGGCCCTGAAAAAGGCGCTGGGTGACGAGATCGCCGCCATTCGGATGCAGGCCGCCGCCTCGGTGGCCCAGATCGAGAGCCGGTTTGTGGCCACCACCATGGAGTTGCGTGACCGGGTCGATGCGGCGCCCGGGGATGTCGTCGCCTGGCGCGCCCTGGCGCGGCATCTGGACGGCTATGCCTATACCGGCCTGCTGGATGCATCGCGTGAGTCCGAGAACCGGCGCGAGGCGCTGACCGCCTGGCGTCGGGCGCTGGAGCTGGAGGGCGGGGACCGCCAGGGACTGCTGGCGGTGGCCCGCCTGCTGGTCCGCGATGGCCAGGTGGCCGAGGCGCTGGACTGGCTGGAGACCCATCGGGCTCTGGTGGGAACCCAGCCCGGCTTTGCCGCCTGGGAACTGGAATGCCTGTTCCGCCTGGGCTGGTTCGACGATCTGCGCCGCCGCGCCGCCGAGGACCTGGACGCCTTGCCCGAGGCGCTGAGATCGGCCGCCCGCTATTGGGCCGGCATGCCCGAGCCCGGCGACGCGGCGCCATGATCCAGCCATTCCAGAACGATGCCCCGGCCGATGTCTGCCTGTTGCTGGAAGGCACCTATCCCTATGTGGCCGGCGGCGTGTCCAGCTGGGTGCATGACCTGATACGGGCCCAGTCGCATTTGACCTTCACCCTGGTCTGCATCGTGCCCAAGACCGAGGGGCTGCAGCAACGCTATGACCTGCCGCCCAATGTGGTGGGACTACAGCACATCCCCCTGCATGGCATGCCCAAGGGCCGGCGGCTGCCGCCGCGCGGCTTCGGCAAGCTGATGCGCCGGATCGGCGTGAGCCTGGAAGCGGTGCTGCAGGGCGGCGGCATCCATGACCTGGCCCGCCTGAACGCCTTGATTGCGCCCCACCGCAAGCATCTGGGGCGCCGCCATCTGCTGGATTCGGAAGCCGCCTGGGAATTGGTGCTGGATATTTATGAACGCTCCATGCCGGCGGCCTCGTTCATGGATTATTTCTGGACCTGGCGTTGCCTGGCCGGCTCGCTGTTCTCGGTGCTGCTGGCCGATTTGCCGGCGGCGCGCTGCTATCATTCGGTGTCCACAGGCTATGCCGGCCTGTTGGCGGCCCGGGCGCGGATCGAAACGGACCGGCCGGCCTTCATCACCGAACACGGCATCTATACCAACGAACGCCGGATCGAGATCAGCATGGCCGACTGGCTGTTCGACGCACGTGCCTTCGGCTTGGCCGTCAAGACCGCCCGGCGCGACTTGCGCGATGTCTGGATCAGCGCCTTCGTCTCCATCTCGCGTGCCTGCTATGCCGCCTGCGACCCCATCGTCACCCTGTTCACCGGCAACCAGGTGCTGCAGCGCGAGGACGGGGCCCCCCCGGAAAAGCTGCGGGTGATCCCCAACGGCATCGATTTCGAGCGGTTTTCCGCCATTCCGCGCCGCCGCCCCGACAGCCAGCGGCCCACCATCGCCCTGATCGGCCGCGTGGTGCCGGTCAAGGATGTGAAAACCTTCCTGCGGGCCTGCGCCATGATCCGCGAGACGATTCCCGACCTGCATGCCCTGGTGATGGGCCCCACCGAGGAGGACGAGGTCTATCACCAGGAATGCCTGTCGCTGCAGCGGCTGCTGAGGCTGGAAGGAACCGTGGAGTTCACCGGGCGGGTGCGCATTGACGATTACTTCGACCGGCTGGATGTGCTGGTGCTGACCAGCATTTCCGAGGCCCAGCCGCTGGTGGTGCTCGAGGCGGGGGCTGCCGGCATTCCCAGCGTTTCCACCGACGTGGGGTCGTGCCGCGAATTGATCCTGGGCCGAATTGACGAAGAGCCCCGCCTGTCGCCCGGCGGCGCCGTGACGCCGCTGGCTAATCCGGCGGCCACCGCCCAGGCCATCGCCCAACTGCTGGCCGACCCGGCCGTGCGCAACCAGGCCGGCGAGGCCATGCGCGAGCGGGTGCGGCGCTATTACGACAAGCGCCTGATCGACCAGATTTACGGCCAGCTCTATGACGAATTGGTGGCGCGGCCGGATACCGCGCTGGTGCTGCCGCCCAAGGAAGCAGACAGCGACGGGGAGGCGGCCTGACATGGCGGGAATCGGTTTCACCCTGCGTCGGCTGACGGAACAGGACAACTTGGTCGGCACGGTGCAGGGCTATGTCTATGCCACCTTCATCACCGCCGGGCCGTGGCTGTTCACCATCCTGTGCCTGGGTGCCATCAATCTGTTGACCATCAACCAGGTGGGCCAGGATTCGCTTGGGCTGTTCCGGCTGATCACCATCTATAACTTCGCCTTCTCGCTGACCTTCTGCGGGCCGGTGACCATGGTGGTCACCCGTTATCTGGCCGACCGCATCTATGAAAAGCAGGTGGAGACCGCGCCCGGCACCCTGCTGGGCGGGCTGGCGCTGTTGTGGGCCACCCAGGGGCCGCTGGTGCTGTGGTTCTATGGCTTCCAGTTGGATCTGGAGCCCATGGAGCGCCTTGCGGCCATCTGGAACTACATGCTGGTGGCTGGCATCTGGCTGGTGGGGGTGTTCCTGACCGCCATCAAGGACTACAAGACCGTGTCCTTCGCCTTTCTGGGCGGAATGGTGGTGGCCCTGGGCTCCACCGTGGTGCTGGCCGAGCAGCAAGGCGGGCTAACCGGCCTGCTGCTGGGCTTCGATGTGGGGCTGTCGGTGGTGCTGTTCGTGCTGATCGGCCGCATCTTCGGCGAATATCCCTATCCGCCGCGCCATCTGTTCGACTTCCTGAGCTATTTTCGCCGCTATTGGGACCTGGCGATGCTGGGCTTTTTGACCAACGCCGCCCTGTGGGTGGACAAGTGGATCATGTGGTTCGCGCCCGAAGCCCAAGTGGTGGCCGGGGGCTTGCGCTATTATCCGGCCTATGACAGCGCCATGTTCATGGCCTATCTGACCATCATCCCGGCCATGGCGCAGTTCGTGCTGCATATCGAGACCAGCTTCTACCGGTCCTATCAGGGTTTCTTCAACGATCTGCAGAACCATGCGCCCTATCGCACCATTGCCGAGGGGCATCAGCGCATGGTCAAGGTCAGCCTGTCCGGCCTGCGCAATGCGGCGGTGTTCCAGGGTGCCATCGCCGCCTTGGCGGTGGCCTCGGCGCCCAAGCTGTTCGACGCCCTGGGTGCCAGCTACATGATGATGGGCATGTTCCGCCTGGGCGTGGTGGGGGCCTGCTTCCAGACCTTGCTGCTGTTCCTGGGGACCTTGCTGGCCTATTTCGACCTGCGGCGGAACAATGTGGCGCTGCAGGCGCTGTTCCTGGCGCTGAATGCCGGGCTGACGCTGGTGTTCATGGACCAGGGCCTGACCTATTACGGGCTGGGCTATCTGTTCGCCACCGCCATTGCCTTGGTGGTCACCTATGCGGTGACCTTCCGTCAGCTGATGCGGGTGCCGTTCCTGGTATTCGTGGGCAATAACCCGTCGGTGAAGAACTACTAGAGGCTTTTCCGCTCACGCGGAAACGGCTCTTTCCAGTCTGACGAGCCGATCAGGCGGTCAGCAGCAGGTTCGGGCGCGGATGATCGGCCAGCATATGGGCCAGGCCCTGTTCCAGGGACATGGCCGGGCCGGGGGCCAGCAAGGCCCGGAGCAGGCTGTCATCGCCCACCGAGCGGCGGATGTCGCCGGTGCGGGCGGGCCCTTCGGTCAAGGCGGGGATGACCTGCAGCACACGGCCCAGGGTGCGGGCCAGGTCGCGCACCGAGGTGCCGACGCCGGTGCAGACATTGCAGACTGGCGCGGTGACGTCGGCGCGGTCCATGGCAATCTGCAGCGTCTTGACCACGTCCATGACATGGATGAAGTCGCGGGTTTGCAGGCCGTCACCGAACAGGGTGACGGGCAGGCCCTGGACCAGCCGGTCCACGAAGCGGCTGACTACGCCGGAGTAGGGCGAGTGGGGGTCCTGGCGCGGGCCATAGACATTGAAGAAGCGTAGCCCGAAGGTGGGCAGGCCGTGCACCATGCCGCCGGCACGGGCGTGCAGCTCGCAGGCCATCTTGTCTGCACCATAGCTGGTCAGCGGGCGGGGCAGAAGGGTCTCGCCCAGCCGGTTGGCCTTGATGTCGCCATAGACGGCCGCGGACGAGGCATAGACCACGGGGAGCCTCAGCCGCGCCGCCGCCTCGAACACCGCCAGCGTGCCGGTCAGGTTGGTGTGGCTGCAGCCGATCCAGTCGGCATTGCCCTGTTCCACTGAGGCGACGGCGGCCAGATGATAGATCCCGTCGCAGCCCACCATCAGCGGCGTCAGCATGTCGCGGTCATTGATGTCGGCCACGGTCAGGGTGGCCGTGTGGGGCACGTTGGTGGCTTTGCCGGTGGACAGGTTGTCCAGAACCCGGACCTTGTGGCCGCCCGCCAACAGGGCCTCCACCAGATGGGAGCCGATGAAACCAGCGCCGCCCGTGACCAAGAATGTACCCATGTGGCCCAACCCGTATCCGTCCAATTGAATCATCACCAATGGGATGCGCGCGGGGCAACATGCTAATACCCCCGTTGCGTGATAATTTGTCACGCCTGTCGGGGGTAGGGGGCTCAGGGCGGGCAGGGCTGGCCGCCGTCGCCCAGGCGGCAGGAAAAGTCTTCCATCAGGAAAAAGCGGGATTGGCCCGCAGGTCCCAGGGGATAGGGCAGCTTGGCATCCACCAGGAAGGTGGCCGCCTGCTTGCCGGACAGGCCGGCGGGAAAGGCGGGCGGCGCCTTGACCACCCGATAGACCGGGCCCTTGGCGGCGATCAGGTCGGCGGTCAGTGGCGCCTTCAGCCATTTGCCATAGCGGTCGTTGGCGCCGTCCAGCCAGGCCTGGATGTCCTCGGACTTGGCCGGCTTCAGGAATCCGTCATGCACCAGCCGGGCCAGCCCGTCGGCGCCGGGCGGGATCAGCGCCGCCTCGTCCAGCCCCGGCGGCAGGGCGGGCATGCCGTCGTCGGGCGGCAGTTCGGCGAGGCGTTCCAGCGGCCCGATCACGATCTCGGGCTCGCCCTCGGCGGCCTGGAAGGTGGACAGCTCGCGCTCGGTCATGGACTTCACCAGGTCTTGCAGCCGCGCCACCCCCGGCCCGGCCTGGAGCGCGGTCACCGGCTCCCAGCCGCAATCCCGGCGGGCATCGGTGTTGATGATCACCGGAACGCCCTCGGGCACCCCGGCCACCGCCTGGGGCCGGTGGCCGGTGGCCAGCACGCCCGCCAGGGTGGCCTTGGGATGCAGCCGGATGTTCCAGACCACCGGGTCATGGGCCGACAGCACCAGCAGCACCGGCGCCTCGGTCACCGTCACCGACAGGTCCGCCTGTCGAGTCTCGGCCCCCTTGGGGTCGATCTGCACCGGCGTGGGCCGGCTGGCCGCCCGCAGCCCCACGGCATTCACTTCCACCGTGGGCAGCAGTTTGGGCAACTCGCACAGGGGCGGCGGTGGCGCCGGCGGCGTGCGCAGCCGCTCCTGGAACCAGGCCGGCGGCTCGGCCGAGGCAGGCGCGGAAAGGGCGGTCAGGGCAAGCAGGACAAGGGCAGTGCGGACCATGGGCAACCTCCGGCAATCTGCCCCGAGATGTGGGAGGCAGCGTGGGCAGGGTTGCAGACGGACCTTGGTCGGTCTGACCAATGGGGGGCCTAATGAAAATCCCGGCTGACCGGCTCCATATGCACCCGTTCGCCCGAGGGGATCAGGCGGGCGAACAAGGGGGTGCGGTCGTCCAGCTTTTCCGCCACCAGATGGATCACCTCGCCCTGGCGCTGCAGGCGGCCCGTGACCGAGAGCAGGCGGGCGGACAGCACGGTCTTGCGGTGCTGCTCGAACACGCCGGGCCAGATGATCACATTGGCGATGCCGGTTTCATCCTCCATGGTCAGGAAGATCACGCCTCGGGCCGAACCGGGACGCTGGCGCACGGTCACCAGGCCGGCCACGGTCAGGCGGCTGCCGTTCTTGGCGGACGACAGGCGGCTGGCCGGCTGCGCGCCCAGCCGGGTCAGGTCGGGCCGCAGCAGGGCCAGGGGGTGCTGGCGCAGGGTCAGGCGCAGGGTGGAATAGTCCTCGACCACTTCCTCGCCGGGCGCCAGGGCGGGCAGGCGCACCTCGGGTTCCTTGCGGTCCGCGGCGGCGAACAGGGGCAGGGGCGACTGGTCCAGGCCCTTGATGGCCCATAGGGCCTGCCGGCGATCCAGCCCCAGCCCGGCAAAGGCATCGGCGGCGGCCAGGATTTCCAGCGCCTGCGGGCCAAGACCGGCCCGCCGCCACAGGTCCTGCACCGAGTCATAGCCGCCCCGGCGAGCCGCCACCAAGGCGTCCATCTGGTCCTGGCGCAGCCCCTTGACCTGACGGAAGCCCAGCCGCAGAGCCTCGCCCTCCATGGTGCAGTCCCAGCGGCTGCGGTTCACGTCCACCGGCAGCACCCGCACCCCGTGCTGGCGGGCATCGCGCACGATCTGGGCCGGGGCATAGAAGCCCATGGGTTGGGAATTCAGCAGAGCGCAGGCGAAGATACCGGGGTGATGGCATTTCAGCCAGGCCGAGACATAGACCAGCAGGGCAAAGCTGGCGGCATGGGATTCGGGGAAGCCGTACTCGCCGAAGCCTTCGATCTGCTGGAAGCATCTTTCTGCGAAATCAACGGTCAGACCGCTTTCCTTCATGCCTTTTATGAACTTGTCGCGGAACAGGCCGATGGTGCCCGAGCGGCGGAAGGTGGCCATGGCCCGGCGCAGGCGGTCGGCGTCCTCGGGGGTGAAGCCGGCGCCTTCGATGGCGATGCGCATGGCCTGTTCCTGGAACAGGGGCACGCCCAGGGTCTTGTGCAGGACGGCGCGCAGGGCTTCGGACGGATAGCTCACCGGTTCCTCGCCGGTGCGGCGGCGCAGGTAAGGATGCACCATGTCGCCCTGGATGGGTCCGGGGCGCACGATGGCCACCTCGATCACCAGGTCGTAGAAGGTGCGGGGGCGCAGGCGCGGCAGCATGGTCATCTGGGCCCGGCTTTCCACCTGGAACACCCCAATG
>CAYOKN010000057.1:1196-13079 GCA_964404545.1 uncultured Rhodospirillaceae bacterium | reverse complement strand
CGGGCAAGGTCAACCCCACCCAGGCCGAGGCCCTGACCATGGTCTGCTGCCAGGTGATGGGCAATCATGTGGCCGTCACCGTGGCCGGCAGCCAGGGCCATCTGGAGCTGAACGTCTATAAGCCGGTGATCATCCGCAATGTTCTACACTCAGCCCGCCTGCTCGCCGATGCGGCGCGCAGCTTCACCGACAAGATGGTGACGGGCATCGAGCCCGACCATGCCCGCATCGCCGACCTGGTGAACCGCTCGCTGATGCTGGTCACCGCCCTGAACCGCCATATCGGCTATGACAAGGCGGCCCAGATCGCCAAGAAAGCCCATGCCGAGGGCACCACCTTGAAACAGGCAGCGCTGGCCCTGGGCTATGTGACCGAGGAAGAGTTCGACCGCTGGGTCCGGCCCGAGGCCATGACCCGGCCGGGTTAGCCCCCCCTAGGCCCGGACCCTGCGCTCGCCCCCCTTGCGGCGTTCGGCGCCGGGCGGGCCGTCGGCGCGGCGCCGGCGGTCGGGGCCGGCATAATCCTTGGAGCGCACATGATTGCGCTCGTCATGGCAGACCGCCAGCAGGCGGGCGAACAGACGCTTGGCCGAGAACGGCTTGACCAGGAATTCGGTGATGCCGGAATCGCGGGCCGCCATCACATGGTGACGCTCGGAATAGGCCGAGGCCATGATCACCGGGACATAGGGATTGTGGCTGTCCTTGTTGGTACGGATCATGCGCACCAGGTCCATGCCGCTGACGGCCCCCAGGGCCATCTCGCACAACACCACATCGGGCCGGATCACCTGGAATTTTTCCCAGCCCCCGGCCATGTCCTCGGCCACATGGATGTCGCGGATGCCCAAGGCTTCGAGCACACCGCGCAGCACCACGCGCATATGCCGGTTGGGTTCGACGATCAGCAGGCGCAAGGCGGAAAAGCCTTCACCCTTGTGCCAGCTTTGGCCGCTGGCCGGCGCTCCGGTTCGAATGGACATCATGGACGCCACGGATAACCCTCGATTTTCCGGCCCCTCAAAAGGGTCGTAACAGTATATGATCGGGGGCGCAACGGGCTTTCAAGGGTGCACTGCAGCAATGGACGGGCTGGTGGTCAAACGATCGGTCAAAATTGCCGGACATTCCACCAGCGTGTCCTTGGAAAAGGAATTCTGGGACGAGTTGAAACGCATTGCGGCCGAGAAAAATCTTTCGGTTAACTCGATGATTGAAGAAATAGATACACAGAGATCCGGAAACCTTTCCAGTGCCCTCAGGCTATTCGTGTTACAGTGGTATAAAGACCATATGACAACTGATCAGTGATCAGACTTCGGTAGTAAAATCCCCTTCCTCTGACATATTTCGATTTCACATCCGCGATAGCACGATGGTCCTTCCAGCCGCGCATGAGGAGGCCATCATGCTGTTCAGCCGTTTGAAAGTTTCCATCCGGATCTGGCTTCTGGTGGTGGTGTCCACCCTGGGCCTGACCGTCTCGGGACTGGTGTCACTGAACGCGCTGAAAACCGTCATGCTGGCAGACCACCGCGAGGCCGTGGGCAATGTGGTGGAGTCGGCGGCGGGCGTGGTGGCCGGCTATGCCGAGAAGGCCCGATCCGGCGAGATCCCCGAGGCCGAAGCCAAGGCCCGTGCCCTGGCGGCGCTGCGGCAGATGCGCTATGCCGGCGGCGAATACATTTTCGTCTATAGCCAGGACGGCACCAACCTGCTGAACCCCGGCAAGCCCGAGGTCGAGGGCAAGAACCTGCTGGACGTCAAGGACCCCAACGGGGTGCCGCTGATGCGCAACCTGATGGCCGTGGCCCAGGCCGGCAAGGGCGAGTTCACCGACTATCACTGGCCCAAGGCCGGCGCCGCCGAGCCGGTGCGCAAGACCTCGACCGCCCGCATGGACCCCAACTGGAAATGGATGATCGGCTCGGGCATCTATCTGGACGAGATGGAGGCCGAGGTCGCCAGCCGCACCGCCACCCTGGCGGGCATCACCCTGGCCCTGATCCTGGGCACCGCCGCCCTGGCCGCCATGATCGTGCGCAGCATCGTCAAGCCGCTGAACGTGCTGACCGACGGCATGCACCGCATTGCCGACCATGACCTGAGCGTGACCGTCCAGGGCACCGACCGGGTGGACGAAATCGGCGAGATGGCCCGGGCGCTGCAGGTCTTCAAGGAAGCGGCCATCGAGAAGGACCGTCTGGAGGAAGAGCGCAAACAGGCCGAGGCCCGCCTGGCCGCCGAACGGCGCCGGGCCATGCTGGAACTGGCCAACGAATTCCAGTCGGCGGTGGGCGAAGTGGTGGAGTCCGTGGGCCAGGCCGCCGCCGAAATGGAAGGGGTGGCCGAGTCCATGGCCGCCACCGCCGAGGAAGCCAGCCGCCAGTCCACCGCCGTGGCTGTCGGTGCCGAGGAAGCTTCGGTCAATGTGCAGACCGTGGCCACCGCCACCGAGGAATTGTCGGCGTCCATCAAGGAAATCAGCCGCCAGGTGACCAACAGCGCCCAGGTGGCCGCCACTGCCGCCGACGAGGCCGAGAAATCCAATGCCATGGTGCGCCAGCTGGCCCAGGCCGCCGAGCGCATCGGCCAGGTGGTGACGCTGATCACCGACATCGCCAGCCAGACCAACCTTCTGGCCCTGAACGCCACCATCGAGGCGGCCCGGGCCGGCGAGGCCGGCAAGGGCTTTGCCGTGGTCGCCGGCGAGGTCAAGGCCCTGGCCAACCAGACCACCAAGGCCACGGAAGAAATCTCGAGCCAGATCAACGCGATCCAGGAAGAAACCCGCCTGACCGTGACCTCCATCGCCGGCATTGCCCAGACCATCGCCAAGGTCAACGAAATCGCCAGCAGCATCGCCGCCGCCATCGAGGAACAGGGTGCGGCCACCGCCGAAATCGCCCGCAATGTGCAGCAGGCCGCCGCTGGCACCGACGAGGTCTCGCAAAACATCTCGGGCGTGCGCACCGCCTCGGCCGAAGCCGGCCAAGCGGCCAGCAATGTACGCACCTCGGCCCACGACCTGTCGGAACAGGCCTCGGTGCTGCGCAGCGAGGTGGGCCGCTTCCTGGCCCATGTGCGCGAGGGGTGAGGCCCTTCTTCCGCGGTCATTCCGTCATCGCCGGGCTTGACCCGGCGATCCACGTGTTTGGGACAGGACCCTATCGAAAACAATAACTGAGACGGAAACGGGTGGATTCCCGCGTCAAGCGCGGGCATGACGGTTCATGGGGCATCGAACCGAGTGCAAGGTCGCTACCGCCCCAGCCCCTCCAGGATGCCGCGGATGATGTCGGCGGGTTCCGGCGGCTGCTGGGGGTCGGCCTTCTGGGCCGGGGCGGGCGCCGGGGCCGGTTCGGCGGCTTGTTGCGCGGTGCCGGGAGCCGGCAGGGGCTCCGAGCCCACCTGCGGCACCGGGGCGCCCCGGGCCGGCGGATGGTCACCCTTGAGCACATTCTTCAGCGCCCGGCCCAGGCCCTGGCGCACCGCCCAGGCCTGAAGCTCGTTCACATCGACGGTGCGGGTGGGATTGTCCAGCGGGCCCGACAGCCGGATCACCAGGGGCGGCGCATCCGCCTTGCCGGCCAGGAACAGGCCGATGCGCGACTGCACGGTATAGTCCGGCAGGTCGATGGTGGCGGTGCCCTGGGCGGTGCCGCCCTCGGCCACCAGGGCCAGGTCCTCGGTCATCACCAAGCCCTTGTCGATGCGGAAGCTGCCGGTCAGTTCCGAGAACCGGGTCTGGCCGCCGCGCAGGCCGGCGGTGACCAGCTGCAGCAGGCTGCCCACATTCTCGATATTGTCCAACTGCTTGCGCACCGCGCCCAGATCGAAGCCCTGCACCACGCCGTCGCGCACCGCCAGCTTGGCGCGGCCGTCCAGATGGCTGACCAAGCCGTGGATGCTCTGGCCCTGGGTGCCCAGGGTGGCGGCCAGGCTGAGGGTGCCCTGGGCCACGTCGATGCCGGCCAGCCCCACCAGCGCCTCGCGCAGGCGGGCATTGTCCACCCCGAATTCCGCCTCGGCGGCGCCCTGGTTGGTCAACCGCCCGGTCATGGCAAAGCTGCCGCCGAACAGGCCGCCCCGGAAACGGGTCACCCGGGCCTGCCCTTCCTCGACCATCGCCGCCAGCACGGCGTCGTCCAGGCGGACCTTGTCCCAGGTCACCGCCTGGGCTTGCAGCGCCAGATTGGCGTCAAAGCCGGTCAGCCACGCGAAATCCAGCGGATCGCGGCTCCAGTGGGCGGAGCCGGCGCCGGCGGAGCCATTGGCCACGGGCAGCGCCATGCGGCGCTCGGCGCCCAGCCAGTCGCCCAGGTCGGGGCCGTGATTGCCCAGATGGGCAGTGCGCTTGGCCGGCAGGAACGGATCCACGGGAATTTCCCCTGCAGCCAGCTTGGCGGTCAGCTTGGGCTTGGCGCCCTGCCAGGCCAGCGCCGCCTCGCCCGCCGCACTGACCGGACCCAGCCGCAGCCGCAGATCCTGCGCCACCGCCTGGTGGGCATCGCCGATCACCGTGGCGGTCACGGCAAAGCCGCTCAGGGCGCCCTGGGGCCGGTAGTCCTCGGCGAACAGGCGGATCAGCTGCGCCAGGCTGCTGTGGCTGGCCTGCACATTCAGGGCATAGCGCGGCTGGGTCAACGGGTCGCGCACGGTGCCGTCCACATCCACCAGCCCGCCGCCGGTCTCCATGCGGCTGGTCAGCTTCAGCCCTTCGGCCACGGTCTCGACCCGGCCAGACAGATCCAGGCCGCCCAGGCGCTGGGGCTCCACCGGCGGGGTGATGTCCAGCAGCTTGAACAGCCGCGCCGGCTCCTTGGCCGACAACAGATAGGCCAGCGACACCAGCCGGGGCTGGGAGGCCAGGTCCTCGGCCACCGCCTCCAGCCGCAGCCGTCCACCGGCGATGTCCGCCGCCGACAGTTCGCGCACCGTCAGATCGCCGGCCAGCCAGGTGCCGTCCAGGGCCAGGCCCTGGGCCTGCACGGCGTCATAGGTCAACTGCTCGACCCGCAGCAGCAGATTGGCATCCAGGCCGGCCAGCCAAGCCGGAACCGGCGGCACCAGACCGGGGGCCGGGGCCGGGCCGCCGGGAGCGCCGCCCTGCCCGCCCTGCCTGCCCGGCGGCGCCGGCTGCGAAGCGGCGGCGGGTTGGGAGGACGGCTGCGGCAGATAGGCGTCCAGGTTCAGCGCCCCCACCTGCAGGGTCAGCCCCACCGCGGGCCGGCCATTCAGCCGCAGGCTGGCGGCGCCATCAATGCGGGTGGTGTCCAGGGTGGCGCCGAATTCGCTCAGTTCCAGCGCCTCGGGCGTGCCGGCCAACTTGCCGCTGGCGCGCAGGCGGCGCAGCCGGTCGGACGGCACCCGCTGCACCGGCAGGTCCAGCCATTCCAGGGTGGCGCGCAGATTATCGGTTTCCGTCTCGAAACTGGCTTCCAGGCGTGGCGGACCATCGGGCTGGGCGGTGACGAAGCCGAACAGCGACAGTTGGGTGTTGCCCGGCAGCATGGCCGAAGCCTGGCTGACCGTGACTTCATCGCCCGCCACCGCCGCCGACAGCCGGGCATCGCGCACCAGCGCCCCGTCATAGACCACCGCCTCGGCAGTGGCGTCCAGTTCCAGCGCCAACCCCTCGGGCAGCAGCAAAGCGGGCTTGTCCACCCGCGCCGTGCCTGGTTCGGGCAGGGCGCCGGCGGCCTTGGTGCGGGCGTCCGAGCCGGCCTCCTCCACCGCCGCGCGGCCGTTCAGGCGGGGCTGCGCCGGCTTGCGGGCCAGGACCTGGGTCCAACTGTCCAGATTGATGTGGCGGAAGGCCAACCGGCTGCGGATCACCGTGGGGCTGCCGGCCAGGTCGGCGGTGACCGTGCCGGTGGCGGCGGCGTCGCCCAGGCGCACCGACATATCCTTCAGGGCCACGGTTACCAAGCCTTCCAACAGCCAGCCGGCGGCCAGCGGCGGCGGCAGGTCGCCCACGCCGGTGGCGGCCAGCACGCGCGCCAGGTCATTGCCCGAGGCCATCACCTTGCCCTCGAAGCCGCCCTCCTGCAGGCTGCCCGACAGCCGGGCCGCCGTCTCGGACTGGGGCTGGCGCAGGGTCAGGCTGGCGGGCGTGGGGCGCCCCTCCTCCAGCCGGCCAAGCGCCGCCTCGAACACCAGCGGCGCCTGGTTCAGGCGGGCCTCACCCTCGGCGCGGAAGGGGCCGGACAGGCTGGCCAAGGAAAACTCGGCGTCTATGTCCTCGATCCGCTCCACCGGGCCGGCCAGGCCATGCAGGGCCAGGGTGCCGTTGCGGACCACCACGGAATCCAACCGCACATCGGCGGCCAAGCCGCTCTCCCGGGCCTCGGGGGCCGGAGCACCCGCGCCGCCATCCGGAGCGCCTGCCGCCGCCTGCGGCTCGAACTGCCAGTTGGCGCGCCCATCGGGCAGGCGCTGCAGATGCACCACCGGGCTGTCCAGCACCAGCGACGTCACCCGCACCTGGCCGCGCAGCAGCGGCAGCAGCGACAGCCGCACCTTCAGTGCTTCCAGCGTGGCCATGGACTGGGGCGTGGCGCCGGGGATGTTGGCGATGCGCACCTGCTCGGCGGCCAAGGTCGGCCGGGGCAGCAGCGACAAGCGCAAATCCCCTTCGATGGACACATCGCGCCCCAGGGCCGATTCCAGCCGGGCGGTCAGGGTGTCCTTGTAGCGGGACCAGTCGATCAGGCTGGGAACGACGGCTACCAATGCCAGCAGCAGCAGCAGGACGGCCAGTCCGATCCCCAGGAATGTCGCCTTTTTCATGCGCCTCACTGTACGGGAGCGGAAAGTTTAACGCAAATCGCAGGGCTGCAGGTTCCCGGTTCTTCCGAAAGGCCCCTACCCCTTGGGGGGCATCCCCGTTGAACGGAAGCGGTGCCCGCACCACTGTCTCGCACATCCCCTGAATGCCGCGAAAGGCCCCCTCATGCCGGCTCGGTCCGCCCCGACCGTCCAGGTTCCCGCCGAGATCGCGACCGTCGCCTGGAATGCCCCGCTGGGCTGGTTGTCCCTGGCCTGGGGCGACCTGCGCCGGGCGCCGGCCGCCAGCCTGACCTTCGGCGCCGGCTTTGCCGCTGCCGGGACCCTGATCGCCACCGCGCTGGTTTCCGCCGGCTTGGCCTGGCTGTGGCCCTTGGTGATGGCCCTGCTGCTGATGTTGGGACCGGTGCTGGCCATGGGCTTCTACGAGGTCAGCCGCAGCCTGGAGCGGGGACGGCGCCCCGACCTGGACGACGGCGCCAACGCGCTGACGGCCAATGGCGGCGAGGTGGCGGCGGCGGGGCTGGTGTTGTTCCTGTGGTGGTTCGGCTGGGCGCTGGCGCAATCGGCGCTGTTCGCCCTGTTCTTCGCCCAGGCCCCGGCCGAGCCCAGCCTGGCGGCGCTGCTGGCCCATCCCAATGCCTGGCCGTTCCTGGGCGCCAGCACCGTGCTGGCCGGGCTGGCCTGCGGGCTGGTGTTCGCCCTGACCGCCGTGTCCCTGCCCATGCTGCTGGACCGCGAGGTGGACGTGGTGCGCGCCCTGGCCACCAGCCTGTCCACGGTGCGGCGCAATCCCGGTGCCATGGCCCTGTGGGCCATCCTGATCGGCTTGCTGACCAGCTTCGGCTTTGCCACCTACATGGCCGGGCTGGTGGTCACCATGCCGCTGCTGGGCCATGCCAGCTGGCATGCCTACCGCGCCCTGGTGCGGCCGCGCGGCCTGCTGGCCTGCTAGGGGGGCGGCGGCCCATCGCGCCGGCCCAGGAAGGTGGCCAAGCCCAACAGGCGCGGCTCGTGCTCGGCAATGCTTTTCAAGGTCACCAGCAGCGGCGCCGACAGCGCCGCCCCGGCCACGCCCCACATCCAGCTCCAGAACACCAGCGACAGGAACACCAGCGCCGGGCTGAGGGCGAAGCGCCGGCCCAGCACCGTCGGCGTGATCAGGTTGCCCTCCAGCGCCGTGAAGGCGAGGAACAGGAGCGGCGGCAGCAGCACCCAGGTGATGCTGTCGAAGGTCAGCAATGCCACCACCGCCAGGATCACCAGGGTGGCGATGGCCCCCACATAGGGCACGAAATTGAACACTCCCGCCACCACACCCCACAGCACCGGATTGGGCATGCCCAGAACGGCCATGGTGCCGGCGGTGACCACGCCCAGCACCGTGTTGATGGCGGTGACGGTGATCAGATAGGCCGAGACGTCGTGCTGCACCGCATGGGTGATCTCCACCGCCCGGCGCTTGCCGCTGCGGTCCGGCAGGGCCTGGACCAGGCGGCGCAGGAAGGTATTGCCCGCCGCCAGCAGGAAGTAGAGCAGGAACACCACGATCAGCGCCTGGGCCACCAGCTGACTGGTGCCCGATAGCAGCATCGAGCCCAAGGTCTCGCCCTGCACCGCCACCGTGGGAACCGAGGTGCCGCCGGCGGCCGCGTCGGCCAGCCGCTCCACCTGGCGGGTGGCGGCGGCCATGTCCGCCACGTCGCTGCGGAAGCTGCGCAGCTTGCCCTCCAGTTCGCCCAAGGTCTCGGGGGCGCGGGCCATCCATTCGCTGGCCGGACCGGACAGCAGCATGCCGGCCACCGCCACCGCCCCCACCAGCGCCAGCACCACCAGCCCCGCCCCCAGGGGCTCGGGCAGGCCGATGCCCCGCATCCGCCCCACCAGCGGGCCGAGCAGCAGGTTCAGCATCACCGCGATGGTGATGGGCGCAATGATGTCCACCGCCAGATAAAGCGCCGCCAGCACCAGCAGCAGGAAAATGCCGGGCAGCCAGGGCCCCGTCCCCGCAGGGGGCGGACGATCCGGTGTCGAAAGTCCCGGCGGGACGGCGTCAGGAGTGGGTTGGGGGGCTGCGCGGTTCACCCTGGGCAGATGGGCAGTCCGGGGGGGCACAGCCAGTGATCGAAAGAGGGGGGGATTATCCTGCTCGTATAATAGTCATTTTCCAGATAAGCCCATATTGTAGGCAGATAACGATAAACCTAAGGGGGGGGCCACATGGCCAATCTGGAAAGCCTGCTGGAATTAACCGGCGAGGTGTCGCGCATCGCGCAGGAAAAAATCGATCGCATCATCGGCATCACCCGCCGCTCGCGCATGCTGGCGCTGAATGCCAGTATCGAGGCCCAGCGGGCCGGCGAGGCGGGCAAGGGCTTCGCCGTGGTGGCGGGCGAGGTCAAGGGCATCTCGGGGGAAATCTCGGACCTGACCTCGTCGCTGCAGACCGAACTGCAGGGCCGGCTGGCCGAACTGTCCGACGCCGGCCGGATGATGATGCATCGGCTCGATCAGGTGCGCACCGAGCGGCTGGTGGACCTGGCCTACAACGCCATCGAAATCATCGACCGCAACCTCTATGAGCGGTCCTGCGACGTGCGCTGGTGGGCCACCGACAGCGCCCTGGTGGCCGCCGCCCAGGAGCCGGGGTCCGAGGCCTGCGCCTATGCCAGCCACCGGCTGGGGGTGATCCTGGACAGCTATACCGTCTATCTGGACCTGTGGGTGGCCGATGCCGAGGGCCGCGTGCTGGCCAATGGCCGTCCGGACCTCTATCCCGTGCAGGGCCACAACGTGGCGGGCGAGGCCTGGTTCCGAGACGGGCTGGCCACCCGCAGCGGCAATGACTATGCGGTGGCCGACATCTGCGCGATACCGGCCCTGGGCGGCAAGCCGGTGGCCACCTACTCCACCGCCATCCGCGAGGGCGGGAACGCCAATGGCCGGCCGCTCGGGGTCCTGGGCATCTTCTTCGACTGGGAACCCCAAGCCCGCACGGTGGTGGACGGCATCCGCCTATCGCCCGAAGAAAAGGCCACCAGCCGCTGCCTGCTGCTGGACCACAACAAGCGCATCATCGCAGATTCCCATGGCAGCAGCCTGGGCCAGCCCTTCTTGCTGCGCACCGAGGGAAAGGCCACCGGCTGCTACCAGGAAGCCGACCTGCTGGTGGGATATGCGGAAACGCCCGGATATGAAACCTATCGCGGCCTGGGCTGGTATGGAGTGATCCTGCAGAAGGCAGCGGACGTCGCCACCCTCAAGGTGGCGTGAGGCCCGACCAGCCCTCTCCGTCCCCATCCTGGGCTTGCCGAAGGATGAAGGCCCCGGATGGGGCCGCCTTCATGCTTCGACGGGCTCAGGCATGAGGGAAACGGGAAAGGAAGCTAGCCCGCGATGGCGGCTTCGATGGCGGCCAGGGCCTGGTCGGCCTTGTCCGCATCGGGGCCGCCGGCCTGGGCCATGTCGGGACGGCCGCCGCCGCCCTTGCCGCCCACGGCTTCCGAGCCGGCGCGCACCAGGGCCACGGCGTCCAGCTTGCCGGCCAGGTCCTCGGTCACACCCACCACCAGCGAGGCCTTGCCGCCGTCGGTGGAGATCAGGGCGACCACGCCCGAGCCGATCTGCTTCTTCAGCTCGTCCACCATGCCCTTCAGGTCCTTGGCGGGCACGCCGTCCAGCACGCGGCCGGTGAAGGTCACGCCATTCACGGTCTTGCTGGCCGCCTGGCCGCCGCCGGTGGCCATCTGCTTGCGCACCTCGGCCAGCTCGCGTTCCAGCTTCTTGCGGTCTTCCAGCAGCTGGACGATGCGCACCGGCAGGTCGGCGGGGGTGGTCTTCAGCTCAGCCGCCGCCTTCACCAGGATCTGCTCCTCGGTGCGGAAGTGGTTCAGGGCCGAGGCCGCCACAACCGCCTCGACGCGGCGCACGCCGGCGGCAACGGCGGATTCGCCCACGATCTTCAGCACGCCGATGTCGCCGGTGCGGCGCACATGGGTGCCGCCGCACAGCTCCACCGAGAAATTGGCATCCTCGTCGCCCATGGAGACCACGCGCACTTCGTCGCCGTATTTCTCGCCGAACAGCGCCATGGCGCCGGCCTTGATGGCCTCGTCGGGGGTCATCAGGGTGGTGCCCACGGGGGCGTTGGCGCGGATGCGCTGGTTCACCAGCTCCTCGACCGAGATCACTTCCTCGGGGCTCAGGGCCTTGGGATGGCTGATGTCGAAGCGCAAGCGGTCGGGGCTGACCAGCGAGCCCTTCTGGGTCACATGGTCGCCCAACACCTGGCGCAACGCCGCATGCAGCAGGTGGGTGGCCGAATGGTGGGCACGGACGGCGTTGCGGCGGGCCGCATCCACCGCCAGTTCGGCGGCCTGGCCCACGGCGACCGAGCCCTCGGTCACCTTGGCGAAATGCACGATCAGGTCGCCCAGCTTCTTGTGGGTGTCATGCACCTGGGCCTTGCCCTTGCCGGGCACGGTGATCAGGCCGATATCGCCCACCTGGCCGCCGGATTCGCCATAGAACGGGGTCTGGTTGCAGATGACCGCCACATCCTGGCCGGCCTCGGCCTTGTCCACGGACTTGCCATCCACCACCAGGGCGACGATCTGCGCCTCGGCCTGCTCGGCGTCATAGCCCAGGAACTCGGTGGCGCCCACCTTCTCCTTCAGCTCGAACCACAGGGTCTCGGTGGCCGCCTCGCCCGAGCCGGCCCAGGCCTTGCGGGCCTCGGCCTTCTGGCGCGCCATGGCGGCGTTGAAGCCGGCGGTGTCCACGCTCATGCCCTTGCCGCGCAGGGCGTCCTCGGTCAGGTCCAGCGGGAAGCCATAGGTGTCGTACAGCTTGAAGGCCACTTCGCCGTCCAGGGTGCCGCCCTGGCCCAGCTTGGCGGTTTCCTCGTCCAGCAGCTTCAGACCGCGGTCCAGGGTGGCCTTGAAGCGGGTCTCTTCCAGCTTCAAGGTCTCGGTGATCAGCGCCTGGGCGCGGAGCAGTTCGGGGAAGGCCTCGCCCATCTGCTTGGCCAAGGCCGGCACCAGCTTGTGCAGCAGAGGATCGGTGCAGCCCATCAGATGGGCATGGCGCATGGCG
>CAYOKN010000057.1:861-1145 GCA_964404545.1 uncultured Rhodospirillaceae bacterium | reverse complement strand
CGCCGTCGGCGATCAGGACGCTGGAGGAGCGCAGATGGTCGGCGATCACCCGGTGGCTGATGCGGTGCGGGCCGTCGGGCTCGGCGCCCGAGGCATTGGCCGAGGCTTCGATCAGGCTGCGCAGCAGGTCCACGTCATAGTTGTCGTGCACGCCCTGCAGCACGGCGGCCAGACGCTCGAGGCCCATGCCGGTGTCGATGGACGGGCGCGGCAGGCCGATGCGCTCGCCGCCCGGCAGCTGCTCGTACTGCATGAACACCAGGTTCCAGATCTCGATGAACCGG
>CAYOKN010000057.1:0-818 GCA_964404545.1 uncultured Rhodospirillaceae bacterium | reverse complement strand
ATCTTGTCGCCGTGGTCATAGAAGATTTCCGAGCAGGGACCGCAGGGGCCGGTGTCGCCCATGGCCCAGAAATTGTCCGAGGTGGGAATGCGGACGATCTTTTCATCGGGCAGGCCGGCGATCTTCTTCCACAGATCGAAGGCCTCATCGTCGGTGTGATAGACCGTGACCATCAGCTTGTCCTTGGACAGGCCGAATTCCTTGGTCACCAGGTCCCAGGCGAACTCGATGGCGTTTTCCTTGAAATAGTCGCCGAACGAGAAGTTGCCCAACATCTCGAAGAAGGTGTGGTGCCGCGCGGTATAGCCCACATTGTCCAGGTCATTGTGCTTGCCGCCGGCGCGCACGCATTTCTGCGAGGACGCGGCGCGCACATAGTCGCGCTTTTCCTGGCCGGTGAAGACGTTCTTGAACTGCACCATGCCGGCATTGGTGAACATCAGGGTCGGGTCGTTGCGCGGCACCAGCGGGCTGGAGGGCACGACCTCGTGGCCGTTCTTGGCAAAGAACTCAAGAAAGGCGCGGCGGATGTCATTTGCGGTTTGCATGGGCTTCTACTTGGTCGTTCAATCAGGCGGCCGGTAGGGGCGTCACAATGCGAGCCCGGGCATGGCCAGGAAACTCGCCTTTTACCGTGCCATCACCGGCATGTCCAGTTGCGGCTAGGCAACGACGCCTCCTGCGTGTACCTTGCGCGCCATGCAACCTTTTGGTCGATCCATCCTGATTCTTGCCGGCCTGGCCCTGCTGGGGGCCGTGGGCGGGGCCGGCCGCGAGGCCCATGCTGCGCCGCCGCCCCGTTGCGCCCAGGATGCCGA
>CAYOKN010000056.1:1031-13165 GCA_964404545.1 uncultured Rhodospirillaceae bacterium | reverse complement strand
TTAACCGCACCAGCCAGCACCGCCGCGCCATGTTCGCCAACATGGTGGTTGCCCTGCTGAAGCACGAGCAGATCAAGACCACCCTGCCGAAGGCCAAGGACCTGCGTCCGATCGCCGAGAAGTTCATCACCCTGGGCAAGCGCGGCGACCTGCACGCCCGCCGTCAGGCCGTTGCGTTCCTGCGCGACGAGGTTGTGGTGGCCAAGCTGTTCTCGGTGCTGGGCCCGCGCTACAAGGAGCGCAACGGTGGCTACACCCGCGTCCTGAAGGCCGGCTTCCGCTATGGCGACGCCGCCCCGATGGCCATCATCGAGCTGGTGGACCGCGATCCCGCCGAGAAGGGCAAGGATTCCGGCCCGGTGCAGGTTGCCGAGGAAGCCGAGGCCGAGTAAGGCCACGGTTCCACCAAGGAAACTGGGAAAAGGCAGCCCCCACAGGGCTGCCTTTTTCTTTTCGGAGGGATGGGCATGCGCTTTGACGGCCTGGTGGTGGTCTATGACCTGGAATGGACCGCCTGGGAAGGATCGGCGGCCCGCAAGTGGAGCGGCCCCGGCGAACACCGCGAGATCATTCAGATCGGCGCGGTGATGCTGGACGCGGACCAGGGCTTCGCTGAACGCTTTGCTTTCGACTGCATCGTGGCGCCCCGGGTGAACCGCCAGCTGTCCGCCTATGTGCAGGACCTGACCGGCATCACCCAGGAGCGCATCGAGGCCGAGGGCGTGGACCTGGCCGAGGCTTTCGAGTGCTTTGCCGACTTCGCCGGCTCGGCGCCCTTGCTGTCGAACGGGCGCGACTTCCGGGTGGTCGCCGAGAACTGCACGCTCTATGGCCTGGACGAGCCCTTCGCCGCCGATCGCTATGGAAACCTGGACGAGCTGTTTCCGGCCCTGGCAGGGCGGGTGGGGCATGTGGTCTCGGGCGAGCTGCCGGCCGTATTCGGCTTTGACTGCAACCTGCCGGCCCATGATGCCCTTGCGGATGCCCGGATGGTGGCGCAGGCTTTGCGCGTTCTGCGCGCCGGTGGACGTATTTGACCTGCTGCGCAATGGGCATGATTTGGCCTGCTGCGCAGTGGACGGATTTGAGGAGTGGTTTTGATGAGGATGTTGCGCCTGTTCCTTCTGGTGGTGCTTGGCCTTGCGACCCCGGCCGCGGCGCAGCCGGTGCCGCAGACCCGCGCCGAGATCAGCCAGTCCTTCGCCCCGGTGGTGCGTCAGACCGCGCCGGCGGTGGTGAACATCTATACCAAGCGCGTGGTGCGCACCGTCTCGCCGCTGCTGAACGACCCCTTCTTCCGCCGCTTCTTTGGTGACCATCAGGGCCTTGGCGTTCCGCAGGAGCGGGTGCAGTCCTCGTTGGGGTCGGGCGTGATCCTGCGGCCCGACGGGTTGGTGGTGACCAATCATCATGTGGTCAATGGCGCCGACCAGGTGACCGTGGTATTGAATGACCGCCGCGAATTCGAGGCCGCGGTGGTGGGCTCGGACGAGCGCACCGACCTTGCCTTCCTGCGCATCGATCCGGAAGGCGAGGCGCTGCCCTTCCTTCCCATGGGTGATTCCGACCAGCTGGAGGTGGGTGACCTGGTGCTGGCCATCGGCAATCCCTTTGGCGTCGGCCAGACCGTGACCTCGGGCATCGTGTCGGCCCTGGCCCGCACCTCGGTGGGCATCACCGACTATCAGTCCTTCATCCAGACCGACGCGGCCATCAATCCCGGCAATTCCGGCGGCGCCCTGGTGGACCTGGCCGGGCGGCTGGTGGGCATCAACACCGCCATTTATTCCCGCGACGGCGGTTCCAACGGCATCGGCTTCGCCATCCCCACCCCCATGGTCAAGGCGGTGATGGCCGGCATCGTCAGCCAGGGCAAGGCCGTGCGCGGCTGGCTGGGCGCCACCGGCCAGCCGGTGACCGGCGACATGGCCCAGGCCCTGGGCCTGCGCGCCCCGCGCGGCGTGCTGATCAACGGCATCCACAAGAACAGCCCGGCCGAAGCCGCCGGCCTGAAGATCGGCGACGTGATCACCGCCGTGAACGGCCGCGAGATCGACGACCCGGCGGCGCTGCGCTTCCGCGTGGCCACGGTGCCCGTGGGCGAGACCGCCAAGATCCAGGTGCTGCGCCAGGGCATCCAGGAGCAGTTGCAGGCCCGCATCATCCAGCCGCCCGAGCTGCCCCCCACCGACGCCACCGAGATCGGCGGCCGCTCGCCCTTCACCGGCACCATCGTGGCCAACCTGAACCCGGCCCTGATCGACGAGATCGGCTATAACGGCACCGACCTGGGTGTGGTGATCCTGCGGGTCAAGCGCGGGTCGCTGGCCCATCGCCTGAACCTGCGGCCCGGCGACCTGGTCCTGAAGGTCAATGGACGGCCCATCGGCGTGGTGGACGAACTGGTGACCCTGGTGAAGCAGCGGGCCGACCGCTGGGAAGTGTCGGTGAAGCGCGAGGGCGAGGTGCTGACCCTGGTGGTGGGCGGCTGATCCCATGGCCGGCCTGTTCGATGCCCAGGCCCCCCGGCCGCTGGCCGACCGGCTCCGGCCCACCACCCTGTCCGAGGTGGTGGGCCAGGAGCATCTGACCGCCGCCGACGCGCCCCTGGGCCGCATGGCCGGCAGCGGGCGGCTGACCTCGTCCATCCTGTGGGGGCCGCCCGGCTGCGGCAAGACCACCATCGCCCGGCTGCTGGCGGAAAAGTCGGACCTGGCCTTCGAGCAGGTGTCGGCGGTGTTCTCGGGCGTGGCCGACCTGCGCAAGGTGTTCGAGGCGGCCAAGGCGCGCCGCGCCGGCGGCAAGGGCACGCTGCTGTTCGTGGACGAGATCCACCGCTTCAACCGGGCCCAGCAGGACGGCTTCCTGCCCTATGTGGAGGACGGCACGGTGATCCTGGTGGGGGCCACCACCGAGAATCCGTCCTTCGAGCTGAATGCGGCGCTGCTGTCCCGCTGTCAGGTGCTGGTGCTGCGCCGGCTGGACGACGCCGCCCTGGACGAGCTGCTGGTCCGGGCCGAGCGCGAGGAGGGCAGGGCGCTGCCCCTGGATGGTGACGCCCGTTCCTCCCTGCGCGCCATGGCCGACGGCGACGGGCGCTATCTGCTGAACATGGCCGAGGTGCTGTTCGGGCTGCCGCCCAGCCCCGTGCTGGATCCCGCCGGCCTGGCCCAGGCGGTGCAGAAGCGCGCCCCCCTCTATGACAAGGCGCAGGAGGGGCATTACAACCTGATCTCGGCCCTGCACAAGTCCCTGCGCGGCTCGGACACCGATGCGGCGCTGTATTGGATGGCCCGCATGCTGGCCGGGGGCGAGGACCCGCTCTATATCTGCCGCCGCCTGACCCGCTTTGCCGTGGAGGACATTGGCCTGGCCGATCCCAATGCGGTGACCCAGGCCCTGGCCGCCTGGGATGTCTATGAGCGCCTGGGCAGTCCCGAGGGCGAACTGGCCATCGCCCAGTTGGTGGTCTATCTGGGCACCGCGCCCAAGAGCAATGCCGCCTACACCGCCTATAAGCAGGCCATGAAAGCGGCCAAGGAAAC
Source organism: uncultured Rhodospirillaceae bacterium (assembly GCA_964404545.1). GTDB lineage: Bacteria > Pseudomonadota > Alphaproteobacteria > Rhodospirillales > Magnetospirillaceae > CAYOKN01. The sequence goes on along the minus strand of CAYOKN010000056.1, from coordinate 9,620 downwards.
CGGCAGCCTGATGCCGCCTGCGCATATCCTGAACGCGCCCACCAAGCTCATGAAGGAACTGGGCTATGGCAAGGGCTATCAGTACGATCACGATGCCGAGGACGGCTTTTCCGGCCAGAACTATTTCCCCGACGGCATGGAGCGCAAACGCTTCTACAACCCAGTGGAGCGCGGCTTCGAGCGTGAGGTGAAAAAGCGCCTGGAATATTGGGACAAGCTGCGCGCCCGGAAGGGGGCGGGGACGGCTGAACGGCCTTAGACCGGCGGGCTGAGCAACGGGGCGGTGCAGGGGGCGCCGGCTTGGCCTTCCAGCAGGATGCGCTTGCGGCCCAGTTCGACCGCCATGAAGTCCAGGAATGCCCGGACCCGGGCGGTTCGCCGCAGGTCCGGATGGGTCAGCAGCCAGAGATTCGTCTGCCAGCCCGGCACCGGGTCATGCAGGCGGCAAAGATCGGACATTCCATCGGCCAGATAGCAAGGCAGCACCGCCAGCCCCATGCCGGCCCGCGCCGCCGCCAGCAGCGCGCTCAGGCTGTTGGCCCGATAGACCCGCCGTTCGGCGGGCACGGCGGCGAGCAGGCCCTTCATCCAGGGCAGATGGATCAGGCTATCATCCATCATCACCCAATCATGCTCGTGGAGTAGGGGGCTGAACTCCGGGGTCAGGAGGTCCCTTGCCGCATAGCTGGTAAAGGCGATGACGGACAGCCGGCGTCCCACCAGCATGTCGGGCGCTTCCGCCGAGGGACGGATGGCCACGTCGGCTTCGCGCCGCTCCAGGGCCAGGCGGTTGTTGGTGGCGATCAGTTCCAGGGTGATCTCGGGATGGGCTCGGCGGAAGGCCGCCAGGGACGGGGTAATCATCTGGATCAGGGTGTCGGTGCTGGTCAGCCGCACCAAGCCAGAGGGCCGCAGGTCCTGGCCCGCCAGGCGGCGCTCCACCTCGATCATGGCGCTGTCGAATTGGCCGGCGGCGGCGATGACCGCGTCGCCCGCCGGGGTGGCGGCATAGCCGTCGCGGCCCCGGTCGAACAGCCGCACCCCCAGCCGCGCCTCGATCTGCGCCAGCCGGCGGAAGGCGGTGGAGTGGTTGATCCCCAGGCGCTTGGCCGCGCCGGTCAGCGTGCCGGCCGCGCCGATGGCATGCACCAGGCGGGCGTCCTCCCAATCCATGTTGCCTTGCATTTTTGCAAGCGGTCCTTGGAAAACAGCAATATTTGCTTGCGCAGCATATCAGCCCAGAGTGGGCCGGTCATCCCTTGAAGGAATGCAGCCCGTGAAGCTCTTCTACTCCCCTGGTGCCTGCTCGCTCTCCCCCCATATCGTGCTGCGCATGGCCGGCCTGCCGTTCTCCCTCTCTCGGGTGAACCTCGACACCAAGACCACGGCGGAGGGTGGCGACTACCGCGCCATCAATCCCAAGGGTTCGGTGCCGGCGCTGCAGCTCGATGACGGCCCGGTACTCACCGAAGGCACGGCCATCGTCCAGTATATCGCCGACCAGGTGCCGGCCACCGGGCTGGTGCCCGCCGCCGGAACGCTGGAACGCTACCGGCTGATGGAGCTGCTGAATTTCATCAGCACCGAGATCCACAAGACCTATTCGCCGCTGTTCAAGCGGGACACCCCCGAGACCTACAAGGCCAGCGTGGTGGAGACCCTGAAGGCGCGCTATGCCTATGTGGAGGCCATGCTGCAGGGGCGGGACTATCTGATGGGCGACCGGTTCACCGTGGCCGACGCCTATCTGTTCACCGCCACCCGCTGGGCCGGCTTCTTGAACATCGACCTGTCCGGCTTCCCGCGTCTGGCTGCGTTCATGGACCGGGTCGGCGCCCTTCCCCAGGTGCGCGACGCCATCGCCGCCGAGTGATAAGGAAAAAGCATGTCCGACAAGCTTTACCAGCCCTTCCGTCTGGGCCGCATCGATCTGTCCAACCGGATCGTCATGGCGCCGCTGACCCGCAACCGGGCCGGCGCCGGCAATGTGCCCAATGAACTGATGGCCGAATATTACGGCCAGCGCGCCGGCGCCGGGCTGATCATTGCCGAGGCGACCCATGTGATGCCGGAAGGCCAGGGCTATCTCGACACCCCCGGTATCCACAGCCCGGACCAGGTGGCCGGCTGGAAGCGGGTGACCGACGCGGTCCACGCCAAGGGCGGGCGCATCTTCTTGCAGATGTGGCATGTGGGCCGGGTCAGCCACAGCTCATTGCTGCCCGGCGGCATGGCGCCGGTGGCCCCCTCGGCCCTCCGCGCCAACACCAAGACCTATATTCAGGGCGGCTTCGCCGACGTCTCGCAACCGCGGGCGTTGGAGGCGGCCGAGATCCCGGCCATCGTGCAGGCCTTTGCCGACGGCGCCCGCAACGCCATCGCCGCCGGCTTCGACGGGGTCGAGGTTCATGGCGCCAATGGCTATCTGGTCGAGCAGTTCCTGAAGGACGGCGCCAACCAGCGCACCGACGCCTATGGCGGCTCCATTGCCAACCGGGTCCGCTTCCTGGTGGAGGTGATGGAGGCGGTGATCGGCGCCATCGGCGCCGACCGCACCGGCGTGCGCCTCAGCCCGGTGACGCCGGCCAACGACATCTCGGACAGCAATCCCACCGCCCTCTATGCCCAGGTGATGGCCGAGCTGGAGCGGCTGCAGCCGGTCTATGTGCATGTGGTCGAAGGGGCCACCGGCGGGCCGCGCGACATCGATCCCAATTTCGATTTCGCCGCCCTGCGCCGCGCATTCTCGGGCGTCTATATGGCCAACAACGGCTATGACGCCGCCATGGCGGCCCAGGCGGTGGACGACGGCGCCGCCGATCTGGTGGCTTTCGGCAAGCCCTTCATCTCCAATCCCGACCTGGTGGAGCGGCTGCGGCGCGCGGCCCCCTTGAACGCGCTGGACCAGGCGTCGCTGTATGGCGGCGGGGCCAAGGGATATATCGACTATCCAGCTCTGGTGGCCTGACCGCCGCTTTCATGATAGGCCTTCTCCTGGATTGGAGGAGGCCTATTCATGCAGATGCTGCTGGCCGTCGCCGCGGGCGGCGCCTTCGGCGCCGTTTTGCGGTATTTGACCATGGGCCGGGTGGCCGCTCTTCTGGGGACCGGCTTCCCTTGGGGCACCTTGGTGGTCAATGTGGCCGGCTCTTTCGCCATGGGGCTGATCGTGGCCCTGGGGGCGCGGGCGATCCAGCCCAGCCCCGAGCTGCGCGCCCTGCTGACCGTGGGCATTCTGGGCGGCTTTACCACCTTCTCGACCTTTTCCCTGGATACCATGCTTCTGATCGAACGCGGGCAGTGGCCGCAGGCGGCTCTTTACGCCGCCCTGTCGGTGCTGCTATCGGTGGCTGGCCTGTGGGCCGGCATGGCGTTGGTTCGGCAGGTGGTTTGAAAGAAGTTCTGTTGATGAGTGTCCAGACCCTGACCGTTTCCCAGGATGAGGCCGATCTTCGGCTGGATCGCTGGTTCAAGCGTTATTTCCCCCAGGTCACCCACGGGCAGCTGGAAAAGCTACTGCGCACCGGCCAGGTGCGGGTGGATGGCAAGCGGGCCAAGGCCAATGACCGGCTGGCGCCGGGCCAGGCCATCCGGGTGCCGCCGCTGCCCACCCAGGCGGCGGGCGAGGTCATGGCGCCCAAGCCCAAGGCCAAGATCGATCCCAAGGACGCGGCGATGCTGCAGGCCGCCGTGCTTTACAAGGACGACGACGTCCTGGTGCTGAACAAGCCCGCCGGCCTGGCGGTGCAGGGCGGCACCGGCATGGCCGAGAAGCATCTGGATGCCATGCTGGACTGCCTGATGTTCGAGCGGGACGAGCGCCCCCGCCTGGTGCACCGCCTGGACAAGGATACGTCCGGCGTGCTGGTGCTGGGCCGCACCGCTTCGGCAGCGGCCAAGCTGGCCCTGGCCTTCCGCTCGCGCGAGGCGCGCAAATGCTATTGGGCCATGGTGGTGGGCGTGCCCAAGATCCGCCAGGGCCGCATCTCGGCCGCCTTGGCCAAGCTGCCGGGCCGCGCCGGCGAGCGCATGACCGTGGATGAGGACGAGGGCAAGCACGCCGTCACCTATTACCGGGTGGTGGATGCCGCCCTGCGCAAGGCAGCCTGGCTGGAGATGGAGCCGCGCACCGGGCGCACCCACCAGCTGCGCGCCCATTGCGCCCTGCTGAACACCCCCATCCAGGGCGACGGAAAATATGGCGGCCAGGATGCCTATCTGCAGGGTCAGGGCGTCAGCCGCAAGCTGCACCTGCATGCCCGCGCCCTGAAGCTGCCCCATCCGCGCGGCGGTCTGATCTCGGTGGAGGCGCCGCTGCCCGAACATATGGTCAAGACTTGGGAATTTTTCGGCTGGGATGAGCGTGAGGCCGGCCAGCCCTTCCTGGCATTCGAACAGGATTAGCCACAGGACGGCTATGGTCTATGACCTCCGGAGTGGAGGATTATACAGAAGCGTCGCTTTCGCGTGCGGCGCAGCATCCGGTATGGTCCCCGCCTAGATACGAAAAACCCTGAAATTGGGGACGTCCAAGACAATGACCGACGCGATCCGACTTGCCGTGTTCGACGTGGATGGCACGCTCATCGACAGTCAGCACCACATCGTCGCCGCCATGACCGAGGCCTGGGAAGCCCATGGCCTGGGCCAGCCCAAGCCCGAGGCGGTCCGCCGCATCATCGGCCTGAGCCTGGTGGAGGCGGTGGCCGCCCTGATGCCCGAGGCCGACCATGCGCTGCATGTGCGGGTGGCCCATTCCTACAAGGAGGCCTTCCTGTCCGCCCGTGAGCGTCCCGGCCACCAGGCCGAGCCGCTGTTCGAGGGCGCGCTGGAGTCGCTGGATGCCCTGGAGAAGGCGGGTTGGCTGCTGGCCATCGCCACCGGCAAATCCAAGCGGGGCCTGGACTCCATGCTGGAACGCACCGGCTTGAAGCACCGTTTCGTCTCGGCCCAGTGCGCCGACGGCCATCCCGGCAAGCCCCATCCCGCCATGCTGCTGCAGGCCATGCGCGAGGCCGGAGCCGATGCCGCCAACACGGTGATGATCGGCGACACCTCCTATGACATGCTCATGGCCCGCGCCGCCAAGGCCCGCGCCCTGGGTGTGGCCTGGGGCTACCATGCCATCGACGAGCTGCTGTCGGCCGGGGCCCATGCCGTGGTGGAAAGCTATAGCCGCGTGTACGGCCAGGCGGAACGGCTGGTGGGGCAGTCGGCGGCGCTTGCGGTCGCCTAAAAGGCACCCCGTTCCACATTCCCGCCCAATTCGCGGGGCATCCTGCCTCGTCGCCGGGTTTCCCCGGGCGGCGTGGTGGGGTAATGTCCCCGGATCAGACAACGTGCGGGTGACCGATGAAGACGTCGACCATCGTCAAGCTGGCGGCCCTGGGTGTGGCTGCGCTGGTGATCGCCCTGGTGGCGGCGGTCAAGTCCATCGATGTGAACAGCTATCGCGGGCTGATGGCCCATCTGGCCGAGCAGGCCACCGGGCGCAAGCTGGATATTCGCGGTCCCATGGACCTGAAGCTGGGCCTGACGCCCCGGCTGGTGGCCGAGGACATCACCTTTGCCAATGCGGACTGGGGCAGCCAGCCGGCCATGGTGACCGCCAAGCGGCTCGAGGCCGAGATCGGCCTGTTCCCCTTGCTGTCCAAGCAGGTGCATGTCTATCGCCTGGTGCTGGTGGAGCCCACGGTCTTGCTCGAGACCGACGCCAAGGGCCGCCGCAACTGGGATTTCCAGGCCGCCGGCCCGGTGTCCGAGCCGCATCCGGCGGGCGCGCCGGTGGTGCCGCGGGTGCAGGAGGTGACGGTCCAGAAGGGCCGCCTGCTGATCACCGACGCCCGCTCGGGCAGCAGCCATGAACTGGCCCTGACCAGCTTTTCCGCCCAGGCCGACACGCTGGCCCGGCCCATCAACCTGACCGCCAAGGGCAGTTGGGACAACCGCCCCTTCGACCTGGGCGGCCAGGTGGGGCCGCTGGCTGATCTGGTCGCCAACGGCAAACCCTGGGCGGTGCGGTTGAAGGTGGACTCCGGCACCGTGCTGGCCGCCGTGGACGGCGCCATCGACGATGTGGTCGACGGCAAGGGCTATAACCTGAAGATCCGGCTCGAGGCCGGCGAACTGGCCGACGCGCTGACCCTGCTGGACCAGCAGATCCGGCCCATGGGCCCGGTCAAGGCCACTGCCGTGGTCAGCGACGCCAAGGGGCCCATCGCCCTGACCGACATCGATGCCGCCGTGGGCCGCAAGGAGATGCTGCTGCTGTCGGCCAAGGGGCAGATCAAGGACCTGTTGGCCCTGCGCGGGGTCGAGCTGTCGGCCACCGCCGAGACCGAGAATCTGGCCAAGCTGTCCGAACTGGCCGGCAACCCGCTGCCCCAGACCGCCGCCATCAAGCTGGCGGGGCGGGTGCAATCCGATGCGGGCACCGTCTGGAAGGTGTCCGACCTCAAGGGCGTGGTGGGCAAGAGCGACCTGGCCGGAACCCTGGAACTGGGGCTGGGCGGGTCGCGCCCGGCGGTGGGCGGCAGCCTGGCCTCGACCCTGGTGGACCTGACCGATTTCGGCGCGGCTCCGGCCAAGGCCGAACCCACCAAGACCGAAGTGGCCAAGGCCGCCGCCGAGCCGCCGGCGCCACTGCCGCCGCCCAGCAGCCGGGTGCTGCCGGACTCCGACCTGGGGTTGGATGGATTGACGGCGGTGGACCTTGCCCTGGGTTGGAAGATCGACAAGCTGGTGTACCGCGAGGCCCAGGCCCAGGCGCTGGACGCGGCGGTGACCTTGAAGGGCGGCCGGCTCGACGCCCGGCTGGCCCAAGCGGAACTGGCCGGCGGGCGCCTGCGCGGCGAGCTGCGGGTGGACGCGGCGGCCGGACCGGCGCCGGCGGTGGCGGCCAAGCTGACCGCCGGCAAGGTGGACCTGGGCGGCCTGCTGACCCAGGTGAAGGTGACCGATGCGGTGCAGGGGGCGCCCGCTGACCTGTCCCTGACCCTGCGGGGCGAGGGGCGGACGGTGCGCCAGATCATGGCGGGGCTGGATGGCGACGCCACCCTGGTGCTGGGCCAGGGGCGCCTGGGCGGGGCCTATGCCGACCTGCTGGCGCTGGACGTGCTGCGCGAGCTGATGCCCTTTACCGAGAGTGCCCGCGACACCCGGATGGAGTGCTTCGTGGGCCGCTTCACGGTGAAGGATGGGCTTGCGGAAAGCCAGGCTCTGTTGTTCGATACCGACCAGATGACCATGGGCGGCGAAGGCCGGGTGAATTTCGGCAATGAAGGCCTGGATTTCACCCTGGTGCCCAAGCCGAAGAATCCCAGTCTGCTCAATCTCGCCACCGCCATGGATGTGGGCGGCACCCTGTCGCGCCCCACCGTGCTGCCCAACAAGGCCGCCCTGGCCAAGGGCGTGGTGGGGGCCGTGGGCGGGCTGGCCCTGGGGCCCCTGGGGCTGCTGGTGCCGCTGGTCACCACCGGCTCGGGCGATGCCAATCCCTGCGTGACCGCCATCGCCCAGGTCCGCAAGGGGGGCAAGGTCAAGCCCCGGGCCGGCGGCGTGGAAGGCCTGTTGGACGGCCTGTTTGGAAATTAGAGAGTGATGATCGGAAAGACTGCCAGACGCTTCTATAAGCAAGCCGCCGCCGCCCAGACCGACGGCGGCTTTTCCGTCACCCTGGACGGCCGTGCCGTACGAACCCCGGCGGGCCAGCCCCTGCTGCTGCCCACCCGGGCGCTGGCCGAGGAGATTGCCGAGGAATGGCAGAGCCAGGGCGACGAGATCAAGCCGGCCACCATGCCCATGATGCAGCTGGCCGCCACGGCGCTGGATCGCATCCGGCTGCAGCGCCTGGACGTGGTCGAGCAGATCGTCAATTACGCCCGCACCGACCTGGTCTGCTACCGCGCCGGCGAGCCGGTGGAGCTGGTGGCGCGTCAGGAGGCCACCTGGGGCCCGGTGCTGGACTGGCTGGCCGAGCGTTACGGCGCCCGCCTGACGGTGACCAACGGCGTGATCCCGGTACCCCAGGACGAGGCGGCGGTGGAAAGACTGCGCCAGGCCGTTCTGGGGCTTGACGACCTGCGGTTGGCTGCGCTTTCTTCGGCGACGGCGGCTTGTGGCTCCCTGGTTCTTGCGCTCGCCTTGGTGGAAGGGCGGCTGAACGTGGAAGAAACGTTCGTCGCCAGTCAAGTTGACGAAACATTTCAGATTGAATTGTGGGGCGAAGATGCGGAGGCGGCGGATCGCCGTGACGCCCTGCGAAACGATATTGCCGGGGCTGGCCGCTTCCTCGGCCTATGCCGTCAGTAATTTATGGTTTTCGCTGGCGCCTCCGCGCGGAAGGTGCTATCTGCACAAACCCAATTCTTTAGGGTGGGCCTAACACCACTTCGGGGAACTCCATGCACGAAATCATTGAACAGCTTGAAAGCAAGCGCGCCCAGGCCCGAGCGGGCGGCGGGCAGAAGCGTATCGACAGCCAGCACGCCAAGGGCAAGCTGACCGCCCGTGAACGCATCGAGCTTCTGCTCGACCCCGATTCCTTCGAGGAATGGGATATGTTCGTCGAGCATCGCTGCAATGATTTCG
>CAYOKN010000056.1:727-997 GCA_964404545.1 uncultured Rhodospirillaceae bacterium | reverse complement strand
TGACCGGCTATGGCACCATCAATGGCCGCCTGACCTTCGTGTTCAGCCAGGACTTCACCGTGTTCGGCGGCTCGCTGTCCGGCGCCCATGCCCAGAAGATCGCCAAGATCATGGACCACGCCATGAAGGTGGGCGCGCCCGTGATCGGCCTGAACGATTCCGGCGGCGCCCGCATCCAGGAAGGCGTGGACTCCCTGGCCGGCTATGCCGAAGTGTTCCAGCGCAATGTGCTGGCCTCGGGCGTGGTGCCGCAGATCTCCATGCTCATGG
>CAYOKN010000056.1:0-663 GCA_964404545.1 uncultured Rhodospirillaceae bacterium | reverse complement strand
ATGTTCGTCACCGGCCCGGACGTGGTGAAGACCGTGACCCACGAGTCGGTGACCGCCGAGGAGCTGGGTGGCGCCATCACCCACACCAACAAGTCCGGCGTGGCCGACCTGGCCTTCGAGAATGACGTGGAAGCGCTGCTGCAGTTGCGCCGCTTCATGGACTTCCTGCCGGCCAACAACCGCGAGAAGCCGCCGGTGCGTCCCACCACCGACGCCGCCGACCGTATCGAGATGTCCCTGGACACCCTGATCCCGGACAATCCGAACAAGCCCTACGACATGAAGGAGCTGATCACCAAGGTCGTCGACGACGCCGACTTCTTCGAGGTGGCTCCGAACTATGCCGGCAACATCATCACCGGTTTCGCCCGCATGGAAGGCTCGACCGTGGGCATCGTGGCGAACCAGCCCATGGTGCTGGCCGGCTGCCTGGACATCGACAGCTCGCGCAAGGCCGCTCGGTTCGTGCGCTTCTGCGACTGTTTCAACATCCCGGTTGTGACCTTCGTGGACGTGCCCGGCTTCCTGCCCGGCACCGCCCAGGAATATGCCGGCATCATCAAGCACGGCGCCAAGCTGCTTTACGCCTATGCCGAGTGCACCGTGCCGAAGGTGACCGTGATCACCCGCAAGGCCTATGGCGGCGCCTATGACGTGATGAGC
>CAYOKN010000055.1:0-13333 GCA_964404545.1 uncultured Rhodospirillaceae bacterium | reverse complement strand
CGGCGGCGGCGGCGGAGCGGCCTGCACCGGCGGATCGTCGGCCGTCACCGCGATGGTCTTCAGGACGGACTGGTTGCCGCCGTAACCATTGACGTTGTTGTCGTCCACGGTCACCGAGATGGTGTCCGCGCCGGCAACGCCGACGGTGTTGTGGCGATAGGTCAGGCCGGCAAGCGCCGCATTCACTTCGGCCACGGTGCCCGTCACGCTGGCGGACTTGGTGCCGTTGCCCACGATCACTGCGCTGCCGGATGCTTGCAATGACAGGGTGCCGCTCTCGGCCGATACCAGCGCGCTGACCTTGGTTCCGGTGAAGGAGTCCTTGAAGGAAATGCCCGTGATGGACCTGGGTCCATTATTGACATAGCGATCGGACAGCGGGACCGTCAGGAGCGGAACGTCGTTGGGTGCCGTATTCACGGCCAGCGCCGCGGATCCCTCCTTGGCCCCGCCCACACCGGCGGTATTGCCGTCATTGATCGTCACCGTCACCTTGTCTGCCAGGATGTCGGCCTTGGAGGTGTAGGTGAAGCTGGCCAGCGTGGCGTTGATGGCCGAGGCCGTGCCCGTCACCGTCACCGACGCGCTGTCATTGTTGGTGACCGTGGCCCCGCCGGCTGCGGTCAGGCGCAGGGTGCCCTGCGGCGCGGCGACGGTCGCCGTCACCGTGGAGCCGGCATTCGTGTCCGTGAAGGAAAAGCCGCTGACCGTGTAGGTTCTGTTGTCGCCCACCACCAGGGCCACGGCCGGCGCGGTCACCACCGGCGTATCATTGCCCACCAGAGCCACCTCGAAGCTGCCCTTGGTGGTCTTGGCGCCGCCGATGCCCGAGTCATTGCCGTCGTTGAACACCACGGTCACGGTTTCCTTGCCGCTCGCGGTGGCGTCGGTGGCGTATTCCAAAGTGGCCAGCGTGTTGTTGAGGTCGGCGACGCTCGAGGCATTGATCTGGACCGAGGTCTCGCCATTCCCGGTGATGGTGGTGGCCGTGCCGACCGCCGTCATGCGCAGGCGTCCGCGCAGGTCCGAGACCGTGGCGGTGACCGTCCCGCCAACGGAGTCGTCGGTCATGGCGATGGCGGCGATGCCGCCCGTGGCAATGGTGTGCCAGCTGTTGTCCGCATAGGTGGGCGCCGAGGCGGGAAGCGTCAGGGTGGGCGCCGCATTGGCGGTCAAGTTGATGGTGAAGGTCTGGGAATGGCTGCGGGCGCCGCCGATGCGGTTGGCGCCGCCGTCATCCACGCTCACCGTCACCGTGTCGGTGCCGGTCTCGGTCGCGGTGCTCGAATATTTCAGCGTGCCCAGAGTGGCGTTCACATCCCCCTGGGTGCCGCTGATGACAACCGTGTTGGTGTCATTGGTGGTGATGGTGGCACTGGTTGCGCCATTGCTGTCGCCATCGGTGGCGGTGAAGTTCAGGTTGCCTTTGGCCGCCGAAACCGTGGCGGTCACCGTGCCGCTGCGGGAATCGGTCACGGTCACGCCAGTAATGGTCTGCTGGGTCGTGGTGGAGTAGGCGGGCGTGCCCGCCGCCGCCACGCTGACCGTGGGCGTATCGTTGGCGATCAGGTTGACGGTCACGCTGCCGGTGCCGGTCAGGGGCCCGCCGATGCCGGTGGCATAGCCGTCGGCGACGGAAACCGAGATGGTGTCGGTGCTGTCCGCCAGCGTGTTGTAGGTCGCCTGGTAGGTCAGGGTGGCCAAGGCGGTATTCACCGCCGCGACGCTGCCCGAAAAGGTCACGGTCGCCGAATCGTTCAGATTGGTGGCGTCCATGGTGACGCCGGCGCTGTCGATCTTGAGCTTGCCGCCGTTGGTGCTGGCCAGGGTCACCGTTACGGTGCCGCCATTGCGGGCGTCTGCGACCGAAATGGCCGAGCCGGCCAGGGTGGCGACGGAATTGGGCGACTTGTCCGCCACCGTCACCGCCGTCGGCGCCGTCACCACGGGCTGGTCATTCCCCGAGATGGTGACGTTGATGGTGCCGCTGCCATTCTGCTTGGTCTCGAAACTGGTGTTGTCCGAGGTGGAGATGGTGATCGTTTCAGTTTTCGGACTGGACAGGTTCGACCGATAGGTCAGGCCGGCCAGGGCGTTGTTCACCTGGGACAGTGTTCCGGTGAAGGTGATGGCGGCCTTGTCGTTCCCCTCGAGGCTGGTGATCACGGCTCCGCCCGCGGTGTCGATGCTCAGCTTGCCGTTGTTGCTGGACGAGACCGTCACCGTGATCGTGGCATTGCCCACATCGACATCGGCCAGCGTCACCGGAATGGCATGGGTTACGGTGTCATAGAAGGTCTGGGCGCCGGGCGGCGTCAGGGTGGGGGCCAGGTCGGTATGCTTGACCGTGGCGGTAATATTGCGCGTCTCGGTCTTCTTGCCGCCAATCAGCGCACTCTGCTGGTCGTCGATGGTGGCCGAAATCTGGGCCGTGCCGTGATAATACTGCGTGCTGGTATAGGTCAGGCTGGCCAGCGCGGTCTCCAGCTGGGCCTTGGTGCCGGTCAGCACCATGGACCCGCTGCCATTGGCGCCGCTGACCACCGTTGCTCCGACCGGAACGCTCAGATTGAGCACCCCATGCTGCGCCGTCAGGGTCAGCCGGGCGATGTCGCCGGCTTGCAGGTCCGTGTCGGAGAAGGTCAATCCGCCGATCGCCTGGGCCGTGTTGTCGGCCACCTCGAAATCGGTGAAGGTGCCCCCAAAGCTGGGGGCGGCGTTGGCGGTGATGGTAACGCCGATGGTCTTGGCCGGTGCCGCCTTGGCGCCGCCGGTCAAGGTGGCGACATCGCCGCCGTCATTGAAATTCACCGTGATGGTATCGCTGCCATCGGCGGTCAGGGTCGGGGTGTATTTCAGCGTTGCCAGGGTGTTGTTCACGTCGGCCAGGCTGCCGACGATGGTCACGCTGGTGCTGTCATTGCCGGTGATCTTGGCATTGCCCGAGGCGCTGAAATTCAGCAGACCGCTGGTGTCTGCCACCGTTGCCGTTACCGCGCCACCCACGGTGGCATCCGATACCGAGATGCCGGTGATGGCCTGCTGGGCGGCAAGTGTGAAGGTCTGCGCGCCCGGCACGGTGATGGTGCCGGGGTCGTTCGCCACCGGAGCGGGGGTGCTGACCGTCAGGGTCGAGGCGATGGACGGCGACGAATGGTTGACGCTGCCACCCCCGTCGGCGCCGTCATCGGTGATTGACGTCAAGGTGGCGACGCGGTTGCTGTTGGCGGTCGGATTGCCGTCCAGGTTCTTGTAGGTGATGCCCTCGACCAGGGTCTTGGCGTCGGCCGTGGTGAAGCCGCCCGACTTCGAAAGCGTCACCGTGGCAGTGCTGTCGGCCACCGTCACGCTGACCGCATAGGCCCCGATGGTGGAGGCGACACTGGCATTGTGGGTCAAGGGCACATCCGACCCGTCCACGGTCAGGATTTCGCTTGCGCCATCGCTGAGATTGGAAATGGTGAGCCGGATCTGGGTGATGGCCTGTCCGGCTTCCACGGTGCTGACCGTGACGTCGTTGAACAGCCGGACCGGCGTATCGGTGTCCGGGCTGAAGGTGGGGTTGGTGCCCACGGCGGCCAGGGTCGGCGCATCGTTCCTGGCGGTGATGGTCACCGCCGACGCCACGCTGAGGACGCTGTTGTCGCTGCCGTGCGCAGTGCCGCCGCTGTCCTGAATGCCGGTCAGGGTCACGGTCCGCCCACCGGCGACGGTGGGGGCTTCGCTGGTGTTCTTGTAGGCCAGGCCGTTGACCAGCGTCTGCGCGGCCAAGGCCGTGAAATTGCCGCTCTTGGCGATGGTCACGGTGGCGGTATTGCCAGCGACCGCCACGGAAACCGCATAGGAATTGGCCGCCGTGGTGACCGAATTGCTGTTGGTCAGCGCCACCGCGGTGCCATCCACCACCAGCACTTCACTGCTGCCATCGGTCAGGTTGCCGACGGTCAGCGTCAATTGCTTGATGGACTGCGCCGCCTCGATGGCATTGGCGCTGGCGCCGCTGAACAGGGTGGCGCCGTCGGTGGTGTTTTCCACGTAGGTGGGATTGGACGCGGTGGCGGTCAGGGTCGGCTGGTCGTTCGACAGGCTGAAGCCCACATTGCGGGTGGCGCTGGCAGTCACCCCGCCCGCATCGGCGACGGTAAAGGTCACCGTACGGGTGCCGCTGCTGGGATCGGGATCGCTATTGGCAAAGGTGACGGCTCGGGCGACGTCGCGCACATCGGCGCTGGTGGCATCGCCGTTGAAGACGATGGTCATGGTTCCGGAACCGGTCACCGACGACAGGGCCGTGGTGCCGATGAGCGTGCCGCCGACCCCGCCCCGATAGACGTTGCCGTTGTCCCAGACGATCCCGCTGCCGCCGGTGGGCAGCGCCAAGGTGTCGCCCGAATGGCTGTTGGCCGAGACCCGCACGGCAAGCGAGCCGCCGGTCCAGTTCCCCTCGGTATCAGCCACGGTGATGGCGTCATCCACGGCGACCGCCGCCGCCTTTTCCGTATAGGCATTGGCCGAGGCGGTGGCGGTGATGGTCGCCGGCGCGTTGACGGTGACCGAGAAGGCGCGGGTCGCGGTGGTGACGCCGTCGCTGACCTGGATGGTGAAGGTTTCCGTGCCCGAGAAGCCGGGATTGGGCTTGTAGGTCACTGCCGAGGCGGTGGGGGTTATGCCCGCCCCGCCGGACTCCTTGGTGGCGCCGGTGAAGGTCAGCGTGCCGCCATTGCTGGGCGCCGAGACCTGGCTCCAGGTCAGGGTCTGCAGCGTATCCGCGTCGCCCACCGTCAGGTAGGAGGTCAGGTCGGTGGTGCCCGCATCCTTGTTGACGGTGAAGGTGGCGGTGCCCGTCCCGGTAAAGGCCGGGGCGGTATTAACGGTGGTGAAGTCGGCGGTGGTGTTGGTGGCGACCCCGGCAAAGCTGTTGCCGGCATCGTCCTGCACCGCCGTCGCCGCGATCTGGAGCGCGTAGTTATGTGAGCCGACCAGGGTGGCGCCGTGGGTGACGGTCAGGGTGTTGGTTCCCCAGCCGGTGATGCTGCCCGCCCCGGCGGCGATGGTGGCCGCCGCGCTGCCGGCGGTGACGTCATAGAGAACGAAATTGCCCGATCCGGCCCGCACCGTTTCGTTGAAGACCAGGGTCAGGGTCGTGGTGTCCAGCGCCACGTTCACGGCGTTGTCCGCCGGGGTCACGCTGGTCAGGCTCGGCGCGGCGCGGTCGATGGTGATGCTGCGCGCCGCGCTTAAGGGGCCGGTGACACTGCCGATGGCCGACCGGGTCTGGGCATAGACATTGTAGGTGCCGTCGGCCACGCCCGACGCATTGACGGCCGCCCCGGTCCACACGCCGCTGGTATTGGCGCTGACGATGGCCTGGCGGTCCGTGCCGGCGTCGTAGCTGCCATTGCCGTTCACGTCCAGGAAGACGATGACGTCGCTGCCGTCGGCGGTCCCGGTGCCATAGGCGGCCCCGCTGCCGCCGAAATTGATGGTGGTGGCGTTGGTGCGGTTGTCGCCGCTGACGCCGGTGTCGCTTTGCAATGCGGGCGTGTCGGGCGCCACCGGCCTGACCGTGACGGTGATGGTCTTGCTGATGGTCGTCTGGCCATCGGACACGGTCACGGTGAAGGTGTCCGTGCCGGCATAGCCGGTGTTCGGGGTGTAGGTGATGCCCGCCCCCGGAACCAGCGCGCTGCCGCCCGTCGCCGAGGTGAGTGCGCCCGCATTCAGATTGAGGGTGCCATGGCTGGGGGCGGTGAACTGGCTCCAGGTCAGTTGCTGACCGGTATCGGCATCGTTGACCGCAAGCAGGTTGGTCACCGCATTGCTGGTGCTGCCGGCGGTGACCTCGGCGGTGGTGCTGGCGCTGGCGAAGGTGGGCGCGGTGTTCAGCGCCTTGACCAGCAGGCTGGCGGTGTCGGTGGCCGAGGAGAAGGCGGTGGTTCCGCCCGCCGACTCCGTGCTGACCTTGAATCCCGCCGTCCCCGTTTTCTGGTCCCAGGCCCGGAAGGTGACGGCCGAGGTCAGGGTGCCGGTATAGGTGCCGTTGTTGACATAGTACAGGCGGGTGTTGGCATCGGCCTTCAGAAGCAGGGCGCTCGAGGCCGAAACCGTGCCCACATTGGCCCAGTTGGCGCCGCCGTCGATGGTGTAGTACCAGGCTGAGCCGGCCGCCGTGGTGGTGTCCGTGGCGGTGATGGCAATGCCGACCCCGTCGCCCCCGTCGGCATCCGTCATGTTGCCGAGGGCACCGCCCTTGTCGATCAGCTGCGAGACCAGGGTGCCCACTACGCCCGAGGGAACGGCGGTGTCGCTCATGACCTGCGCCGTCAGGGCCGGGCTTTTGGCGGCGTCCAGCACCGGCGCGGCGTTGGGCGGGGCCTCGTTCACATCGGTGACCGTGACGGCCACCGACCGGGTGGTGGAGCCGGCACCGTCGGTGGCCGTGACGGTGATGTCATAGACATTGTTCGCACCGGTGTCGGACGGCGCCTCGTAGTTGGGCGCCGTCTTGAACGTCACCGCACCGGTAGTAGAATTGATGTCGAAGCGAGCTGCATCCGTGCCGCCGAGAGCATAGCTGACCGTGCCGCTGCTAGCCGTGGCCACGGCCGTATAGACAGTGCCGGTGCCGTTCTCGGCAAAGGTGGTGGCGCCCCCCGAGGTGAAGGAGGGCCCCGATGGCCCGCCCACCGAGAAATTGAACAGGGTGTCGGTGGCGTTGGCCGCCACGAAATTCAGATAGTAGTCCGAGACCGTCCCGAACTCCCAGCGCACCGAGATATCGGCCCCGGTGGGCAAGGCGGCGTTGGGATTGATGGTCAGCGTGTCGGTGCCCCAGCCGGTGATCCGGGCATCGTTGTAGGCAATGGTCTCGATCACGCTGTTGGTGGTGACATTGCGCAGGGTGAAGGACCCCTTCACCCCCTTCACCACCTTCTCGCTGAATTTCAGCTTGATGTCGGTGGACACGGACGGAACGGTGCCGCCATCCACTGGGGTCGAGCCGGCCGCGTCGAAGGTCGGGACGCTGCCATCATTGACGCCCAGACCCATGAAGGCGGTGGAATTGGTGACGCTTTGGACGTTCAGGAAGTTGGAGGCCGCGCCGGTGGTCAGATCGACCGCGACGATCTTCTTGTCGGTGCCCAGGATGTTGAACACCAGGGCGCGATTGTTGGCCAGATCGAGCGCCATGCCGGCCGGAGACGCGGCGATCATGCCCGCCCCGACCCTGGTGTCGCCGGTTCCGTCCAGTTTCACCCGGCGGATGGCATCCAGGGCGGTGGTGGTCTTTCCGTCATTGTTGGTGGTGACGTAATAGAGATAGCCGTTCACATTGTCGACCACCATGCCCGCAGCAAACGAGCTGCTGCCGGTGGATTCGGTGAGGCCGCCCTGGAGGTTGACGAAGGTCGAGACCGCGCCCGTGGCGATGTCCACCTGGACGATCTTCTTGTCGAGGTGATGGCGCTCGAAGGTGAAGACCTTCTGGTTGACGATGTCCAGCGCGATGGAGGACGGGGATTTGGCGACATTGGCGGCCACCAGCATGTCGCCGGTGCCGTCGAGCTTGACCCTGCGGACGCTGTCGCCCGCACTGGTCACCGATGCATCGAAGTCATAGGTCGTGTAGTAGAGCCACCCATTGACCGGATCGATGGCCAGGCCGGCGCCCGAGAGCGTGGTCCCCGCCTTGCTCAGGAAGGTGGAGGCGGCGCCCGTGCTCAGATCGATGGCGACGATCTTGGCGACGGAGGTGTTCGCCTCGATGACGAATGCCCGGTTGTTGGCGCCGTCCACCACCATGGCCTGCGGGCCGATGGCGATGCCGCCCTTGATCAGGCTATCGCCGGTGCCATCGATGCCGACGCTGCGCAGGGCATCGGTCGCGGCCTGGGCGCCGGTATAGTCGGTGGTGGCATAATAGACCTTCGCGCTGGATGCCGCCGGCGCCAGCTTGTCCACATAGGTGGACAGCACGATGGTCGAGCCGTCCAACTCACCCGTCCGCACTTCCAGGTCCCAGTCGCCGCCCAGCGCGCTGGCGCCGGTGGTGTCGTCCGAGGCGGCGACGTCGGCGCCGGTGGCGGCCGCAAACGATTGCAGGAATTGCGCATCCCGGCCGATGTCACAGCCATAGAGCAGGATATCGCCCTGGTCCGACAGGGCCCGGCCAATGGCGGCAAGGCGCTCGCCGACCTCCGTGCTCGCCCCCACCCCCGTCATGTCGGCGGTGGTCAGCGTTCCGGTCCCCAGGCGCAAGCTCCCCTCGGTGCCGTGAGAAAGCACATGGATTGCGTCATAGTCCTGGTGGTTGGCCGCCCATTCGACCATCTGGGCAAAACCGTCGGTCCGCCAGTCCAGAACGACGATCTCGATACCGGGACCGATACCGTCCACCAAGGACTGATAATCGGCCAGGGCGGAATCCACAAACGCCACTTCGCGCTTTCCGCCGCTCTGCGCCGGATCGGCCTCGCGCACGGTCACCGGACCCGAAGGCGCGGCGTCCGCTGCCGGCTCGCTATCCGCATCAGGGGTCTGGGCGGCGCCAGAAGCCGCATCCACCGCCGCCGCGCCGTCGAACATGATGCGCGGTTCCAGGGCAAGGATCAGCGCCTTGGCCCGGGGGGCGAGGTGACGGGGGCGATGCGGGGAGACGGGTCTGCGGCGGGTCATGATATCCTCTGACTTACGTCCAGGGGCGCAAGGACAAAATCAAAGGTCACAACCTGCCGGCCGCAGATCAACGTCTAAAGGCGACTAGAACATTTGCTGACAATTTGCGCATGATATTTGCAATTTGGCATGCGATGCCTATTCGGCACCGCCATGCAGCAAAGACGACAAGGCAAGTTTCAGTTGGCCGGGGTCCACCGGTTTTTGGATCAGCTTCAGCCCACTGGCGGTGATCTTGCGCATGCGGTCCGGCGTCGCCTCGCCCGAGATCATCAGGATCGGCAGATCGGGAATCACCTTGCGCAGCGCGCGTGCCACATCCACGCCGTCCAGGCTGCCCGGAAGCAGGAAATCGATGATGGCGCCATCCGGGCGGAGGCCATTCTCGGCCACCAGACGCACCGCCTCGGCCCCGTCGCGGGCACCCAGGGCTTCGAAATGCCATCGCTTCAATACCGCGCCCGTGGCTTTCAGGATCGCGCGGTCATCCTCCACCACCAGAACGGTCTGCATGGGGGGCGCCCCGGCCGGCTGCCGGCTGCGTACGGGCTGATCCGCTTCATAAAGCTCGGACGCCACCAGCACATTGCCGGCATTGTCCACCAGGGCAACGGGGACCGCCGCCCGGCGGATGGCATTATAGACCGAGCCCCAGTGGTTCTCGCCGCGCTCGGCCAGAAGGGCCTGCAGCTTTTCCTGGACCATGGGGGCCGGCTGATCGACCCCAAGCTCCCAGCGCGAAATGGTTTTCTGGCTCACGCCCAGGAAGGCCGCCATTTCCTGCTGAGTCAGCTGGTTCTCCAGGCGGAAAACCCGGATGTCGAACGGCAGGATCGTCTTGTTCTGATCGGACATGAAGGGACTTGCAAGAGCATCCAGAAGACAGTCCAAGCTGATCTTCCGGCAACCGGGCTGCAACGTCTAAAAGCGTCTAGAGGCTCTGCATGGCAGGGATGGCCAAGGTGAAGACCGATCCTTTGCCGACTCTGCTTTTAACGTAAAGATTGCACTGAAGCACAAGAGAGATTCTTTTTGCGATATTCAGTCCAAGCCCCAGGCCCAGTTCCCGCTGCCGGGCGTCGTTTCCCAACTGCCGGAACTCCTCGAAAATCGCTTCATGCATGTCGGGGGCAATGCCCACCCCGGTATCCCATACCTGGATCAATATCTGCCCCTGCCGGCGACGGCAGCCCACCAGCACGGCGCCTCCGGCCGAGAACTTGATCGCATTGTGAACCAGATTGCCCAAAATCCGGGCCAGGAGCGCCGGGTCGGACTGGACCGACAGGCTGGTCGGCACCATACGCAGCCGCACATCCTGGGTGGCGGCAAGATGCTGGAACTGCGGCAGGATACGCCCGAGCAGTGGACCGAGCGCGCAATCCTTGAACTGTGGGACGATGACCCCGGCATCCAGCCGCGAGACGTCGAGGAAGGTATGCAGCATGTCGGATAGGATCTCGGCCGCCAGTTTCATTTCGTGCAGCACGTCCGCAACCTCGGGATCGCGCAGTGATCCCCCCTCGCTCTCCATGGCCGACAGCAGCAGGCGCAGGGTGTGCACCGGCTGGCGCAGATCGTGGCTTGCGGCTGCCAGGAAACGGGATTTGGCGGCGGCGGCCTCCTCGGCGGCATCCCGGGCCTGGCGCAGCCTGGCTTCGCTTTCCTCGCGCTCCTGTAGGCGGCGCATCAGCGCGAAAAAGCGGTCGAGCGCAAGAAACAGCACCAGTTGCAAAAGCAGCGCCGCGCCCAGAAACAGGACCGTGAATAACCCGTCCTGCCGTGCGGTCCATCCCACGCGGGGAACAAGGCCCAATTCCCAGGTCCCATCGGGAAGACGGATGGTGCCGATCACCGGCGCCCTGTCGAACACCGCGGGATTGCCGGCGACCAGGGCGCCATTGCCTTGGCGGATGGCATAATCATGCTCTGCGGCCAGCCCCTCCAGATTGGCCTTGTCCAGGATCGGTTGCAGGTCGAAGACCACTCCGACCGCCCCCCAGACCCGCCCCTCGACGACCACCGCATGGCGGGCGATCAGCCCCTGGCCGCCCTGGATCAGCGGCAACGGGCCATGGGTGACGATGTCGCGTGTGGCGATGGCCCGATACACCTCCTCGACGAAGCCGGGCCGGGGATCTTTCAGGAAGGCATGCCCCAGGGTCGCTTCATTGCCCTGCACCGGATTGATATGGCGGACCACGAAATCCGGCGCGATCCCGATATTGCGTATGCCATGCACATTGCGGCGGATTTCCTCGGCATAGATGGTGAAGGTGGTGTCGAAATCCGGCTGGCCGGCCTGGGCCGTTACCAAGGCCACCAGGCCCCGCACCAAATTCAGCCGCTCGTTGATGGCATTGCTCAGGCTGCTGGCATAGGGGGCCGCCGTGGCCGCCGCCCGCGCTCGCGCCGCCGCCTCGGCGGAACGGGCCAGCATCCGGTCCGCCGCCCCATAAACCCCCGCCAGTACCAGAGTGGTCAGTATCAGGCTTGCGGCCATGACAGTGTTCCGGTGCCGCCATGAGATCCCTGGCCTATGAAACACTGATCGATACTCGCGGTTAGACGATGCCGGACGGGCGGCAAAATGCGTCGATAAGGGTGCGCGACCGAAAGGGTGTCAGAATGGGGCCCGAAATGGAAGATGCGAGCATGAGCAGTTGGACGGCCACCCCTGCGTCGGTTCGCTCGCTGAGGCGGCTTTGTATAGCAGGCTGCGGAAGAACTCCTCCCCCTGCAGTCATGGCGTGATTCGATTCGCCCTTGTGACCGATTCCGCGGTGAGAAGCGGTCGAACCAGATTCACGCCTCGACCACCGATCCCGACGCCAAGCTGTACCGCAAGGCCAACGGCCAAGCGTCGCGCATTGAGGCGCGCGAGTTCGTCCGCGGTCTGCGCGCCCGCAGGGTCACGCCCCGCATCGCCCGCAACGAACAGATCTCCGACGACGGCAGCCCGAATTCCGCCTCCAATCGGCGGAAGCCGGGCAAAGGGGCCGGGATACGCAGTTTTTGCCAAAAGTGCGGCCCCGATCTCTACCTGGTCCGATTGCTTGTTGCAAATCAGTCGCAAAATCATTAGCGTTCGATTTCCGCAACATCGAAAGGGGCAATCGAGTGATGAAGCAGGTAGTGGCAGCGGCCGTGTTGGCGGCGTTTGCGGGCATGGCGGCGGTGCCCGCCAGTGCGGCCGCGGTGGACAAGAAGGCGGTGCTGGTCACCTATGCCGACATCGCCCATGCCAAGTACGAGGATTCGCTGACCGCGGCCAAGGCCCTGAAGGCGGCCGTGGATGCCCTGGTCAAGGCCCCCTCCGAGGCCACCCTGAAGGCCGCGCGCGAGGCTTGGATCGCCGCCCGCGTGCCGTATCAGCAGTCCGAGGCCTATCGCTTCGGCAATGCCAATGTGGATGCCTGGGAAGGCAAGGTGAACGCCTGGCCGCTCGACGAGGGCCTGATCGATTATGTCAGCGCCGACAGCTATGGCACCGAGTCGGGCGAGAATCCGCTCTATACCGCCAATGTGATCGCCAATAAGAGCCTGAAGATCGCCGGCAAGCCGGTGAATACCGGCAAGATCACCAAGAAGCTGCTGTCCGAGACCCTGCACGAGGCGGGCGAGGTGGAGGCGAATGTGGCCACCGGCTATCACGCCATCGAATTCCTGCTGTGGGGCCAGGACCTGAACGGCACCTCGGCCGGCGCCGGCAATCGCCCCCATACCGACTTCGACGTGAAGGCCTGCACCGGCGGCAATTGCGACCGCCGCGCGGCCTATCTGGTCACCGCCACCGAGCTGCTGATCGATGACCTGAAGACCATGGTGGCGCAGTGGGCACCCAAGGGGCCGGCCCGCGCCGAGCTGCTGAAGGGCGATGCCGATGCCGGCATCGTGCGCATGGTCACCGGCCTGGGCAGCCTGTCCTATGGCGAACTGGCCGGCGAGCGCATGAAGCTGGGCCTGATGCTGCACGACCCCGAGGAGGAGCATGACTGCTTCTCGGACAACACCCACAACTCGCATTTCTACGACGCCAAGGGCATCCAGAACGTCTATCTGGGCCGCTATGTCCGCATCGACGGCCGCGAGGTCAAGGGCGCATCCCTGGCCGACCTGGTGGCCGCCAAGGACGCCGCCCTGGACGCCGAGATGAAGGCGAAGCTGGACAGCACCATGGGCGCCATGGGCGTGCTGGTGCAGACCGCCCAGGCCGGCGAGGCCTATGACCAGATGATCGGCGCCGAGAACCCGGCGGGCAACGCCAAGGTGCAGACCGCGATCGACGCCCTGGTGGCGCAGACCCGCACCCTGGAAAAGGCCGTGGCCGCCCTGGCCCTGAAAGACGTCAAGTTCGAGGGGTCGGACAGCCTGGACAACCCGAACTCGGTGGGCAAGTAAGCGAGCCGCGGCGGCGGGTGCCGGGGGGCGCCCGCCGCTGTCAGTGACCGAGGGTTCAAGAGGGGAGAGGAGAGAGAATGCGCGGGATCACCATTCTGGCTGCCGCCGGCCTTCTGCTGGCAAGCAGCGCCTGGGCCGCCGGTCCCACCGTCGCGGGCCTGGAGCCCGGCGAGGATCGGCCGGGCGGTGCCACCACCCATGACAAGGCGTTGAACAAGGACGCCTTTTCCCATTTCTCGGCCAATATGAGCTTTGG
>CAYOKN010000054.1:0-13339 GCA_964404545.1 uncultured Rhodospirillaceae bacterium | reverse complement strand
GCCAGATGCGGGCCTGCTGGCGGTCGCCATCCAGATGGGCCACCGCCAGCCAGTCGCTGGCGGCCATGGGCTCGGCCTCGGGCAGCACCGCCCCGCGCCCGCCCGACAGGCGATAGGACCGCTCGGCCCCGCGCCGCTGGGCGATGCGGTCGGGATAGGCCAGGGCCACCAGCCCGCCCGCATGCTCGGGGCTGGCGTCCGCCTCCTCGCGGATGCCCAATTGCCGCAGCCATTGCCGCACCGACTCCTGTGCCCGCTGCCGCGCCGCCCGGTCCACCCGGGAACCGCCAGCGCGCAGGCCCTCGATGCGCGGCCGCAGATCGGCCTCGCGGCTGGCCAGCAGGTCGCGTTCGGACAGAATGGCGGCGATCTCGCAGGCCAGCCGGCCCAAGCCCCGCTCCTTGGCCGTCAGCACCATATGGGCCAGGCGCGGATGCATGGCCAACTCGGCCATGGCGCGGCCATGGGCGGTGATACGCCCCGCCTGATCCAGGGCCTGCAATTCGGTCAGCAACTGCCGGGCGGCGCCATAGGCCCCGGCGGGCGGGGCATCCAGCCAGGCCATGGCAGCGGGATCGGCGACACCCCATTGCGCCAGGTCCAGGGCCAGCGGCGCCAGGTCGGCCTCCAGGATCTCGGGCCGCGAGAACAAGGGCAGGGCGCGGTGCGCCGCCTCGGACCACAGGCGATAACAGACGCCGGGCCCCAGGCGGCCGGCGCGGCCCCGGCGCTGCTCGGCCGAGGCGCGCGACACGGGCACCGTCTCCAGCCGGGTCATGCCACTGGCGGGCTCGAAGCGGGGCACGCGGGACAGGCCGCAATCCACCACCACCCGGATGCCTTCGATGGTCAGCGAGGTCTCGGCGATGCTGGTGGCCAGCACCACCTTGCGGGTGCCGGGAATGGGCTGGATGGCCCGGTCCTGGGCGGCGGCGGGCAGGTCGCCATAAAGCGGCGTCACCTCGGCATTGATGCCGGCCAGCCGCTCGGCGGTGCGGCGGATCTCGCCCGCGCCGGGCAGAAATACCAGAAGGTCGCCCTCCTGCTCGGCCAGGGCGCGGCGGATGGCCGCCGCCGCCGCATCTTCCAGCCGGGTGCGCGGGTCGCGGTCCTCCAGATGGATGGTCTGGACCGGAAAGCTGCGGCCCTCGGAGCTGATGACGGGCGCATCCGCCAGCAGAGCCGCCACCGGCCCGCCCTCCAATGTGGCCGACATGACCAGGAGCCGCAGGTCCTCGCGCAGGCCCTGCTGGCATTCCAGGCACAGCGCCAGCCCCAGGTCGGCCTGCAGCGAGCGTTCATGGAATTCGTCGAACAGCACCGCCGAGACGCCCGACAGTTCGGGGTCCGACTGCAGCATGCGGGTCAGGATGCCCTCGGTCACCACCTCGATGCGGGTGCGGGGGCCCACCTTGGTGTCCATGCGCACCCGATAGCCCACGGTCTCGCCCACCGCCTCGCCCAAGGTCTGGGCCATGCGCCGGGCGGCGGCGCGGGCGGCAAGCCGGCGCGGCTCCAGCATGATGATCTTGCCCTTGGCCCAAGGCCGGTCCAGCAGCGCCAAGGGCACCCGCGTGGTCTTGCCGGCCCCGGGCGGCGCCTGCAGCACCGCATTGGGCCGGGCGTCAAGGGCCGCCAGCAGCGCCGGCAGCGCCTCGTCGATGGGAAGGCGGTCGGTCATGGGGGCGGATACAATCGCCAGCGAGGGCCAAGGTCAAAGAAAAACCAACCTGGAACACGAAGGCACGAAGAAAAAAACAAGGTCACGAAGTAATTTTGCCTTCGTGTGCCTTCGTTCCTTCGTGCCTTCGTGGTGAACAGTTTCCTGTTCACCCGGCGCTCCCATACCCGCCGCCGCCCGGGGTCTCGATCAGCATGGCGTCGCCGGGCAGCAGGTCGGCCCGGGCGGTGCCGGGCAGTTCCTCCACCCGGCCATTGGCGCGGATCACCGCATTGCGGCCGGGCTTGGCCTCGCCGCCGCCGGCCAGGCCGAAGGGGGCGATGGCGCGGCGGTTGGACAGGATGGCGGCGGTCATGGCTTCGCGGAAGCGGATACGGCGCACCACGCCGTCGCCGCCGGTCCAGCGCCCCTGCCCGCCTGAGCCCCGGCGGACGGAGAATTCCTCCACCAGCACCGGATAGCGCCATTCCAGCACCTCGGGATCGGTCAGGCGGCTGTTGGTCATATGGGTCTGCACCGCCGAGGCGCCGTCGAAGCCGGGGCCGGCGCCCGAGCCGCCGGCGATGGTTTCGTAATATTGGTGCCGCTCATTGCCGAAGGTAAAATTATTCATGGTGCCCTGGCTGCCGGCCATGGCGCCGAGGGCGCCCATCAGGCAGTCCACCACCGCCTGACTGGTTTCCACATTGCCGGCCACCACGGCGGCGGGATAGACCGGGGCCAGCATGCTGCCCTCGGGGATCACCAGCTCGATGGGTTTCAGGCAGCCTTCGTTCAGCGGGATCGGGTCGTCCACCAGGCAGCGGAACACATACAGCACCGCCGCCCGGGTGATGGCCTTGGGCGCGTTCATGTTGCCGGGGCGCTGCGGGCTGGTGCCGGTGAAATCCACCCGGGCGGTGCGCGCCGCGCGGTCCACGGTGACAGCCACGGCGATCACGCTGCCATCGTCCATCTCCACCCGGAAGCGGCCGTCCGCCAGCCCGGCCAGCACCCGGCGCACGGACTCCTCGGCATTGTCCTGCACATGGCGCATATAGGCCTGCACCGTCTGCAGCCCGAACTGCTCCACCATGCGGCCCAGCTCCTGGGCGCCCTTGGCGTTGGCGGCCAATTGGGCCTGCAGGTCAGCCAGGTTCTGCGGGATGTTGCGGGCCGGATGCGGGCCGCCGGACAGCAGCGCCACCATCTCGGCCTCGCGGAAGCGGCCGTCCTGCACCAGGGGGATATTGTCCAGCAACACCCCCTCCTCCTCGACCCGGGTGGAGTGGGGCGGCATGGAGCCGGGGGTGATGCCGCCGATGTCCGCATGGTGCCCGCGCGAGCCCACATAAAACAGCACCCGGCCCTGCTGCCAGACCGGGGTGATCACGGTGACGTCGGGCAGGTGGGTGCCGCCGTTATAGGGCGCATTCAGCACGAAACTGTCCCCGGGGCGCATGCTGGCGCCATGGGTGCGGATCACCGCCCGCACGCTGTCGCCCATGCTGCCCAGATGCACCGGCACATGGGGGGCGTTGGCGATCAGCCCGCCTTCGGCATCGAACAGGGCGCAGGAGAAGTCCAGCCGCTCCTTGATGTTCACCGAATGCGCCGTATTGGCCAGCACCGCGCCCATCTGGTCGGCGATGGACATGAACAGATTGTTGAAGACCTCCAGCATTACCGGATCGGCCTCGGTGCCCACGGCCACCGCCTTGGGACGGGGCTGCACCCGGGTCAGCAGCAGATGGCCCTTGGCGGTGAACTCGGCGCGCCAGCCCGGTTCCACCATGTTGGTGCCGGTGGGCTCCAGGATCAGGGCCGGGCCGTCGATCCTGTCGCCCGGCACCAGCGCCGCACGGTCATAGACCGGGGTATCATGGACGGTACCGCCGCTGACCACCCGCACCCGCTCCACCGGCGCCAGCGGCCCCTCGCGGGTGACGGCCAGGGGCTGGTCCTCCACCGCCGGGCCGGCGCCCACCACCTCGACGCTGACCGCCTCCACCACCAGCGGCTTGCCGTCCATGATGAAGCCATAGCGCTGGCGGTGCGCCGCCTCGAAGGCGGCCACCAGCCCGGCATGGTCGGCGAAGTCCAGGACAAAGGCGGTGTCCGAGCCCTGATAGCGCAGATGCACCTTGGGCAGGGCATGGATGGCGTGGGGGTCCACCCCTTGCGCCAGCACTTCGGCCCGGCCTTCCTGCTCCAGGATGTCCAGGAAGCCCATCAGGGTGGTGTTCAGCTCGGCATCCAGC
The DNA here is from genome assembly GCA_964404545.1 of uncultured Rhodospirillaceae bacterium. GTDB lineage: Bacteria > Pseudomonadota > Alphaproteobacteria > Rhodospirillales > Magnetospirillaceae > CAYOKN01. The sequence continues at coordinate 9,418 of CAYOKN010000054.1, read as the reverse complement.
GGCGCCTCCACCGCGCGTTCCTTCAGGGCGCGGATATCGGCCAGGCCCATGCCAAAGGCCGACAGCACGCCGGCCATGGGATGCAGGAACACGGTCGTCATGCCCAGCGCGTCGGCCACCAGGCAGGCATGCTGCCCCCCGGCGCCGCCGAAGCTGACCAGGGTATAGCCGGTGACGTCATAGCCGCGCTGCACGCTGATGGTCTTGATGGCATTGGCCATGTTCTCGACAGCGATGCGCAGGAAGCCCTCGGCCACCTCTTCCGCCGTCTTGCCCACGCGGTCGGCCAGTTCGGCAAAGCGCGCGGCCACCGCCCCGGCGTCCAGGGGCTGGTCAGCGTTCGCGCCGAACACCTTGGGGAAATGGCGGGGCTGCAGCTTACCCAGCAGCACATTGCAGTCGGTCACCGTCAGCGGCCCGCCCCGGCGATAGGCCGCCGGACCCGGATTGGCGCCGGCGCTGTCGGGGCCCACGCGGAAGCGGGCGCCGTCATAGGCCAGTACCGAGCCGCCGCCCGCCGCCACCGTATGAATGCGCATCATGGGCGCGCGCAGCCGCACCCCGGCCACCATGGTATCGAAGGCGCGCTCATAGCTGCCGTCATAGTGGCAGACATCGGTGCTGGTGCCGCCCATGTCGAATCCGATGATGCGGGTGAAGCCGGCCATGGCCGCCGTACGCACCGCCCCCACCACGCCGCCCGCCGGGCCGGACAGGATGCTGTCCTTGCCCTGGAACAGCCCGGCGTCGGTCAGCCCGCCCGAGCTTTGCATGAACATCAGCCGGATGCCCGGCAGATTGGCGCGCATGCGGTCCACATAGCGGCGCAGGATGGGCGAGACATAGGCATCCACCACGGTGGTGTCGCCGCGCGGCACCAGCTTCATCAGGGGGCTGGCCTGGTGGCTGGCCGAGACCTGCTCGAAGCCCACGCGGCGGGCGAGCTCGGCCAGCGCCGCCTCATGCTCGGTATGGCGATAGCCGTGCATCAGCAGAATGGCCACGGCGCGGATGCCGTCGCCCAGGGCGGCCCGCAAGGCCGCCTCGGCGCCCACAAGGTCCAGGGGCTCCAGCTCCTCGCCCTCGGCGGTGACGCGGCCGGCCACTTCGGCCACCCGCTCATACAGCATCTCGGGCAGGACGATCTTCCGGGCGAACAGGTCGGGGCGGGCCTGGGTGCCGATACGCAAAGCGTCGGCAAAGCCTTTGTTGGTGACCAGCAGGACGCGCTCGCCACGCCGCTCCAGCAGGGCGTTGGTGGCGACGGTGGTGCCCATCTTCACCGCCTCGACCAGGCCGGCGGGCACCGGCGCCCCCTCGGCCACCCCCAGGAAGCGGCGGATACCGGCCAGGGCGGCGTCCTCGTAATGCTCGGGGTCCTCGGACAGCAGCTTGGCAGTGGCCAGCCCGCCATCGGGCCGGCGCGCCACGATGTCGGTGAAGGTGCCCCCACGATCGATCCAGAACTGCCAGCCCGCCATGCGCCCTCCTTGGCTTCCAGACGTTATATCGCACGCAAGCCCGTCCACGCCTAGCCCCCGGGGATGTTCTGCCGTGCAGACCGTGATCGAGGACTTTCATCAGCTCCATGACGCCATCCTGGCCTTTCAGGGCGACCGCCGCTGGCTGTTCCGGGGCCAGCCCGGCCCCCACGCCCTGATCCCCAAGGCTGGCCGCGCCGCCATCTGGCGCGAGAACGAGCGGGCCTTCCTGGACGCCTGGAAGCGCCGCGCCGCCGAATTCCTGTCCCCCTTGCCTGCCAATGACTGGGAATGGCTGGCCCTGGCCCAGCATCACGGACTGGCCACCCGGCTGCTGGATTGGACCACCAGCCCGCTGGTGGCGGCCTTCTTCGCCTGTCATGGTTGCCGCGACGGCAGTGATGCGGTGATCTTCGCCTTCCGCCCGGACCGGCCGCTGGACCCCGGCGGCGCTGTCGCGCCGGATCTCGCACCAATGGGCCGCCTTCACCCTGCACGGTCCCGCCGACACCGCCATCGCCGAGGACGGCGGGCAGGGGCGGCTGGACCGGCTGGTGCTGCGGGCCGGCTGCTTGCACCAGATGCGCCTGGACCTGGATCAATATGGCTACAACCACGCCACCATTTTTCCCGACCTGACCGGCCTTGCCGCCTACTTCCAATGGGTGGCCACCTCCAGCGACATGAAGGACGGCCTGTTTCAGCCGGAAAATGCCAGGATTCCAAGGACCTGAACCGCATCCTGTCATCTCTGACAGTGTTGGCGGCACCCCGGGAGGGCATAGCATTCCAACACGCGGCTTGACGCGTGGCGGCATTTCCGCGAGGTTGTGCCGCACCCAAAGCAAACCGCTGAAAAGATGTATCCGACCGCCGAGCATTCCATGAAAGACGTGACCTTCTTCAACTGCATCACCCTTACGCTGCCCTCTAACTGGGTCGTGCGGCGCGAGGATCATGGGCTGTGGGGGTGCCACGACGCGGCGGATGACGGCGCCATGCTGTGGGTGGACTATGATCTGGGCCTGCTGGAGCCGCCGGCCCAGGACAGCTTCCGCGCCACCAGCGACACGCTGCTGCTGGACGCCCTGCGCCAGCCGGGCACCCGCGAGGCGCGCATCCTGGACATGGACCAGGGTCCGGCGGTCAGCGTGATCCGCGACAGCCTGGAAGAGGACGAGGCGCCGGTGCGGTCCTGGTATCTGCACCATCTGCGCCGGGCCGAGGACCAGCTATTGACCGTCCACCTGACCTATGTGGTGCCGATGCGCCTGCTGGAGTTGGACCACCACCGCCAGGCCGCCTTTGCCATGGAACGCAGCATGCGCGAGGCCCACATCGGCGACTGGACCAGCCTGAAGCCGGAAAAGCTCCTGATCGCTTGACCTTCGGCGCCTTGCTGCCCTTTGCAAGGCCGTGCGCGCATTGAGACGCGGGCCAAAGCCCCGCCCCTCAGCACCAGGAAACCCATTTCGTTCAGACATTCACACCCTCGGGCCTGATGCGCCCCAAAGAGGCGCTCGACGGCCGCATGGCATCCGGGCAACCGTGAAAAGCCCCCTGGTTGCGCCAGCCGACGAGAATCCTTGCCCCACCAGCAGGACCGGCATATCTGTGACCTTCGTACCCCTGACTGGATTTGACCGATGGCTCCCCCCGTCCTTGCCCTCCGCGATGTGTTCGTCACCTTCGGCGGCCGCCCGCTGTTCACCGGCGTCACGCTGACCGTGTCCAAGGGCGAGAAGATCAGCCTGGTGGGCCGCAACGGCTCGGGCAAGTCCACCCTGCTGAAGGTTCTGGCCGGCGGGCAGCTGCCGGATTCCGGCGAACGCTATGCCGAGCCCGGCCTGCGGGTGGGCACCCTGCCACAGGACCCGGTGATCGACGGCGCCACCGTGGCCGACCATGTGGCCGCCGGCTTGCCCGAGGGCGAGCGCGACCAGCTCTATCGGGTCGAGGCGGTGCTGGCCGGTCTGCGCCTGGACGGCAGCCGCGATCCCGCCACCCTGTCGGGCGGCGAGGGCCGCCGCGCGGCGCTGGCGCGGGTGCTGGTGTCCGAGCCCGATGTGCTGCTGCTGGACGAACCGGCCAACCATCTGGACCTGCCCACCATCCTGTGGCTGGAAGGCGAGTTGAAGGCCTATCAGGGCGGGCTGGTGGTAATCAGCCATGACCGCGCCTTCCTGAACTCCATCACCCGCCAGACCTTGTGGCTGGACCGGGGCCTGGTGCGCCGCAACGACCAGGGCTTCGCGGCCTTCGAGGCGTGGCAGGAAGAGGTTTACCATGCCGAAGAGATGGAGCTTCAGCGCATGGACAAGAAGCTGGAGCAGGAGATGCACTGGCTGGCCCGGGGCGTCACCGCCCGGCGCAAGCGCAATATGGGCCGCCTGCGCAACCTGCACAGCTTGCGCGACGACCGCGCCAACCGCCTGAAGGTGCAGGGCTCGGTCAAGCTGGACATCGATTCGGGCAAGACCTCGGGCAGCCTTGTGGTCGAGGCCAAGAACATCACCAAACGTTTTGGCGACCGGGTGATCGTCGAGGATTTCTCGACCCGCATCATGCGCGGCGACCGGGTGGGGCTGCTGGGCCCCAACGGCGCCGGCAAAACCACCCTGTTGAAGCTGCTGACCGGCCAGTTGGCGCCCGACGGCGGCGAGGTCCGCATCGGCACCAACCTGGAACCCGCCTATTTCGACCAGCGCCGCGCCCAGTTGGACCCCGAGGCCACGGTCTGGGACGTGCTGACCGAGGGCGGCGGCGATTCCGTCAATGTGCGCGGGCAGATGCGCCATGTGGTGGGCTATCTCAAGGACTTCCTGTTCGAGGACCGCCAGGCCCGCAGCCCGGTGCATGCCCTGTCCGGCGGCGAGCGCAACCGCCTGCTGCTGGCCAAGCTGTTGGCAAAGCCCAGCAACCTGCTGATCCTGGACGAGCCCACCAACGACCTGGACATGGACACCCTGGACCTGTTGGAAGAGGTGCTGGCCGACTATGACGGCACCCTGCTGGTGGTCAGCCACGACCGCGACTTCCTGGACCGGCTGGTGACCAGCACCATCGCCGTGGAGGGCGGCGGCCGGGTCGAGGAATATGCCGGCGGCTACAGCGACTATCTGCGCCAGCGCCCGCAGCCCGCCGAGGCCGAGGCCCGATCCAACAAGGCCGCCGGCGACCCGGCCCGCGCCGACAAGCCCAAGGCCAAGACCAAGCTGTCCTACAAGGACCAGCGCGAACTGGACGACCTGCCAGGCCGCATCCAGGGCCTGCAGGACGAAATCGCCAAGCTGGAAGCCGAACTGGCCGATGGCGGGCTCTATGCCCGCAACCCCGACCGCTTCGCCAAGGCCACCGAGCGCCACCAGGCCGCCCTGGACGACCTGGCCGCCGCCGAGGAACGCTGGCTGGAGCTGGAGATGCTGCGCGAGGACCTGGCCGCGAGCCGGTCATGAAACCGCTCGACTATCTGACCGCCACCTTGGTGGTGGGGATCTGGGGTCTGAACTTCATCGTGGTCAAGCTGGGCACCGGCGAGTTGCCGCCCTTCCTGCTGACCGGGCTGCGCTTTGCCCTGGCCGGGCTGCTGATGGCGCCCTTCTTCCGTCCGCAGAAGGGGCAGCTGCCGGCCATCCTGGCAGTATCCTTCCTGATGGGGGTGATGCATTTCGGCCTGCTGTTCTTCGGCATCGGCGGCATGGAGGCAGCCACCGCCGCCATCACCATCCAGCTGAGCGCCCCCTTCTCGGCCCTGATGGCCTCGATCTTCTTTTCCGACCATCTGGGCTGGCGGCGGGGCCTGGCCATGCTGCTGGCCTTCCTGGGGGTGGGGCTGCTGGTGGGCGAGCCCACGCCGCCGCCGGCCATCCCCCTGCTGGCGGTGGTGGTCTCGGCCCTGGCCTGGGCCTATGCCCAGGTGGTGGTCAAGAAAGCCGGCCCCATCGCGCCCCTTACCCTGAATGCCGGCATGTCGCTGTTCGCCGCCCCCATGCTGCTGGCCCTGTCCCTGGCCGTCGAGGACGGGCAGGTCCAGGCCATGGCCCAGGCCGGCTGGGCCGGATGGGGCGCCGTGGTCTTCACCGCATTGCTGGCCAGCATCACCGCCTACACCCTGTGGTATCGCCTGATCAGCCGCTATGACATGAACCAGGTGGTGCCCTTCACCCTGCTGGGCCCGGTGATCGGCGTGGCCGGCGGCGTGCTGCTGCTGGACGAGGCGCTGACCTGGCATAAAATGGTGGGCGGCGCGCTGACCCTGATCGGCGTCGCCGTCATCCAAAGCCGCACCGCCCGAAGGCACCCCGCCGCGAGCGCCGTCAAGGAGAACCCGACCGAATGAGCCTGACCCTCGCCCGCCGCCCCTCGCCCAACCGCGAGCCGCGCACGCCCGGCATCCCGGTGGACATGCTGGTGATCCACTATACGGGCATGAACACCGCCGCCGAGGCCATCGAGCGGCTGTGCAACCCGGACGCCAAGGTGTCGGCCCATTATGTGATCGACGAGGACGGCAGCATCCTGCAGCTGGTGGACGAGGCCGACCGCGCCTGGCATGCCGGCCAGTCCTTCTGGCGCGGCGAGACCGATGTGAACATGCGCTCCATCGGCATCGAGCTGGTCAATCCCGGCCATGAATTCGGCTATCGGCCCTATCCCAAGGTCCAGATGGCGGCGCTGATCGCGCTGGCCAAGGACATCACGACCCGCCACGCCATCCCGGCGCGCAATGTGGTGGGCCATTCCGACGTGGCCCCCACCCGCAAGACCGATCCGGGCGAGCTGTTCGACTGGAAGGCCCTGGCCGAGGCCGGCATCGGCGCCTGGCCCCACACGCCCCGCCCCTTCGTCCCCGCCCCCGGCGCCGACCTGCTGCCACTGCTGGGCGCCTGGGGCTATGACGTGCGCGACGACGAAGCCGCCATCCTGGCCTTCCAGGCCCACTTCCTGCCCACCAACATGACCGGCGTGTTGGACCAGCCCACGGTGACCGTCCTGACCACCCTGCTGGCCTGCTATCCGGCGTGACTCACACCCCCAATTCCCCCTGCCGCTCGTCGTGGGTTTCCAGCACGCGGCGGGCCAGGGGGACGGTGATGGGGCGGCGTTCGGCCAGGGCCAGGGCGTCCAGCTGGGCCACGAAGTGCTGGATGGCGGCAAAGCTGCGCTCCAGCCGGGGCAGTGCATAGGCCAGCACATCCTGGCCCACCTTCAACTGGCGGTCGGCAAACAGCTTCAGCAGCAGGGCGGCCATCAGGGCGTCGTCCGGCGGACGGATCGGCACTGCCGGGGCGGCGTTGAGGCGCGACCGCAGATCGGGCAGGGTCAGCGGCCAGCGGGCCGGCGGCAGGCGGGCGGTGAGAAGCAGCCGGGTGCCGGCCTCCTTGCAGGCATTGTAGAGATGGAACAGCGCCACTTCGAGCACGCCCCGGTCGGCATCCTCGACCACCACGGCGGGCTGGACGGCCAGGTCGGGCACCTGGCCCAGGGACAGCGCCCGCGCCGCCAGCAGGACGGCACCGGTGCGCTCGGCGAACATATGGGCCAGGTGGGTCTTGCCCGCCCCCGCCGGGCCGAACAGGCACAGGGCCGGCGCCGGCCAGGCAGGCCAGCGGTCCAGCCAGGCCGCCGCCTCGGCATTGCAGTCGGTCACCAGGAAATCGGCACCGCCCAGCAACGGGCGGTGCCCCAGGTCCAGCGGAAGCTGATACTGGCTCATTCGAGATCCGGGCCGGGCCGGCGCACCCCCAGATAGATCGGGCTGTTCAGATAGCCGGCCAGGGCGAAGCGCACCAGCACGCCCACCACGGCGGCCACCGGCACCGCCAGCAGGATGCCCAGGAAGCCGAACAGCGAGCCGCCCGCCAGCAGGGCGAAGATGATCCAGACCGGGTGCAGCCCCACCTTGTCGCCCACCAGCTTGGGTGTCAGGAAATTACCCTCGATCAGCTGGCCCACCAGGAACACGCCCGCCACCATCCCCGGCAGCGCCCAGCCGTCGCCTTGGGCCAGGGCCATGCCGACGCCCACCACGAAGCCCGAGATGGAGCCCAGATAGGGGATGAAGGACACCAGCCCCGCTGTGAATCCCACGATCAGCCCCAGGTCCAGCCCCACCACGGTCAGGCCGATGCCGTAAAAGGCGCCCAGCACCAGGCAGACGGTGGCCTGGCCGCGCAGGAAGCCGGCCAGGGTGGTGTCGATCTGGCGCAGCTGGTCGCGGATCACCGGCGCATGGGCGCGGGGCAGCCAGCTGTCGATGCGGGCCTTGATCAGGTCCCAATCGCGCAACAGGTAGAAGGTCACCACCGGGGTGATGAACAAAAGCGACAGGATGTTGACCAGCGCGGCCCCGCCGGTCAGCACCCGGCCGAACAGCGCCGCCACCCAGCCGACGGCGGTGCCGGCATAATCGCCGGCGGCGCCCTTCAGCTGCTGGATCTCGGACGGGGTCAGATAGCGCCGCACCTGCTTCCACAGGGGCGCCGCCCGTTCCTGCAGCGCCTCGGCATAGCCGGGCAGGCGCTGGGCAAAGGCGACGATCTGGTTTTCCAGCACCGGCACCACCAGCAGCAGCACCGCCACTACCAGCAGCACGAAGACGAAGGTGATCACCGTGGTGGCGATGATGCGCGACAGCCCCAGCCGTTCCAGCCGGTCGGCCAGCGGATCCAGGAAATAGGCCGCGGCGGCACCGGCGGCGAAAGGCAGCAGCACCCCGCGCAGCAGCCACAACAGCAGCACGAACACGCCCAGTGCGATCAGCCAGAACCGCACCATGCTCCCCCTGGTCATGGTCTTAATCCCCCTTGCGGCCCCGTGGGGCCAAAACCTGGCCATGCATGGCCCGCGACCACAGAATGCCATAGGCAAGCCCGGACCACAGCGTGGTCACCGCCGTGATCCAGATGAAGGCCTCGACCAGCCCGGTCAGGTGAACGGCCAGCCCCAGGTCCGCCAGCACCAGCGCCGCCAGCGCGATCTGCGCCACCGTGTTGACCTTGCTGATGAACAGCGGGGTCTTGCGCGGCGTCCGCCCGGTCAGGGTCAGAATGCCCAGGCCCGCGACGATCAGAAGATCGCGTGAAACAACCAGGCCCGTCAACCAGAACGGGAGGTAGCCCATGAGCCCCAGGACCACGAAGATGCTGACCAGCAGCGCCTTGTCCGCCAGGGGGTCCAAATAGCCGCCGATCACCGTGCGGGCATTGAAACGCCGGGCGATATGGCCGTCCACCGCATCGGTCACGCCCGCCGCCAGGAACAGCCAGAAGGCCGGGGTCATCCGGTCCTGCAGCATGAACCAGATGCAGACCGGCACCGCCAGGATACGGGCGAAGGTCAGGGCGTTGGGCAGATAACCGATCAACCTGGGTCGCCTGGACTAGGGTCAGCGGGGCTGCAGGCTCCAACCCTGACCGGCCCAGGCCAGCGCCAGGCCGTTCTGGGCCAGCACCGACTCCAGCTGCTGCTGGTCGCCCACATAATGCAAGATCACATTGGCTTCCTGGCGCGACAGGGCAACCAGTTCATAAGCCCTGACCGGGGTGACCCGCACCAGCCGCTCGCGCACGGCCAGCCAATCTTGCAGGCTGGTCACCGGAATGGTGGCGGCCAGGCTGGCCTGGCGGTCGAACTGCAGCAGGTTGCCGCTGCGATAGCGGGCGTCCAGTTGGGCGGCGATCTGGTCGGCGGCGCGGGCCATCAGCGCCTCGACGGTCTCGCCCTCCTGGCCAGCGAAGCTTTGGTTGAGATCGATCATGCCGGCCACCGGGCCGTGGGCCTTGGCCGCCACCTGCAAGGTCCAGCGCCCGCCCTCGGCCCGCACCGGGGTGGCGCCCAGCACCAGAAGCTCGGTCAGGTTGGCCTGCTGCGCCAGCGCCGCCGGGTCGCCCGACAGGGCGGCGACCGGCTCGGTCTGGGACAGGGCGGGATGGTTG
>CAYOKN010000053.1:421-13352 GCA_964404545.1 uncultured Rhodospirillaceae bacterium | reverse complement strand
CGCCAGGTGGTGGCCGCCCAGGGCCGGCGCCAGACCCGCCTGGCCGAGATCGCCGGCGAGCTGCGCGAAATGCGCCGCGAACTGGTGCGCCTGGACCTGGCCGCCACCCGATCGGCCGGAAAGGGCATGCCGCAATGAGCCGCCGCAAGCCCAGGCCCGCTCTCGACTTGGCATGGCTGCCCGCCTGGCTGCTGCGCCTGGTCCGCCGCCCGCGTCTGGCCCAACCGCCCCAGATGATCCGATCGGTCCTGGCCCGCCGGGGCCGCATCACCATTTCCAGGGGAGCGCCGCGCCATGGCCATCCGTAAACTCACCCCCGAACAGGACATCGAGATCTACCGCCGCAAGCTGGCGGACCCCGCCCTCACCAACGCCGCCCTGGCCGCCGAATTGGGCGTGGACGAAAGCGCCATCTCGCGCGCCGTCCAGCGCGGCCGCAAGGCGGTGGAGGGCGATGCCTCCACCCCGGCGCCCTCGGCCGCGCCCTCGCCGGCGGTGGTGGCCACCGCGCCCCATGGCCGCCTGCTGCCCTCGCCCCTGAATCCCCGCAAGCGGTTTGACCAGGACGAGCTGGCCAAGCTGGTGGACTCGGTCCGCGCCGAGGATGTGCTGCTGCCCCTGTTGGTGCGCCGCGCCAATCTGCCGGGCAACCATTCCCTGGACCGGGACGTGGATTACGAGATCATCGCCGGCGAGCGCCGCTGGCGCGCCCTGGACCAGCTGGTCCAGGCGGGCGAGCGCCCGGCGGATCACCCGGTGCCCATCCGCCTGATCGATCCCTGCGACGATGCCAAGCTGCTGGAGCTGGCCCTCACCGAGAATGTGGCCCGCAAGGACATGACCGCCTGGGAAGAGGCCGAGGCCTTTGCCGCCCTGCGCGCCCTCGGCCGGTCCGCCGCCGAGATCGCGGCCAGCGTGGGCATGGTCAAGCGCACCGTGGAAATGCGCCTGCGCCTGGTGCGCGACCTGGACGAGCCCGCCAAGGACGCCCTGCGCGAAGGCAAGATCTCGGTCGAGGCCGCCAACATCCTGGCCGCCATGGCGCCCCGCTCCACCCACGCCAAATGGGTGGCCGAGATCCAGGAGGGCTTTCTGCGGACCACGGCCGACCTCAAGCGCCGCATCACCGCCGAGATGATCCCGGTCCAGGCGGCCCTGTTCCCGGCCGAGGCCTATACCGGCCAGGTGGTGGAGGATGGCGAGGACCGCTATTTCACCGACGCCAAGCTGTTCGACAAGCTGCAGGCCCAAGCCATCCAGGCCGAGACCAAGCGCCTGGCCGCCGCCGGCCATGCCCAGGTGATGCTGGCCGACCGACGCCAGGGCCAGTATTTCCACGAAAGCGAGTGGGACAAGGACCCCACCTCGCCCGAGCGGGTGGCGGTGATCAGCATCTATCATGACCGCCACGTCACCATCCACACCGACCTGGTCAAGCCCAAGAAGGCGAGTGCGGCCAGCAGCGCCACCGCCGCCCCGGCCGATCCGGTGACCAAGGCCCACTGCCAGCATGCCCGCCGCCGCAAGACCGTGGCCCTGCAGGCCGCCATGCTGGACCAGCCCCGCGTGGCCATGATGGCCGCCTGCCTGGCCATGCTGGGCTGCAATCGCGCGGTCCGCATCAAGACCGAGCCCCTGGGCCGGGATGACAAGGCCCTCGCCCCGGCCGTGCGCCAGGTGATCGAAGAATTCCTGCCCGCCATTAACGGCGCCAGCCGCGACGGGTTCAAGCTGGGCGACGGCGAGATCTACGCCGCCACCTGGTGGAGCACCGACGAGGCGGCCGTCTGGCAGGCCCTGGACGCCCTGCCCGAAGATCGCCTGCAGCGCCTGTTTGCCGCCCTGGTGGCCCAGCGGGTGGGCTCTTTCGGCTCTTACGACCCGACCCCGGGCGACGTGCCGCCGGTGCTGGCCATGGCGGGCACCCTGGGGCTGGCCGGGAACGAGGCGGCCCACGGCCTGGCCATCATGGACCTGGACCTGGAAGGCCTGCGCCGCGACGCCCTGATGGACGTCAAGCGCCAGGTGGCGCCGGACTGCAAAGTGGCGGACCTCAAGCTGGGCGAGCTGAAATCCCACCTGCTGGCCATGGCCGACCGGGACTATGTGCTGCCCACCCTGCGCTATGGCACCGAGGAGGAGGTGCGCGGCTGGCTGAAAACCGCCCCCGCCGATCCCCGCCAGATCGATCTCGAGGACGCCATTGCCTCCAAGGCCGCCGAGATCCCGCCCCCGCCCCTGCCTCCCACGATTGACGAGATCCGCAAGGTGCTGGCGCCCCTGGCGCCGGGCGGCGCCCGGGCCGAGGTGGACACCGATCTCGCCGGCCTGATCGATCCCAGCCAGCACCCCATGCTCGCCCGCGCCCTGGCGGCCCGCTTCGGGGTCCAGGTCTCGGCCGAGGACTTTGCCCGCGCGCCCCAGGTGGCCGACCTGATCGCCCTGGTGGACCTGCGCCGGATGGACGCCCACCGCGACCAGCTGGCCGCCGCCACCGCCGAGGCCCAGACCATCACCGCGCCCTCGGACAGCCTGGCCATCGGCCTGGAGCTGGTCCGGGGCGTGCTGTGCGGCCACTCGCTCTTTGCCGACAAGGCGGACGGGCGCACCGGGCTGATGGAGCTGATCGGCGAGGAGGATCTGGCCAAGCTGGCGGGCGACCTGGCCCAGACCTTTGCCCTGCCCACCATCACCGAGGACGTGCTGCTCACCATCGAGGACCTGGACCACCTGGTGCGGGTGATGGAGGACCACCGCCAGGCCCTGCAGCAGGGAGAGGCGGCATGACCCCCGTCCGCCGCTGCCCCGTCTGCCGCGCCCCGGCGCTCCCGGATGCGCCCGGGGATGCGCCCGGGGATGCGCCCGAGGATGCGAATGTCATTCGCTTCGCTTGCGGCGGCGCCGTCACTGCCGATCCCGACAAACCGGGCTGGGTCCTGCCCTGCCCGCATTATCGCCTAGGAGACCAGCCATGACCCAGGCCTGCGCCCAGATCCCCGCCGATCCCCGCTACCCCGATCCCGGCCCGTTGCCGCGCATGGAATGGCTGCCCCTGGACCTGCTGGTGGTGGATGACAGCTATCAGCGCCACACCACCTCGGACCGCAGCCGCGTGATCATCCATCGCATTGCCGAGGAGTTCAGCTGGTCCAAATTCGGCCCGGTCACGGTGGCCAAGCGCGAGGACGGCACCTATGCCGTGGCCGATGGCCAGCACCGGGTGGCCGCCGCGCGGCTGCATCCCGGCATCCACCAGGTGCCGTGCTACATCATCCCGGCCAGCGGGGTCCGCGACGAGGCCCGCACCTTCGTGGCCATCAACCGCGACCGCACGGGCATGCACGCCCTGCAGATCCATCACGCCGGCATCGCGGCGGGCGAGCCCGATGCCCTGCACATCAAGGACGTATGCGACCGTGCCGGCATTAAGATCCCGCGCGGCCCCATGCCGCAACGGGACCTCAAACCGGGCATGACCCAGTCCATCGGCGCGATCCGCAAGGGCTTGGCCACCTACGGCGATGCCCCGGTGATCGAGGCCCTGCAGACCCTGGTGGCCGCCTACGAGGACGCGCCCGGCCAGCTGCGCGGCAAGGTGATCTCGGCGGTGATCGAGATCTTTGCCCTGCACCGCAAAAACCCCAACCTGGACCGGGACCGCCTTACCCGGGTGATCGGCTCGCATGAGGCCGGCGAGCTGGAGGACGGCGCCCGGGCCTACAAGGGCCTGTTCAAGGGCATGACCACCGAGCGCGCCATCCGCCTGGCGCTGATCAAGGCCTACAACGCCCGCCTTTCGGCGGATCGGCGCCTGGCCGAAGAATGAGGTCGCCAGCATGAGCCGCAAGCCCCTCCCCGCGAACATCCCCCCGCGTCTCCTCACCGAGGATCAGGCCGCTGCCTATTGCGGCATGACCGGCCCGACCTTTGCCAAGCTGGTGACCTCGGGCCTCATGCCCCGGCCGACGCCCTTCCAGGACGCATCCGGCGGCCGCGTGGTGGAGTGCGTCCGCTGGGACATCCGGGCCCTGGATCTCTGCCTGGACCGACTAAGCGGCCTGGCGCCCTGGCCGGCAGAGATCCCGGACGCCCCTGCCGGCGATCCCGACGCCCGCCACCGCACCGCCTTGGCCCAAGCCATCGACCGCCGAAAGCTGGCCCGAGGAGCCGCGTGATGAATCTCGGCTACGCCCGCATCAGCACCGACAAGCAGGACACGGCCCTGCAGCTGGACGCCCTGGCCGCCGCCGGCGTCACCCCGGCGCGGATCTACACCGACACCCTGTCGGGCGCCCGCGACCAACGCCCCGGCCTAGCCGACGCCCTGGCCGCCCTGCAGCCCGGCGCCCGCCTGATCGTCTGGCGCATCGACCGCCTGGGCCGCTCCCTGCGCCACCTGCTGGACCTGTCCGAAACCATCGCCGGCAAGGGCGCCACCCTGGTCAGCCTCTGCGAAGGCATCGACCTCGCCACCCCGGCCGGCCGCATGGTGTTCTCGGTCCTCGGCGCCTTCGCCCAGTTCGAGCGCGACGTGATCGTGGAACGCACCCGTGCTGGCCTTGCCGCCGCCAAGGCCCGAGGCGTCCGCCTCGGCCGCCGCCCGGTGCTCGAGGGCGACCGCTACACCCAGGCTAGGCAATGGCTGATCGACGGCACCCCGGGCCACATCATCGCCCGGCGCCTGCAGATCTCCGAAGCCAGCATTTACAAAGCATTCCCCGGCGGCCGGCGCGCCTTGCTGCTGGCGGAGTCTGAATAAACCTCGAATAGTTGGGGCCGTAGCATGAGCAACAATCCGCCACCATTAGCAAAGCTGTCGCCCGCCATGGTGGCCGCCCTCCGCAGCATCTATCTAGGCCGCGCCTGGGAACATATCCGAGGCCGGTCGATGCACGGCGGATACGGCCAGACCAGACGCGCGCTCATCAAGCTCGGGTTGATCGACCGCAACGACGAACTCACGGAAGCCGGCCGGGATGAAATCGCCCGCCGCTTCCCGCGCTAACCTCGGTCTATTGGACCGCCAGCTGGTAGGCCTGCAGCATCTGGCCGACCAGCTGGACCAGACCGCCGAGGGCAATCAGATAGAGCCCCTGCCGAGCAGCGGTGGACTGAAACAAGAGCGCCCCTCGGAGGCTTGAATTTCCGCCCCACCGGGGCTCGGACAGCGCAGATGCCTTATCGGGTGTCAGCATGACGCCTCGGGCGGTGGCCCAGGCGCCAACAATCGTCATGGCAGTCCCGATCAAACCGGCACCAACGATCAGCTGTCCAACAAATTCAGAGGGCATGGAATCGTCCTTTCGTTGAAAAACTGTTGGACCGGAATAAGCGCGCCGGTCACAGTTGGCAAGCCCCGGCCTGGGAGGGGCAATCCGCCGAACAAAAATTCAGGGCAGTTCCTGCCTGCGAATGGCATTCGCTTGGTTTTGTGGAAGGGCCACAGACATGGACATCCGACTACGCTATGTGACGCGGCGCCGGAACGCGGACGGCACCTATCGCTGGTATTGGCAGCGGCGGGGCCATCCGGTCGCACGCTTGCCCGATGACGAGGCCAAGCGCCTCGAGATGGCCACTCGCCTGAACCAGGCGGCCGACTGCAAACACGGCGAGGTCCTGCCCGAGGGCTCGATCGGATGGGTGGTCCAAAAATACAAGGCGACCGAGGACTACAAGAAACTCGCCGCCGGCACCCTGAAATACTACAACCGCTATATCCGGGAAATTGAGGACCTGGGAAAGGGCATCCCGTTCTCGGTATTCGACCGGCGCATGGTGCTGGATTTCTTGGACACCTATGAGGGCATCGGCGAAGCCCGCAAGGTGGCGGCGGTGCTCCGCAACCTGTTCAACACCGCCATGTACCACCGGGTGATCACCGAAAACCACTGCAGCGACCTGCGCCTATCCACCAGCAAGGCGCGCGAGGTGTTTTGGCAGCCGGCCGACGTAGCTGCCTGGCTGGAGGCGGCCGCCACCCACACCAAGGGCGAGGCCATGGCCACCGCCTTTCACCTCCTGCATTACACCGCCCAGCGGCCCGGTGACGTACTGGCCATGACCTGGGCCCGATATAACGGGGACGTGATCCAGCTGCGGCAGCAAAAGACCGGCAAGCTGCTCGCGGTGGCCACCCACCGCGAACTGCGGACCCACCTCGAGCATTGCCGGCGCCAACCCCTCGTCGGCCAGACCATCGTGGCCCACAAAGGCCGCGCCCTGTCCTATCCAGTGTTCAACCAGGCCTGGCGCGAGATCTGCGCCATGGCCAGCCTGCAGAACCTGCAGGCCCGAGATCTGCGCCGCACCGCCTGCGTCCGACTCGCCGAGGCCGGCGCCACCGAGGTGCAGATATCCTCGGTCACCGGCCACTCGATCGAAACCACCCGCCAGATCCTCGAAACCTACATTCCCAGGACCATCGAAATGAGCCGGGGCGCCATCGCCAGATGGGAGGAGTCTAACGCGTTAGACAAATAGCCCCGGCAACCCTTTGATTTTGCTCGCCGGTGAAAGTTCCAGATGTATTACTCGGTCTAATCGACCGAACGGTACAACCGGCATTGCGGCCCCGCCTTTGGCGGGGCCGTTTTGTTTTTGGATCAATGGGTTGATCGCGACTCGATGACGCTGCTGCCTTCATGCTCCGACAGGCTCAGCAGGAATCGGATCGCCAAAGCTGGACCCTACTGCCGTTGATAGGCCGACTTGATCAGCACGTCCGCCACCTTGTCCTCGCCCAAGGTCTTCTTGGACAATTGCAGCATCTTGCTTTTCAACATGCCCAAGTCGGCCATGGGCCGGGTGGCCAGGTGGCGCGGCAGCCAGTCATAAAGCTCGATGGTCAGGGTGTTCATCAAGCGAGGCATGTTGGTGGAGACATAGGCCACATGCTGCGGCGGGATCTCCAGCTGGACCATGATGGTCATCTGCTTGACCACGCGGTCGTCCTCGAACAGCGGGATCATCAGAGGGGCTGCGTCGAGGAAGGAATTGGCCACGGTCAGGTCCGGTGCCGGTTCGGGCGGGGGCTTGTTCTCGACTTCGGGCGGCGGTTCCGCAAAGGGGCCGATCTTGCCCATATACATGCCGCCGATGGTGCCGCCGGCCAGCAGCAGCAACAGCACCAGGGCAACGATCAGCTTGGCCATGGCCTATCCCCCGAAATGGTTCCACCCGCCGGCTGGCAGCGTCATGGCCTTGCCCAAGCGGTCCAGCACGGTCACCCCCTGCCCTGCCACCATCCGGCCGATGGGCGTGACCGTCACCCCGGCCTCGGCCGCCGCTGCCCGGATGGCGGGTTCGGCCTGGGCGCCGGCGGTGAATAGCAGCTCGTAATCATCGCCGCCGGTCAGGATGCTGGCAAGCAAAGCCTGATCCCGCGCCAGCGCCTCGGCTGCCGCCGGGCTGAGGGGCACGGCCGCCGCCTCGATCACCGCCGCCAGACCGGAACAGTCGCAAATATGGCCCAGATCAGCCACCAGGCCGTCCGAGACATCCATGCCGGCCCGGGCCAACCCGGCCAGGCGCGGGCCCAGACCAACACGGGGCTCGGGCAGATGATAGCGGCGGATCAGCGGCGCGCCGTCCAGCCCGGCCAGCCCGCCGCCCCTGCCCTGCAGCAGCTTGAGGCCCAAGGCCGCGTCACCGATGGTGCCTGAAACCCAGACCAAGTCGCCGGCCTGGGCACCTGAGCGGCGCAACTCGCGCCCCTGCCGCACCCGTCCCAGGGCGGTGACGGTGAAGGTGGCCGGCCCGGGGGTCACCACCGTGTCGCCACCCAACAGGTGGATGCCGAAGGCCCGGCAATCCTCGGCCAGCCCGTCGGCGAACCGGCGCAGCCAGGCCTCGCCGCAGCCCTTTGGGAAGGCGCAGGCCAGCAGAACGCCCAGCGGTTCGGCCGCCATGGCGGCCAGGTCGGATAAATTGACCCTGAGAGCCTTGCGGGCAATCAGGTCCGGCGGATCGTCGGGCAGGAAATGCACCCCGGCCACCAGGCAGTCGCTGGTGGCCACCAGGGCGCTGCCCGGCTGTTCCGGGATCAGCGCCGCATCGTCGGTGAGATTGAGGGTGCCCGGCCAGCCGGCGGCCAGGGGCGCGAACAGCTCGGCGATCAGGCCGAACTCATCCCGCCCGGCCATGCCGCTCAGGCCCCTTCGGAGTCGCGGGCGACCTTGGAAATGCGATCCAGGACAGCGTTCACGAGCTTCGGTTCGGATCCGGAATAAAAGGCGTGGGCCACGTCCAGATACTCGGTGATCACCACCTTGGTCGGCACGTCGGGACGCTGCAGCAGCTCGAAGGCGCCGCAGCGCAGGATCGCCAGCAGGATGGGCTCGAGCCGGTCCACGGTCCAATCACCGGACAGCGACCCGCCCACCATCTCGTCCAGCAACTCGCGCTGGGCCACGGCGCCGCGCACCACATGGGCCAGCAGTTCGCCGTCGGGATCCACCAGCGGCACCGGGGTTTCGGTCACCGCCTCGGTGTCCTCGTCCACGCTGACTTCCTCGGCCTCGCTGCCGATCTGGTGCTGCATGAAGTCCAGCAGCACCTTGTCGGGCGACTGGCCGGTCAGGTCCATTTGATAAAGCGCCTGCACTGCCGCCAAACGGGCGGCGGAACGGCGGCGCTGAGCTTTGGAAGGGGTCTTCACTCGTCTTGGTCTTTCAGAGCCTGAGCTCGCGTTTCACTTCGATCATGCGCAAGGCGGCGCGGGCAGCCTGGCCGCCGAAGTTCTTCTTTTCGGGATCGGACCGCTCCAGCGCGGTCGCTTCGTTGGGGCAGGTCAGGATGCCATTGCCCACCGCCAGGGTATATTGCAGGGCCAGTTGCTGCACGCCGCTCATGGCCTCGCGGCAGACATGGTCGTAATGCTGGGTCTCGCCCTGGATGGCGCAGCCCAGGGTGATGTAGCCGGCATAACGGTCGTCGGTGGCCCGCAGTTCCATGGAACGGATGGCATAGCGGATGGCAGCCGGGATTTCCAGGATCCCCGGCACGATGACCCGCTTGAAGCCGGCGCCGGCCTTGGCCAGCTCGGCCACGGCGCCGCGCAGCAGGCCGTCCGAGATATGCTCGTAGAAGCGAGCCTCGACGATCAGGATCTTCATGCCGGTTCTCCCCCGTTCGGCGCGATGGGCCGCTGTTCGACCACGCTGAGGCCATAGCCGTCAAGGCCGATGATGGTCCGATGGGTGTTGGACAGCAGGATCATCTCCTTGACCCCGAGGTCCAGCAGGATCTGGGCGCCGATGCCGTAGTCGCGCAGCTCAAGGCCCGGTGTCTTGCCGGGCTCGAGGCGGGCGCGCACCCGGTCGGACAGGCTGGTGGCGGCGGGCTCGCGGATCAGCACCACCACGCCGCAACCATGATCGGCAACCTGGCCCATGGCGGTGTGCAGCACATGGCCCTTGCCGCTGTCCTGGTCGCCCAGTACGTCGTCCAGCACATTCAGCGCATGCACACGCACCATCACCGGGCCCTTGGACACGTCGCCCTTCACCAGGGCGATATGTTCGGCATAGGCGGCGGTGTTGGTATAGACATGCATGGTCCAATCCCCGCCCCAGCGGGAATTGAAGGGCGAGGACAGCTCGCGCCGCACGATCTTGTCATGGCGGCGGCGATAGGCGATCAGGTCGGCGATGGTGCCGATCTTCAAGCCGTGCTCGGCGGCGAAGGTCACCAGGTCCGGGGTGCGGGCCATGGTGCCGTCATCATTCATGATCTCGCAAATCACACCGGCGGGCAGCAGCCCGGCCAGGCGCGAAATATCCACGGCGGCCTCGGTATGGCCGGCGCGCACCAGCACGCCGCCCTCGCGGGCCACCAGCGGGAAGATGTGGCCGGGAGTGACGATGTCATCCTTGCCCTTGCTGGGGTCCACCGCCACGGCGATGGTATGGGCCCGATCCGAGGCCGAGATGCCGGTGGTCACGCCTTCCCGCGCCTCGATACTGACGGTGAAGGCGGTCTGATGGCGCGAGGCGTTTTCGGGGTTCATCAGCTTCAGGCCAAGCTGCTCGGTGCGCTGGCGGGTCATGGCCAGGCAGATCAGTCCACGGCCATACTTGGCCATGAAATTGACCGCATCCGGGGTCGCCATCTGGGCTGGAATGACCAGATCGCCTTCGTTTTCGCGGTCCTCGTCGTCGATCAGGATGAACATCCGGCCATTGCGGGCCTCGTCGATGATCTCCTCGATGGGCGACATATGTTCGTGGTAATTGGCCATTCGGCTTCAGTCCTTTTCGAGCAGCCGCGCAACATAGCGCGCAAGCATGTCGATTTCCATATTCACCGGGGTGCCCGGCTTATAGGTGTGGAAGGTGGTCACGTCGCGGGTGTGCGGAATGATGTTCACCCCGAACCGGGCGCCGTTCACCTCGTTCACCGTCAGCGAAACGCCATCCAGCGCCACCGAGCCCTTGGGGGCCACGAACTTCTTCAGCCGCTCGGGCGCCTCGAAGGTAAAGCGCAGGGAATCGCCGTCGGGGCGGATATCCACCACCGTGGCGACTCCGTCCACATGGCCGGACACGATATGGCCGCCCAACTCGTCGCCGACCCGGGTGGGGCGCTCCAGATTGACCTTGGTGCCCACGCTCCAACTGCCCAGGGTGGTGACCGTCAGGGTTTCCTCGGAGGCATCCACCGAGAACCAGTCGGCCCCCTTGTCCACCACGGTCAGGCATACGCCGCAATGGGCGATGGAGGCGCCCATGGGCACCTCGGTCAGGTCATAGGCGGTCCGGGTGGTGAAGCGGGTCATGCCGCCCTTCTCCACCTTGATGATCTCGCCCAGGTCGGTGATGATTCCGGTAAACATCGCGTCTCTTATCCCCGCTCGAACAATTCCAGCACATCCCCGCCCAGGGTGCGAACACCCCGGGACACGAAGGCCGGCGCATCGGTCAGCCTGTCCACGCCGAAGGCCTGGGCCGCGGGCAGGCCATCGCCGCCCACCATCAGCGGCGCGCGGAACCACGCCACCCGATCCACCAGCCTGGCACGCAACAGCGCCGCCGCCAAATGGCTGCCGCCTTCCACCAGCAGCCGGGTGATGCCACGGTCGCCCAGGGCGCGCATGGCTTCCGGCAGGTCGGGGGTGCCGGAGGTGTCGGGGTCCACTTCGATCAGGTCCACCCCGGCATTCAGGAAAGCCTGGCAGCGCGCCTCGTCATTGCCGGGCAAGGTGATGATCCAGGTGGGCGTTTGCCCGGCCGTAGCCACCAAACGGCTGGTCAAGGGCAGGCGCAGGCGGGAATCCATCACCACCCGCACCGGCGAGCGGTCCTCGAGTCCCGGCAGCCGGCAGGTCAGCTCCGGATCGTCGGCCAGCCCGGTGCCCACCCCCACCAGGATGGCGTCATGCTCGGCCCGCATGCGATGACCGTGGGCTCGGGCCTGGGGCCCGGTGATCCAGCGGGATTCGCCCGAATGGGTGGCGATGCGGCCGTCCAGGGTGGTGGCCGCCTTCCAGGTGACCAGCGGCCGGCCCTCGCGGATGCGGCGGAAGAATCCGGCGTTCAGCTCGGCCGCGTCCTCGAAGCACAGGCCCACCTCGACGGCGATACCTGCCTCGGTCAAGCGGCGCAGGCCTCGGCCCGAGACGCGCTCGTCCGGGTCCTCTACCGCCACCACGGCGCGGACGATGCCTGCCGCCACCAGGGCGTCAGCACAGGGCGGAGTCTTGCCATGATGGGCGCAGGGCTCCAGCGTCACATAGGCGGTCGCGCCCTTGGCCAGGGCGCCGGCCTGGGCCAGGGCCACGGTTTCGGCGTGGGGGCGGCCGCCCGGCTGGGTCCAGCCCCGCCCCACCACATGGCCGTTCCGCACCAGCACGCAGCCCACTGCCGGGTTCGGCCAGACCCGGCCCAGGCCGCGGCGGGCCAGAGCCAGGGCGGCCTGCATGTGGTCACGGTCGGTGGCGGCCGTCATGGGATCAGGCCTGGTCCACACCCAACTTGCCGACGAAATCCTCGAAGTCCTTGGCCTCGCGGAAATTACGATAGACCGAGGCGTAGCGCACATAGGCCACCTGGTCCAGGGTGGCCAGGGCGTCCATCACCATCTCGCCGATCATCTCGGACGGGATTTCGGATTCGCCACAGGACTCCAGCCGGCGCTGGATCGAATTGATCATGCGCTCGACCCGTTCCGGGTCGATAGGACGCTTGCGCACGGAAATGGCCACCGACCGGGCCAGCTTGTCGCGGTCGAAGGGCACACGCTGCCCGTTCTTCTTGATGACGATCAGCTCGCGCAGTTGCACGCGCTCGAAGGTGGTGAAGCGCGAACCGCAGGCGGAGCAGAAGCGGCGCCGGCGGATCGCCGAATTGTCCTCGGTGGGACGGCTGTCCTTCACCTGGGTGTCGTCATGGCCGCAGAACGGGCATCGCATGTTGTTCCCCCTAAGCGATGGCTGACGGTTACAGGCCCGGATAGACCGGGAAACGGCGGCAGAGCTCGCCCACCTTCTCGCGGACTTCGCGCTCGACCTTGGAATTGTCCTCGGGATTGGCGGCCAGGCCGTGCAGCACGTCGCCGATCAGATTGCCCACCAGACGGAATTCCTCGGTGCCGAAGCCACGGGTGGTGGCCGCCGGGGTGCCCAGGCGCACGCCCGAGGTGATGGTGGGCTTCTCCGGGTCGAACGGGATGCCGTTCTTGTTGCAGGTGATGCCGGCATGCTCGAGGCTGGCCTCGGCAGCCTTGCCGGTCAGCTTCAAGGGACGCAGATCCACCAGCATCAGGTGGGTGTCGGTGCCGCCCGACACGATGGCCGCCCCGCGCTCGATCAAGGTCTCGGCCAGCACCTTGGCGTTGTCCACCACCTGCTGGGCATAGGCCTTGAACTCAGGGGTCAGGGCCTCGCCGAAGGCCACAGCCTTGCCGGCGATCACATGCATCAGCGGACCGCCCT
>CAYOKN010000053.1:0-354 GCA_964404545.1 uncultured Rhodospirillaceae bacterium | reverse complement strand
GCGCAGGGTCTTGTGGGTGGTGGTGGTCACCACATGGGCATGCGGCAGCGGGCTGGGATGGGCGCCACCGGCCACCAGGCCGGCGAAGTGGGCCATGTCCACCATGAAATAGGCGCCCACCTTGTCGGCGATGGCGCGGAAGCGGGCGAAGTCGATCTGGCGCGGATAGGCCGAGCCGCCGGCGATGATCAGCTTTGGCTTGTGCTCGATGGCCAGGCGCTCGACCTCGTCATAATCGATGCGGTGGGTGTCCGGCGTCACGCCATAGGACACCGGCTTGAACCACTTGCCCGACATGTTGGGCGCGGCGCCGTGGGGCAGGTGGCCGCCGGCGGCCAGGTTCAGGCCCAGGAA